>NZ_JBEZKA010000037.1:0-62680 GCF_040651435.1 Streptomyces sp. NPDC048479
AACTCCGGCGGGTAGTTCTTCATGACCACGAGATGTCCGTTCTCAGATCCTCAAGATCCAGTGTCTCGTGTGTCCAAGATCAGGGGTCAAGGCCCTACAAACAACGCAACACCGTCGAGCGATGCATCAACCGCTTGAAACAATGGCGCGGCATTGCCACCCGCTACGAGAAGACCGCCACGATCTACCTGGCCGGGCTCCACATCGCAGGCATCTTCCTGGTCAGCCCGATGATCCAAACGAAACGGCCTAGTTGAGCGGATTCCGTCGGAGGGCTCCCCGCGCCGGGAGCCCTCCGACGCGTGTCTAGCCGGCCGGGATGAACACGAACAGATACTCTTCCAGACCAACGATGGGATAGACCTCTCCCCCCAGCTCGTCGAACCGTGCGGCTGCCGTGTCCCCGCCCTTGCGCCACACATAAATGACGTACTGACTGTCCTCACGGAGCCGGAAACGAAGCGAGGGACCGTCCATGGTGCAGAGCATCTGATGCCCGCTGCCGGTGCGGTACGGCCAGGCGCCGAGTTGTTCATACCCGGCACCGACGTCAACTGGCAGGTCTGAACGCACTTCCACAACAACGGATGCGTCATGAGACTGCGCACTGCTCAGGATTCTCGCGATGCCGGAGCCAACCTCCACCGGAGGGCCTTCCATCGGTAGATCCGTCCAGAAGGGGCGCTCCTCCTCATCTGGCCGCCGGATTTCATCCAGCCCGAAGATCGAACGGTCGATCGACACTGTGCCTGCCACTCGGATGGCAACCTCACCATTCACCCTCGCAGCGTAGCGAGCGCAGGCCCGCCCCTGCTGATGAACCGATCTGAGGTGAGGGGCCCGAGGTCCGCCGACATGGTTCAGCGGGACGACTCCCCGGCCGCTGGTGGCCTGGGTCGGCGACAGGCTCGGCGCTGGAGTCCTCGCTGACGCGCGTTGCTCCTCAACCCTGCGTGGTTCCGAGCGCGAGGGGCCTCACTCTGCCTCACGGACCTCCCCGTACCAGCGCCACTTCTCCAGCCGCTCCCGCCCCGGGAGGTCACCCCGCCCGGTCGCCCACAGCAGCGTCGGCCACGGCTCTTCGTCGCTCTCCACATGCGGGAAGAGCCTTCCGAGGACCAGTGCGCACAGGTCGTCGGGGACGGTGAACTCCAAGCCGAGGCCGGCTGTGATGTCGTATGTGTGGAGAAGGGTCTCGACGATGCCCATCGCCGCGAAACCCGCCGGGTCTGAGGCACCGGAGGCGTGGTGGGCGCGGGCCGACGGGGGAGTTGTGCGAGTCAGGGAGACCTGCATCGCACCGCACGCCTCCAGGACCGTCAGCAGCCCGGACGGGCCCGGCTCCCGATCGGCCTGGAGGATGTTGACCGGACCTTCGGGCCGTTGGCGGTGCATCTCGAGGGGGACATAGGTGCCGGCCGGCAGGCCGGGCGTCCCGATCTGCATGCCGTAGAAGAACAGGTCGTCCGCCAGGTGCTCGGCCGTCTCCCAGCACGTCCACTCCAACGAACCGGCTGTCGCGTCCCACGCCTCCGCCTCCGAGGGAGCCGACCTCAGCGTGGCGAGCGCGAGCTGCACCGCGCGGGCCAGGGCGTCGGCCCAGGCGTCGTTCGTGTGGGGGGCCGACTGGTCATGATCTTCGAATGTCATCCGGGCACGGTAACGTGCACGCCCAATCGCCGCATCACAGTTCGGGCAACGTCCCTGACCGCCCCACCGCGTCGCCACAATCGGCTGTCCGAGCGCCTCGCGGCCGCCTGCGCGGGTTACTCCGGTTGGTCGCTCGGTAGACGGGTTTCGCCCAGGTTCCCCAGCGCTACCGAGAACTGATCCCCTACACCGCGACGAGGGACATGACCCCGCTGATCTCCTGGCCGGTCCGGCGAGCGCCGGGCACAGCCGACGGGCGATCCAACGCCAGCTCGGAGCGGGTTCGCGCCTACTTCCGGGAGAAGCGCCTCTCCCCAGGCCTCGTCACCGCTCGGCCACCGTCACCCCGCGTCGTCGCTGGATGGATCCTTCGCCGGCCTGAGACAGAACACCTTCGACTCAAGGCCGTCCTGGTCCACTGCCGAACTGGACGCCCTCACCGGCCATGTCCGTTCCTTCGGCCAAATGCTCACCGAGCGCCAGGGCGAACGTCTGCCGCAGTGGTCGACCGGTTCCCGGGCCACGGCGACTGAAGGTTGGTCACTGCGGGAGCGCATCAGTGCCCGGTGAAGCGGACGGCAGCCGCTGCCGCCGCGATGGCAGCGAACACAGTCATTGATGTTGCCGCTTGTACACGGCGGTATCTCCCGGCACGGGTGCGGTAGCGGATCGAGGCGGTCAGGAAGGCGGAGCGCTCGGGCTCAGTGGCTCGGCGCCTGGCGCGCCCATCTGGGCCTGCGCGGCCGCCAGACGCGATCCTCGGTACAGCAGGCCGGGATCAAGGTCGTACTGTTCCCAGGTCCCTGCGGCGTTCTCGATGGTTTGCCGCATCAGGAGGGCGGCGCGGCTGTCCTGGATCCAATGGCGCATGCGTGGCCAGGCACGCCCGGAACGGAGACAATGAAACAACAACCCGTTGTTCAATTGTCTTGTTGCGGTAGGATGGCGCCATGGCACGTGACTCCCGTCAAGAAGCCCGTGAGCGTTTGTCCGCGCTGGCGGACGCTCCTGTGGCCGACACTGCTGCGGCGCACCGTCTGGAGCGGGACGCCTCGTTGCTGGGCCGGCTGCTGGCGGCAGCCGCCTGCGATCAGAACAGCGGTGGGCAGGCGCCGGATGTGGCGCCGGACGATGTGGGCGCAGCCCTCGGCCTGTTCGAGGACATGCGGGAGCAGCTCGACCGGCTGGAGACCCAGGTCGTCATCGAGGCCCGGCGGCGCGGCATGGACTGGCGACAGATCGCCCAGCACCAGGGCCTGAACTCCTCCCAGGCTGCCTCGCAGCGATATCAGCGCCTGATGACACGGCTCGAAGAGATCCGTCAGGGCGTCAGGTGAAGGAGAGAACGCAGATGACGGACCAGCCCGATGAGCTGTTCGCTGCCGTCGACTCGCTGCTCGCCGCCGTCGACGGCGGCACCGTGCTGCCCGCCCCGGCCGAGCGGGTACGGCTGCGGGAGGCGGCCGGCCTGACCCAGGCCGCCATCGCCCAGGCGCTCGGAGTACGCGTACCGAGCATCACCGCGTGGGAGGCAGGCCGGGCCGAGCCGAAGGGGGAGCGTCTGGAGGCCTACCGCAGACTGCTCGAGGGCCTCGCCCACCGCTACCCCGCGCCGGTCACGTCCTTCGGCAACGAGCAAGGCCTCCTGCCCAAGCCGTCCTCCGCACTGCAGGATCCGGGCCCGGGGCAGGAGTCTGAGCCGTCCGTGCCCGCAGCGGCCACCAGCCCGGCAGTCGAGCCGGAGCGGACGCCCGCCCTCGCTGAGGCGCCGTTCCGCCCGGAGGCGGGCAGCAGCGCCAGGACGTCGTCGTCGGGGCGTCCGGGGGCGAAGAGGGCGACGGCGAAGCCCGCCAAGGCCGCGGCCGTCGTTGAATCGCGTTTCGAGAACGGTCCGCTGGCGGTCGTCGACGTCGTGGACGGGCAGGTGACGGCGTACTGCGTCGGCGGCCTGATCCTGGACGTGTCCGCCAAGTCCATTTCCTCCCTGGTCGAATGGACCCTCAACGAGGCGAGGCTCGGGCAGGCGAAGCTGAGCGGTCCGGGCAAGGACGCTGACCCGCTGATCGTGCTGACCGAGGCTGCGTGCGAGCGTTACGGCCTGCCGCGGCATCTCGGTGAGGAGGAGCGCCTGTCGGGGCGGCTGCCGGAGGGCCACAAGGTCATCAAGCAGCTGGCGCGGGCGGAGTGGAAGCTGACGAAGCGAGGGTTCGGGCCGTGGGCCCGTATCTACCGTCCTGCGCAGGGCTCCGAGCGGCTGTGTGTGCAGCTGTGCATCCCGTCCTGGGGCGCGCTCGACACCCGGCACTGGGGGGAGGCCGGGCAGTTGCCGCCGGCGGAACTCGCCCGGCTGCTGGGCACGTACGCGTCACGGGTGATGACGCCGCGCGGCTCCACCGCCGTGACCGGCCTGGAGCTGATGACCGCGCTGCACCCGCCCACGAGGGCGAGCGAGCCGGACGAGTACGGCGTTAGGCACAGCGAGCACAACCCGGGCTCGCTGGGGAAGGACCCGGTGGACTGCGCGCCGTGCGAGGCGCCCGACGGGCACCCGCTGCTCAAGGACCTGCCGCGCTTCCACCGGCGTACTCCGGCCGAGGTGTTGATGGAGGAGGCGTACGACTGGGCGCGGCCGCTCACTGACGCGGAGTGCCTCAAGCGCTGTCTGGTGGGCATCGACGTGAACATGGCCTTCGCTGCCGGAGCGAACGGCACGATCGTGGGCCTGGGTGCGCCGAAGCATGTCAAAAACCCGCGGTTCGACCCGAAGCTGCCCGGCGCGTGGCTGGTCGACCTCTCGCATGTCGACCTGTCGCGCGTGCTGGCCGGCAAGGAGTGGCTGAAGCTCGAAGGGGACCTGCTGCCCAGTCCATTCACGCCGACGGGCGAGAGGCCCGAGGGGCCGGCCTGGACGCGACGCCGACCGTGGCCTACGCGGTGGAGCTCGGCTACACCGCCGCGCCGACCGAGGCCTACGTGCGGTACGAGAACGGGCGCTACCTGGACGGCTGGTACAACCGGCTGCGCGATGCATACGTGGCGACGATGGCCGACCTGGGCGTCACCGGTGACCTCGCCCCTGCCGACTTCCTGGCGGCGATGGACGGCTACCGGCAGCGCGATGAGCAGCTGGCGATCGTGGTGTCCGCGGTGAAGGCCACCGTGAAGGGCGGCATCGGCAAGCTGCGCGAACGTCCCCGCGGCGAGGGCTGGAAGCCCGGCCAGCCGTGGCGGGCCCTGTCCCGGCCGACGTGGCGGCCCGACATCCGCGCCGCCGTCATCTCCAAAACCCGGATCAACATGCACCGCAAGTTGCTCAAGCACGCAGCCGCGACGGGCCAGTACCCGGTCGCGATCCTCTCCGACTGCGCCGTGTACGCGGCCGACGGGCCGACCCCACTGGACTTCCTGCCGTACAAAGACGGCAAGCCGCTGCCCGGCGGCTTCCGGCTCGGTGTCTCCCCCGGGATGGTCAAGCACGAGGGCACCCAGACCACCTTGTGGGCCGAGGGCGTGCGGGAGGAGTACGGCCCCGAGCTCAACCTCGCCCGGTACATCAAGGACGGCAAGATCACCACCACCGACGGCGGGGAGTAAACCGCGATGACCATGTTCGGGGACGGCCTGGACAAGGCGGTGCAGAAGGCGTTCACCCGCCCCATCCCGAAGTCGGCCGGCGCGCAGATGCGGTACCTGGTCAAGCAGCTCAAAGGCACGAAAGCCGTCGCCCAGATGCTCCGGGTGTCCCAGCGCACCGTGGAGCGGTACGTGAAGGACCAGATCAAAAAGCCCCGCAAGGACCTCGCTCAGCGCCTGGAGACCGAGGTGAGCAAGCGGTGGCAGCCGCAGATCAGGCAGAAGGCCAAGGAGACCGCAGCGACCACCGGCGGCATCGTCATCGACACCCGCGCCCGGCTCGGCTACACCGCCCCGATCGGCTCCACCGACCAGGACCGGATCCGCCACCTCACCGTGGCCCTGCCGCCGCAGTACGCCGCCCGCCTCTTCGAGGCCCAGGAGCAGGGCGCCAATGACGAGCGGCTCCAGGAGATCGCCGCCGAAGCGCTCAAGGACGTCTATTTTCAGGACGGCGGCCGCCGCGCCGGAAGCCTGGAAGAGGTCCGGCTCACCGACGTGGAACACATCGACTTCGACCTGTAGGTCCCCGAACAGCCGTGAGGGCCCGAACCGTTGTGTGACTTAGCTTGTTGTTTAACCTCGCACGTCATTCGACCTGCTGAGATCTCCCGTTTCCGGGCGCACGTGACGCGGCCGTCCTCCACGCTTCGAGATGTCGAGTAACGGAGCATGAAGGGACGGCCGGTGAGTTGAGTTTCCCCGTCGATGCCCCCGCCGTCGAGGCGTTGGGTGTGTTGTCGCGCTTTCGGGTTGAGTTCTACGAGTGCCTGTATACCCGCGCGGACGCGCTCTTCGAGCTGACCGACGCGGTGTTGTGCGCGGACGGCCCGGTGACATCGCTGGTCGAGTTGACGTTGATGGCCGAGCACCGGCGCGGTCACGGGGCGATGTACGACGCGGTCAATCACGGCTGGCTCGAACCGCGCCGCCTGCGGCGGCTGCTTGCCTCCACGCCAACGGCCGAGGTCCTCGCCTGGGACCGGATGCACCCGCGCCTGCAGGCCCGCGGCCCGTGGCTCGACCACTGCGGTGAACTCCCTTTGATCCATGGGACGTTGATCAGGCTGAAGGTCAAGCACCTGCCCGGCGACCGCGACCCGAAACCGGTCTGGCTGTGGTCCTCCAAGACCGGGATGACCAGCGAAGACGTCGACCTTCGCTGGCAGGCGTTCCTCCGCAGATTCGATCTTGAACATACCTTCCGGCTGTTCAAGCAGACCCTCGGCTGGACCGTCCCGAAAGTCCGCGACCCTGCGAGCGCCGACCTGTGGTCCTGGCTGATCATTGCCGCCCACACCCAGCTCCGCATCGCCCGCCCCCTCGCCGAGGACCTCCGCCGCCCCTGGGAACGGCCCGCCGAGCCTCGCCGGCTCACCCCCGCCCGGGTGCGTCGGGGGTTCCGCCACCTCCGCGTGAAGACCGCCCGTCCCGCTGGCGTGCCCAGACCCTCCCGGCCCGGCCCCGGACGCCCTCCCGGCTCGAAGAACCGCAGGCCAGCCCCACGGCACGAACCCGGGAAGACCGTGAAACGAGCCGAAACCCTCACCGAACACGTCCGCTTGAAACAGCTGCGAGGTTAAACAAAAACCTTAGGCTCACGCGGTATGTTTCCCAGGCTTCCGACAGTCGGATGCGTCCAGGAACATGGGGCCGCGGTCCGCTCATGGTCTCCTGCAAGCCGGTGGCGGTCGGGGGGCGTCTGCAGGGATTGGTGGAGCGGGCCTAGCGTGTGCGGGTGCCGGTGCGGGTGGTGAAGCGGTATTCGACGGTGACGGGGAGCGTGGCCAGGTCGAGTGCCTGGCGGAGCCGGGGCAGCCCGTGATTGTTGAGGCGGTGGCTGATGGTGCTCAGATCGCTTCCGTGTTCGGTGCTGATCACTATTGCGAGGGTGGGATTCTGTCGGGTTCCGGCGAGTGTGGCGTGGGCGTTGTGCACGCCGGGGTAGGTGGTGATTTCGCCGAGGAAGGGGGGCGTGGCAGTGTTCGCGGCGAGTTCGGTGTGGCCATGTTGGGGGTTCTGTTCGAGGCGCCAAGTGTGGGTCTTGGGACGTGGGTTCAGTTGTGCGGCCAGCCAGCGCAGGATGAGGAGACCTAGAGCGACTGCGCTAGCGGCCGTGACCCACAGCACCCAGGCGGGTGGCGCGCCGGTGGTGGCGATGAGTGCGGCCTTGGGGTCCGTGAGGGTGAGTTGGCCGAAGTGGGCAGCCAGAGCGAAGGCGCCCGCACCGAGCAGGAGGACGCCGAGGACGGCCAGCAGGGTGCGGTTGAGGCGGGCTGGGCGATTGAGGCTGGTCATGGCACGTTCCGGGTGGCATGGAGATGGATCTTCACGGCCGGACGAGTGAGCGGGGTGACCTGGTCGAGGCGCTGATCCAAGGCGGCGCGGACCGCATCGGTGAGCCCGTCGGTGTTGGTCCGATCGGTGCGGATACGGGCGACAATTGTGCGCCGGCTGAGTTTCAGCTTCGCTTTGCTGATGCCGTCGACACTCGTTGCTGTGCTCTGCAGTGTGTTGCGGAGGCTACGCCTTGTGACGCCGGCGTCCATGTCGCCGGCCAGCGGCAGGACGGTCGGCTTCCCCGGCAGGAGTGCGGCGAGCACCATGAGCAGGCCGAGGAGAACGGCTGCAACACCGGCCCCAAGGGCAGCGGTGTCGTTCCAGTGGGTGCTGCGCAGGGCGTCAGTGACGGAGCGATAGCTGATGAGCGGACTCGTACCAACAATCAGCTGAATGGTGACGACAGCGATCAGGACGCAGACGGCGAGCAGGACCAGCGCCGTGAGAGAGGCCGGGATGGTGCGGCGGGGCCGGCGTTTCATTGGACTCTCCTGGTGGGGGAGCCGGGAGTGTGCAAGGCGGTGACGGTGATGTCGACACGGGTCACGGCCAGACCGGTGAAGTCCGCAACCCGGCGTTGCAAGTGCGCCCGTGCGTCCTCGGTGGTGTGGGCGACGGATCGCGGATAGACGACGGACAGCCGAACGTCGAGAGCTGCGGTTGCACCGTCGCTGACCTTCGCGGTCACACGGGCGGAGCGTTCGGCCTGTTCGCCCGTGACCGCGACGCCCAGCATTCGGCCGGCCGTTCCGCCGATGTGCTCGACTTCGGTCAACGCCCGGGCGGCTATGCGTTCCACGGTGCGGTTGGAGATCGTTGTGCTGCCTCGTTGCGCCGCACCGGTCTCCTCTCTAACTGACATGGTGATCGCGGTGTCCATGGAAGTCGGCCCTGTCACGGCCGGTGAGCTGTGCGAGGTCGAGTTTGCCGTCGAGGTAGCGCCCTGCCAGCAGCCCGACCGTCCCGAGAACCAGGACAATGAGGAAGGCGTCGAAACCGCCGAACGCGGCGGCGAGGCCGAGTACGAGCCCTGTCAGCAGCCCCATCTGAGTGGACGTCATGTTGATTCTCCTTGGTGTCGTACGCCGCTGGGGCGGCCCTCGTGCGGCGATGAGTCGAGGCGTGCGAAGTCATACAGATGAGCCCTTTTGCTGTATGGAGCCCGGGGGTGAGCCCCTTGCGCACCGTGGTGATGCACGCCGTCGTACGGGCGCCGGGGCTACTCGACGCGGTCGGTGCTGCCCTGGCCGTCGCGGTCACTGTCGTCACCGGGGATGTGTACGTCATTGACGTTGATGTTGACCTCGACGACTTCCAGGCCGGTCATCTGCTCGACAGCGTCGATGACGTTGTTGCGCACGGCACGGGCCAGCTCGGGGATGGCCGCGCCGTACTCGACGAGGATCTGCAGGTCCACGGCCGCCTGCTTCTGACCGACCTCGACGGATACGCCCTGTCCGGCGCTGGCGGAGGCTCCGGGGATCCGCCCCTTGATTGCGCCGAACGCCCGTGTCGCTCCGCCGCCCAGCGCGAATACGCCCGGCACCTCGCGGGTGGCGAGCCCGGCGATCTTCTGGACGACGACATCGGCGATGGTGGTGGAGCCCTGGTCGGAGGCTGCCGGTGTGCTGGTGGTGCTCTTGTCCGCGTCGCCGGCGGCGAACGTGGAGTGCTCGGCAATGTGAGTGGTGGCCGGGTTGGTCATGGTGCTCTCCTGTGGTTCCTGGCTCTGGACGAGGCGGTTGCGCGCTCGTCGCACCAGAGGGACCCGCGGTGGGGGAGAACGTCATGGCCTCTCAGGCACCGGCATCACTTTCGTGAACGAGATGGGTGAGGGCGGCGGCGTCGATGTCGGTGACGACCAGGCGCAGCCGGGCGTCCTTCCAACGGGTCTCCTCCAGCGCCGCGCGCAGGGCGGCCTCAGTTGCGCGGAAAATCGGAGGAAGGGGAAGGGCGAGGGCGACGAAGCGAATCTCGATGAGTTCGTCGTCGATGGCTACCGCCAGGGCATCGAGATTCCACGGCACACGTGAGCCGAAGTGGGTGGTAGAGGGGGTCGCTGGACGCAGGCCGGGGAGCCTGCCAAGGATGGCCAGGATGGTGCGGGTCGTCTCTGTTCGCGGCGTCACGGGGTTCTGCTTCCCTTCGAGTCGATGTCCATGATCGACACAACGACGGCCTGTGGGGTGATGCCCGTGGCATCGGCGACCGCGCGCGTGACCTCGCGCTGAACGGCCTGTGCCACAGCTGCAGCCTGGTCCTGCCCGGAGGCGACCAGGTCTACGGACACGCGCAGGGTTGAGGGCACGGCCGACTGGTCGACCGTGACTCTTACACCCTCGGTCGGGGCTGGGGTAAGGCCGTTGATCTTCTGGCGTGCCGAACGAGCCACCTGGGAGGCGAGCCCGGTCAGGCCGGGTTCGAGTCGCACCACGCCTGCGGACGCGCTTGCGGCACGGGAGACGATTGCGGCGATCACGGGCTCTGCGATGACCCACTGGCAGCGGGGAACCCCTGCCTTCTCGTCCGCCACTGTCATTCTCATCGCGAGCACCCTGTCCCTGTGCTTCAGCCCTCAACCGTCTGATGCCCGATCCCGAGGGCATCAGACGTCGAAGAGGTCCTCCACGGTCAGGTCCAGACGCACCAGGGATATCCCGACTCGTGCTGCGGCGGCTGCCCGGACCCGCTCGCGTACCTCGTCGATAGCGTCGGCGGCAAAGCCGCGGTAGCTGACCGCCAGGCTCATTGCCACTTCCACCGCACCGTCCGTCTCCGTGGCGGTGATCCTGCAGCGCCGCGCGCGCACACCGTCGACGGAATCGGCGGCGAAGCGCAGCACCGCTGCCACCGCTTGTTCGCTGATCCGCACCCCGCCCGGCTCCGCGGTGGGCAGCGTGAGCATGGTGTGACGGCGGACCTCTGCCCGCACCGCGGACATGATCCGGCCGGTCAAGCCCGGCGGAGGGCTGCTCGCCTCCGAGGCCAACTCCCCGGTCACCTCCCGCAGCACCCTCAGGCTCTCCCTGGCAGCAGAGCAGTACTCGCAGGCGTGGTCATGGGCGTCGGCCCGGCCGGAGTCGAACGGGTCTAGCCGCTCCCACACCGTCTCGACATCGCGGCCGCAAGGCAGCATGTAGCCCTGAGCGTCGCTCATTTCCATGGAGCCATCACCTCCGCCAACTGTGCTCGAGCGCGCGCTATGCGTCCACGTACCGCCGTCTGAGTCGTGCCCATCGCCTCCGCGATCTCCTCGTAGGAGCGCCCGTGGACCTCCCGCAGCAGCCAGCAGGCTCGCTGCTCGGGCGTCAGCCGCTTCAGAGCCGTTGCGAGCGCGAGCAGCTGCTCGCTGACCTGCGCCGCCCGCTCCGGCGATCCCGCCGCATCGCCGGATTCGCGGCTGTCCGGGTCAGCCTCCGCAACGGGTCTGCGTGCCCGGATGATGTTCAGGCACCGGTTGGTCGTCGTCCGGTAGAGCCAGCCGACGAAAGCGGCGTTTTCCCGTAGCTGCCGCAACCGCCGCCAGGCGGTCAGGAACACCTCCTGCACCACGTCCTCGGCGTCGCCACGGCTGGAGAGAATACGCAGTGCCAAGCGGTACATCGGCCCCTGATAACGGCGCACGAGCACCTCGAAGGCGCGCATGTCGCCGTCGCGGGCGCGGGCCACCAAGGTGGCATCGTCCAGCACCACCTCCCACGCGTCGGCAGCGGGCTGTGAACCGATATCGGCAGGCGATGTCATCTGCAACGCCTTCCTGCGCCAGACATGCTCTGGGGGCCCTTCTCTCGGACCTGCTGGAAACACCACGGTCGAACCGGGTGCCGGGCAGTAGAAGGACACAGAGGCGGCGCTGTCGTCACGGCACAACAAGTATCCGCCGCAGTGGGTTCCGCCTGGCCAGGCATCGTTCTCGCGCCGGCAGGTCCGGCGAACTGGGACGCCTTTCAAGATGCGGCCGGGGCGATTCGGGCGAGACTGGACAGTGCCGGACCAGCAATGAGCGCTGACTCTCGCTCCGAGGCGACCGCCCAGCCTGGCCTGAAGGGCCGGGCCGGTACGTTGCAGTGATGTCCGACGTGAGCAGGACCCGGTCCGCCTCCCCGCACCCCATGGGTCCGGCAGCTGTTGCTCCCGGCTAGGGGCGGACCACTGGCAGCAACAGTTTCACCTTCGGCGTGACCGGGTCGCCAGGCGCAACGATGAAGGTGACGTGCTCATGGACACTCAGACCAAGATAGCTCTTGCGGCGGCCCTAGCTGGCGGCTATCTGCTGGGTCGTACGAAGAAAGGCAAGCTCGCCCTGAGCGTGGCGACCTATCTGGCAGGTGGACGGTTCGACCTCGAGCCGCGCCAACTCGCCGCTGAGGGAATGCGCAAGCTGGGGGAGATCCCGCAGGTCGCCGAACTACAGGACCAGCTGAAGGGGGAGGTCCTCGACGCCGGCCGCAAGGCAGTGACGGCCGCGGCCAATCGCGGCATCGGGACGCTCGCGGAAGCGCTCCGCGACCGCACGGCCAGCCTCGGTGAAAAGGACGAGGAAGAGCCGGAGGACGAGGGCCCGCCGCGCCGCGGCAGCTCCAGGAAGCCGACTCAGCCCGATAGGGGCTCCGCACGGCGGAGACAGAGGTCTGCGTCTGCCGGGAGCGGATCCGGGGGAGCCGCGAAGGAGCCAGCGCGGGGGAAGAAGACCACTGCGAAGAAGCCGGCCCCGAAGAAGGCGGCTCCGGCCAAGAAGTCCGCCGCCAGGAAGCAGGCTCCAGCCAAGAAGGCAGCGTCTTCCGGGCGGGCGGCGAAGAAGACATCCAAGCGCGCCGACCGCCGGAGGTAGCCAGCGATGGCCGAGAAGGAGACGAAGCGGCCGGGGGTGGAGGAGTCGGGGGCGGCCCGACTGCGTGAGGAGCTGTCAGGTTGCCGCAGTTCTCAGTTGGAGGTGCTCGCGGAGAAAGCTGGCGACAAGCTGCAGGACATCACGGGTCAGTTCACCGATGTCGCAGTCAACGGCGGGTCACTGTTCAAGGTCGGCTCGCGCATCCTCGGGGCGAAGCCCCGTGAAGGCGTTCGTGTCCGAGAAGGCCAAAGGCCTCAAGGAGAGCGTCGTGGACAAGACCAAGGAGCCTTCGGCGGCGGAAAGGGCAAGTCCAGTGAAGATTCAGCAGCTTTACCAAGGGGGTTCACAATGTTTCGATGAGTGACGAGATGACCAGCGACTGGAAGGTCAAGTGTTGTCGCCGACACTGACGCGGATCGTCTTGGTCGTGGAGCACTACCCGTCCGGGTTCCTCGAGAAGACCGGAAATCTGTGGCGGGCCCAAGCCCGCCGGATGCGGCTGGACTTCAAGCACTTCCAGCAGTACTTCCCTCTCGCCGACGAAGATCCGGAGAGCTGGCACGGCGAGATCCGAGACGGCGACGTCGTCATGTCGCACGACGAAGCGCTGGAAGAGGAAGAAGCAGCACAGGCCCAGGGCTCGAAGGCTGACGGCGAGTACGAAGCCGCAGAAGACGGCGATGCGGAGGACGAAGAAGAGGCCGTCGAGGAAGGTGAGTGGGAGGACGAACCCACTGATGAAGGCCGGGAGAAGTGACCCCGGAAAGCGAAGCCTGGGATCAGGCGGCCGAAACCACTCTGTGACGCCCCCTGCGGCCCTGCGGGGGTCGCTCCGGTAGAGCCGACCAAGTGGTCAGGACTGCGATGAACGACAGCAGGACCGACCATGCGGGGAGGGTATCGCTGACGTGCTCTGCCGAATGCCCTGATGGAGGTGCCGTGGCGCTACCAGTAGTGCCGTCGTCCGCCGACCGCGTGCCCTACCGCTCCCAGAATCCACAGCAGAACCCCGATCGCGACCAGGATGATCCCGATCGTCCAGAAAATGCCGATCCCGGCCAAGAGGCCAATGATGAGCAGAATGACTCCGAGGATGATCATGACGTCCTCCGATGGCAATGGCGGGCGGCCCCCTCTCTCCTCACAGGTCCCCGCCTTTCTGCGGGGCAAACCGAGGTTTCGCCCTGCCCACCGCGTGCGTGTCCCGGCAGCGGCATTGCGATCATGATGGTCCGGCCGGTGTAGTCCGAAACTCCGGTGCAGGCCGAAACGGAAGTGTGGCCTAGAGATCGGCCGGGACCCTGGGTGCGAAACCGGATAGTCAGGAGGGCGGTCATGCCGGGCGCAGCTGTGCCAGGCCAGGCGAGGCCGCTACCGCTGGTCACAGGGTCCGTCTTGAGCATCGACGGTGGGCCCGATGTGGCCGCGCCGACCGAAGGTGGGAGAATTTCAATACGGCAGAGCGTGGTCCGTGCGTCCACCACGACAGGACAGGCAGGTGAGGTCATGCCCAAGCAGCCGAAGCCGTCCCAGCCCTCGCATGGCGAGGGGCCGAGTCGGCACAAAGGTACTCAGCACGGCTGGTCGCCGGATGTGGACGAGACTCGGCAACAGGAAAATCCGAGCGCCCACCGCTCGTTCCACCCGGATGAACACGCCCCCGAGAAGGGCCCTGGTAGGAAAGTCTCCAAGAAAGAATCGAAGAGCGTCCCCGGTGACACCGCCAAGAGCACCGGCCGCCGCGGGGAACAACAGAGCGAGGGCTCTGGCGAGAAGGGTGCGCACGACACCGGCCGCAGAGGGCGCTCACAGCGTCCGAGCGGAACCAGGGACGCCTCCGCCTCCACCGGTGTGGATCCCCAGGAGCCACCCGGCACGCGTAGCGCCGGCTAGGCAGCCAAGCGTTCCCCGCGCCCACGAGGACTAGGCCCCGCAGGAGGCGAGGTGAGCGCCCGCTGGGCAGGCCCGGGACGTGGCACGCGTTTGAGCCGGAACCCGTTCCGATGCGGTCAACGAAGTCACCGCGGGGCGGACCGGTGACCGAACCAGTGCCGACCGCCACGGCGGCTTTCCCCCGTGGCGGCAGGGCGATCGTTCTCCTGCACCGTGGCCGTCTCGGTGGCACGGGCGGTATCGCGACGCTCGATTTGGTCATCACGCTCTCGGTCGAGAACGGCCGGTTCGTGCCGTGGCCGGGCGACTTTGCGGCGTGCCAGGCTGCTGCGGCGACTGGCTGATCGGCGCGCGCCGATCAGCAGAAGGCCGAGTCCGAGCAGAACCGCCGCCCCGATGATGATGCCGTAGAGGAAGAGCGTGCCGGTGGAGCCGGTGACGTTGTAGCCGAAGACCGAAAACCCGCCAGTGAGTCCGTGCGCGCTGCCGTCGTTTGTGAAAACGCCAACAACGCCGATGGTTACTGCGGCGATCAAAATGATGAGCCCGAGGACGAGGATCATGAAGCACTCCTTGGATCTGCTTCGCCCCCCGCGGAAACGTGCTGTCCGGCAAGCCGTCGGCACGTGCGCCTCTACCCGGACACTGAATGGCTAATCCTGCTCGGCATCGGCTACATGGCCAGCATCGGAATCATGGTTTCCCGGATTGGATCGCAGCATTTACCCGCTACAAGCACCTCTAAAATTCATGTGGGGACATGAAGGCCATGTGGGGTCATGTTTGAGGACGTTCAGTCCTTATCTAGACGAACGCGATCCTGTTCCGGCCGATATATGCTTAAGGCGCCATTTGGAGAACTTAGAGCTGACCATTGAGTTTTGAGTGAGCGGGATGTGAGTGCTGTGGCCAAGGACGAGAAGGCCAAGGCCAAGGTCGAACAGGCCAAGGGCAAGGCGAAGGAGGCCGCGGGCGGCGCGGTAGGCAACGAGGGGATGACGGCCAAGGGTCGCGCTGAGAAGGCGAAAGGTGATGTTCGTCAGGCTAAGGAGAAGGCGAAGGACGCCTTCAAGGAGTGACACGGTCTTAGCTTGTTCTTTAACCTTTCAACCGCTGTAGGGCGATAAGCGTCTTCTCGCGGCGGACGGTTTTGCCCACGTCGTAGCGGGTTGCCCGGCGCTTGTTTCTCGTGCCGGGTGGCCGTCCGGGGCCGGTTGGGTTTGGGTGCTCTGGTGGGGCAGGGCATGTGCTGGCGGAGGTTCCGAAACGTCCGGCGGACCCGGGCGGGGGTGAGCCGGGTTGGTGAGGCCGGCTTCTCCCACGGGTGCCGCAAGTCCCGGGCGAGCGGGCGGGCGAGTCTGAGCTGGGTGTATGCGGCGATGATCAGCCAGGTCCACCGGTCGGCTGCTTCCGGCTCCCGCAGCCGGGGCTTCGTCCAGCCCAAGGTCTGCTTGAACAGCCGGAATGTGTGCTCCAGGTCGAACCTGCGCAGGAACGCCTGCCAGGCCCGGTCGACATCCGTGTCGGTGGCGCCGGTCCTTGAGGACCACAACCACACCGCCGGCGCCGCCCGGTCCTTCGACAGGTGCTCGACCTCCAGCCGGATCAACGTACCCTCGATCAGCGGAAGTCCGCCTTCGTGCTCCAACCAGGCGGCCCGGCGGGTCAGCCGCGGGTGGACCCGGTCCCATGCCTGCGTGACGGCCTTGCCGTAGTTCGCGGTGGCCGTGCGGGTGGTGACCGCCGGTTCGGGCCAGGTCTCCGGCTTGGCGAAGCGGAACTCCGGACCGTGCTTCGGCGGTCGGCCGCCCTTGGGGTCGTAGAGCCGCGGCGGCTTCGGTAACCGCATCACGCGGTCGCCGCGGATCCGTCCGATCAGCTCGACGGGCAGGTCCCGCAGGACCCAGGCCAGGCGGGTGACGTCGTATCCGGCGTCGGTGACGATGACGATGTCGGCTCGCCGGGGTGCCACTGGTCCGCTGCGATGAGCCGTTCGACGACGTCGCGGAGCTGGGCGGAGTGACAGTGGTGGCGTCGTCGGCCGGCCCGAGCCGGACCGTGTCCAGGATCTGGGTCCAGGACGTGGCACCCGTCTCCAGCACCGCGACGAACGAGTACGGCCAGCCGGGAATGAACTGCGAGGCCGTCTTCGCCCGGCCATAGACGTGACAGAACAACCGGTCCGGCGAGCACGGTGCGTCCGACCGGAGCCACGGCGAGACGTCCACCGCCAGTACCAGACGGCCGTCCGGGAACCGCGGTAGCGGCAGACCGGCCAGCAGCGACCGCAGCCGCCCGGTGTCGATCCGGCCCTGGTTGAGGCCGTCGTACATCGCTCCGTGCCCACGCCGGTGCTCGGGCAGCAACGTCAACTCCACCGCCGAATGCACCGCACCGGGCGCACACAACACCGCATCCGCCAACTCGAACAGTTCGTCGCCCCGCACGCTCAGACACGCATACAACTCGTCCCGAAAGCGTGACGCTCCCGCGAACGCCTCGCCCGCAGCGGCTTCAGACAGCAGACTCACCCTCACGGCCTTCGTCGTGGTCAGTGCACCTTGGTCGGAGCACATGATCAGACGGAGGCCGCCTCGGCGTCCGGCACATGACCATGTGGGCGAAGCAGTTCGAGAGGCTGTTCGAGGCGTGAGGACCGCTCAGTCGGGCAGCGCGACGGTGAGGTCCACCTCGACCAGCTGCCCTGCGAAGCCCAGCTGCGCAACCCCCAGGAGCGTGCTGGCGGACGTGAAGGCCGGACCGAGGGCGGAAGCGGTAAGCCGGTGCCAGGCGAGGCCCAGGTCCTCCCTGTCATCGCTCCGCACGTAGATCACCGAACGCACCACGTGCTGCGGCTGAGCATCCACCGCCGCGAGGGCAGCGAGTGCGTTCACGATGACCTGATCGACTTGCACGTCGAGGGAGCCCGCGCCGACGAGAGAGCCGCCCTGGTCGAGGGGACACTGCCCCGCCAGATAAGCCGTTCGGCCGGTCTCCACCACGGTGATGTGGTGGTAGCCCGGCGTTTCATGCAACTGATCGGGGTTGATACGCCTGATCTTCGCTGTCATGCCGCGAGTCTGACTAATCTGCCCCCGGCACGCACCGAAATTTGCCCCACCGCGCGACTGTCCGACGCCGCGCGAGGTTAAAGAACAAGCTTAGAAGCCGTTGCCTTTCCGGTGTGATCGTTGAGTTTCCGCTGCTCAGGCATGGTTTTGGGGTCGTTGCGGGAGGTTTCGGGCGATCAGTTCGCTCTCGGTGATGCGGAGATGACCGGTGACATCGGTGATGGGGTTGCTGGAGGAGCGGGAGACGGCCGCCCGGGTTCGGGCGGAGGAGCTTCGTGCACAGGCGGAGCGGATTGCTGCTGAACTCGGCGAGGCGGAGGCGGTGTTGGAGCGCCGGGTGATGGCCCGGGCGGAGCTCGCCGAGGCCCTGGCCGCTCCGGCCGAGGAGACGGATGCCCTCGTTCTGGGCCCGCGGGAGGTCCCGGCGGAGGTGGAGAAGGCCCCGGTCGCGGGGTCGGGGTCGTGCCGCGGTGGCGCCAGGGAGTGACGCTGCAGGCGCTCGCGCCGGACTACCGGCGGATCGTTGAGCTGGTGGAGTCCCAACCGGACGGCCGCGATGGAGTGTCGGCGAAAAAACTGGCGGCCCGGCTGGAGCTGGAGTTGGTGCCGGCGAAGATCGAGGGGGTGCGGTCACGGGCGAAACGGCGGTCGAGCGGGAGTGGCCGGCAGCGTCGCCATCCGGCCGGTTCACGCCGCGGCAGCCCACCGCGCCCACACCCGCCGCAGCTGGGTCGCCGGGCGAGCCAGGCGGCGGCTCATGAGCATGGCCTGCGAGAAGTAGATGAACGCCTCGCTGCTGGCGGGCAGCGTTTCGAAGTCCCGCACCAGGCGGCGCGAGCGCATCAGCCACCCCAACGTGCGCTCTACTACCCACCGTCTCGGCAGGCCGGTCCGGATGACCAACCGCGTTGCGATCTCGCGCAGGGAGGTGCACTTCGTCGCGCAGCCGGAGGGCGGTGGCGAGCATGTCCTCGTCGGAGACTTCGACGCCGCCGATGGCCTTGCCTTTCGTGCGGGCGGTCTCCTGGCCTTCGAGGGTCTTGTCGCGGATGGAGTCGCGTTCGGACTCGGCCATGGCGGCGAGGAAGGCGAACAGGGCGGCGCCGTGTCCTGCCGGGTCGTGCTTGCCCTGGAGCGGGCCGGTGAGGAACTCCAGCTCGATCTCGGCGTCGCGCAGTTCCTCGGCGACCTTGAGGAGTTCGAGGGCGCCGCGGCCGAGCCGCTTCATCTCGTGCACGACGAGGGTGACCTTCGCGCCGAGGGAGCGGTACTCGCGGGCGGCGGCGAGGGCGGCCTTCATCTCGGGCCGCTCGCGCACACGGGTGCTGATGCGTTCGTGGAACAGGCTGTACACCCCGGAGACTTCGAGGGCGTCGACCTGCGACTGGATCTCCTGCGTCCGGGTCGAGACACGGGCGTAGCCGAGACGGACCTCCAACGGCTTGGACTCCGCCGCGGGCTTCACGGCCGGCAGGGCGGTCCAGAGCGAACCGGGATGCCGTACGGCCGGGGTGGCGATGTGCAGTTCGGAGCGGAGTGCGGGGACGAGCTGGAAGCGGGCGGTGTGGTACTTGAGCGGAAACATGGCGACCTGCACGGATGTCCCGTCGGCGCGATGTTGCAACAGGGCCGCCTATGAAACGGCAGCAGGGTTTCATTCCTTGCCGGGCACGGCCGGGATGTCGAGAAGAGCGAGGAAGGCGGTCGCCGCGGGGGTGCGGCTGGCGTGGCTCCAGGTGACGTATTCGACGCGGGCCGGCGCGTCAGTGACCTCGATGGTGGTTACGCCGGTGAGTTGAGGCGCGTAGGCGGAGGGGAGCATGGCGATGGCGAGGCCCTGCCCGACGAGCCGGGCGATGTAGTCGGCGGTGGTCACTTCGAAGGCGACGTCGCGGCTGAGGCCGGCGGCTGAGAAGGCTTGGTCGGATTGGGCACGTCCGGCTGTGCCTGCTGGAAGGTCCACGAATACCTCGGAGGAGAGCCTGCGGAGGTCGACTGCTGGTTCGGCGGCGAGTGAGTGGTCCGGTGCGACCACGGCGACGAGTCGGTCGTGGGCGAGTTCGTGGGCGGCGACACCTTGGGGTTGCGCTGTGGTCGGCAGCCCGAGGAAGGCCACGTCGAGGGCTCCTTGCTTGATCTGTTCGACGAGGTCGTCGCTCGCGCCCACCCGCAGGCTGATGCGCACGTGCGGGTACTGCTGGCGGAAGTCACGCAGTGCACCCGGGATGTCGACCGCGGTGACCGTGGGGATCAGGCCCACGGCGAGCCGTCCGCGTACTTCGCCGACCGCCGCAGCGACTTCGGCGGCTGCGCGTTCGGCGGCGTCCAGACACTGGCGGGCGGCGGGGAGGAACGCCTCACCGGCTGGTGTCAGCCGCACCCGGCGGCTGGTGCGCTCGAAGAGTCTCGCGCCGAGTTCCTTTTCCAGGCGGGCGATTTGGTGACTGAGGGCGGACTGGACAACCAGGCACCGCTCGGCGGCCCGAGTGAAGCTGTTCGTCTCGGCGACCGCGACGACGTAGCGCATCTGCTGAAGCTCCATGAACCAATCTTAAATCGAGATCGATGAGGTGAAAAACATGCGTTGGACTCATTGATCGCTGCCGGGCGAGACTCCGAGGCATGACGAGTCCAGCGATACAGAGGGTTTCCGACGGAGCGAGCAGCGGTGTTCCCCGGGGAAATCTGCCACGCACCGCCCTGACGGCGCTCACTCCCGTGGTGTGGGGCACGACCTACGTCGTCACCACCGAGCTTCTCCCTCAGGGGCACCCGCTGTTCGCGGGACTTCTGCGTGCGCTGCCCGCCGGCCTGATCGCGCTGGCCCTCACCCGGACGCTGCCGCGCGGCGCATGGTGGGGGAAGGCCGCGGTGCTCGGCGTGCTGAACATCGGGCTGTGCTTCCCGCTGTTGTTCATCGCGGCCGAACGCCTGCCGGGAGGCGTTGCCGCCACCTTGGGGGCGGCTCAGCCGCTCATCGTCGCCGTCCTGGTCGTGGCAGTCCTCCGCGAGAGCCTGTCCGCGTGGCGCCTGGCCTGGGGGGTAGCGGGTGTCGTAGGCGTCGGCCTAGTGGTGATCGGGCCGAATGCGGCACTCGACATGGTCGGGGTCGTGGCGGGCCTGGCGAGCGCGGCCTCGATGGCGCTCGGGGTGACTCTCACCAAGCGCTGGGGACGGCCCGCCGATGCCAGCCCCACCGCTGTCGCCGGCTGGCAACTCACCGCCGGGGGCCTCCTCCTGGTGCCCGTCACCTTCCTCGTCGAGGGGCCGCCTCCCGCGATCGACCCGCCCGCCGTCCTCGGCTATCTCTGGCTCGGCCTGGTGGGTGGTCTGATCGCCTATGTCCTGTGGTTCCGCGGCATCACCACCTTGCCCGTCACCTCGGTCGCGGTTCTCGTCCTGCTCTCGCCGCTGGTCGCCGCGGTGCTCGGCGCCGTCCTGCTCGGCCAGACGCTCGGCCCGGTCCAACTCGTAGGGTTCGGGCTCTCACTCGCCGCGATCGTCGCGGGACAGCTTCCCGCACCCGCCCGGCTCGCGCGTCGTCAGAGAGGCCGCAGGCCGGCTGACCTGACCTCCTCGTGACCCCGGGAAGCCCGGACCTGCTGCGCAGCGTGATCAAGACGTTCGTCGAAGCAGTGATGCCGATCTCCACCGGGTCGGTCTGCGCAGTGGCGTCGCAGGCCGCCCCCGATCGGGCTCCCCCAGAACATCCCCCCACCCCCGTCGGCTCCGTCCGGAGCCGGCTTCACCATGACCTCGTTGGAAGGATCTCGCAGAGAGGTCGACGGCTTCACTGATGCGCACCTATTGCAGCTCGCCTCCAGGGTGCCGGGCCTGCGCGGCGATCGGTTCGATTCGGCCGTCAAAGGCATGCGCACAAGGACTTTGTGACCGCTTCGGAGGCCGCCTATGAGCGTGGTGGCAGCCCGGGAACGCCGACGATGCTGGCCAACGGGGAACCGCTGCCCGAGAAGGTCGCCGGCGTCATCTACGAGAAAGTCATGACCAAGAACCTTCTCGACCTCGCAGAGGAGGTCGCCGGTCAGTAGGCGGAAATGGGGGCTGACGCCGCCGCGAACGACGGCGCCGTCACCTTCGGAAGCTGTGACGGGGGCTCGCCCCCGCGCTGGAGGAGGACTGGCTCGGCAGCTGATACTCACCACCCGGTTCGCGTAGCCGGACGACACCCGACCGTGCACGGCCGAGCCTTGGTCCACGGCAACCGGCCATTGACGCCACTCCGGCGATCGGCGACCTCACCCCCGGGGGAGTTCGAACGGTGGATGATCACATCACGTAATCTGGTACGCGTCGCATGAAACCCGGTGTCCACTCCCGAGGCTGTGGACAGTCCAGCGAGAGGAATCCGATGATTTTCATCACGGCTAAGTTCAAGGTCCGTCCTGAGCACGCCGACCAGTGGCCTGAGATCGTCGCCGACTTCACCGCCGGTTCGCGCGGTGAGCCGGGCTGCCTGTGGTTCGACTGGTCGCGGAGCATTGCGGACCCCACGGAGTACGTGCTGGTCGAGGCCTTCCGAGACGACGATGCCGGGGCAGCGCACGTGCAGTCCGAGCACTTCAAGACCGCGCAGCGGACTCTGCCGCGCCACCTGGCCGAGACACCGCGGATCGTGAACGCAAAGATCCCGCAAGACGACTGGTCGCTGCTGGGTGAAATGGCTGTCACCGGCATGGAATAGCCCCGAACAGCCTTCTTCTTGGGGGTGCAGCGTTCAAGGGCCTGACGGCTGGTCAGGGAGGTGATATCGATCGAGGGCAACATGCAAACGTTTCGAGCATAGGCCGCCCCGGCCGGGCAGCAACAAGTTCGGTCTCCACTGGTTGGTGAACAACCAGACTCCGAGCTCGTCGTTCCATGCGTGGGTTGAAACATGCACCGGGTGCAACGGCGTACGGTGCACCAAGCAAATATTGCCGCGAATGGGCATTCAGCTCGATTTCACACCGATCAACTCGATCGTTCTCGACCGGCCGTGAGACCGCATCGCTAGTGGCGTTTGCGAGGGCCTCGAACCCTCCGGGATACCGTTGGCGAATTCGGGACCCTGATCACTTCGCCCCGCCCGGTGTTGTCACGGGTGGGGCGAAGTGCTGCCAGGCGGGGTGCGGGTGCGGGCTCTGGCGGTTGTCATAGGCGCCGTGGTGGCCACCCTGACCGAGGGCCGGCTCCGGCTGACGCTGATGTGCACCATCGTCCCGGTCCTGGTCGTGACGCCGGCGTACCTCGACTTCCCTCGCGCCCGGACCGCACAGGCGAGGGCATGATCCGAAAGATGCCCTCCAGCCCTGTTCGGTGGATCATCAAGCTGGGAGCGCAAGGAGGCGTCGGCTGACGTTGTCAGACCGTGCTCGGGCTTCTGTCGCCTTCCTGGGCGTAAGAATGCTCGCGTGGTAGGCAGCGCATGGGCAAGGCGGTGGGGTGGACGACCGCGCCGCGGGCGAGTTCGCGGATGCGGGGGCCCTGGGCCGGGTGGAGGCGCCAGCGGGCGGCGATGGTGGCGACTTGGATGACGGCCTGGGTGAGGGCGAAGACGTTGCCCGGGCACTGGCGGCTGCCCGCGCCGAAGGGGATGGATGCGCCCTTGGGTAGCTTCGCGGCGCGTTCGGGGAGCCACCGGTCCGG
Source organism: Streptomyces sp. NPDC048479 (assembly GCF_040651435.1). Classification (NCBI taxonomy): domain Bacteria; kingdom Bacillati; phylum Actinomycetota; class Actinomycetes; order Kitasatosporales; family Streptomycetaceae; genus Streptomyces; species Streptomyces sp. NPDC048479. Next base: position 23,065 of record NZ_JBEZKA010000037.1, read on the forward strand.
GTCGAAGGCGAGCGGGTCGGGGTACAACTCCGGCTGGTGGTGCAGGACGTACGGGCTGAACAGCACGGTGGCGCCGGCCGGGATGCGCACGTCGCCGAGGAGGACCTCGCCCGGGGAGAGCCGCAGGATGATCCAGGGCGCGTACCGGCGCAGCGCCTCCTGGACCACCCGCAGGGTGTAGGGGAGGCGCGGGATGTCCTCGAAGACCGCCGGGCGTCCGGAGAGGACCTCGTCGGTCTCCTGGTGGAGGCGGTGTTCGACGGTGGGGTTACGGGCCAGTTCGTGGAAGGTCCAGGCGAGGGTGGCGCCGGTGGTCTCGGTGCCCGCGACCAGCATGTTGACCAGCTGGTCGTGGACCTGGTCGTCGGTCAGCCGCTCCCCGGTCGCCTCGTCCTCGGCGAGCAGCAGGACGGACAGCAGGTCGCCGTGGTCGGTGCCGTCGGCGCGGGCGGCCTCCACCACGTGGCGGGTGGCCGAGCGCAGCCGCCGTACGGCCCGGTCGAAGCGGCGGTTGGCGGGGGTGGGCAGCCGTAGGAGGGCGTCGGGGAGCATGGCGCGGCGAGGGATCTCGTCCAGGATCAGCGGCAGTGAACGCTGCACCTCGATGATGGCGTCCGCGCCCAGGTCGGAGGAGAACAGGGCCCTGGCAACGGTGATGAGGGCGAGTTCGTTCATCTCCTCGTCGAAACGCAGGGTCCGGCCGGGCTGCCAGGCGATGGAGCGTTCAGCGGCGACAGCGGTCATGGCGGCGGCATAACGGGCGATCCGGGCTTTGTGGAAGGCGGGCTGCATCAGGCGGCGCAGCCTGCGGTGTTCGGCGCCGTCGGCGGTGCCGACCCCGGAGCCGAGCAGGGGGCGCACCTTCTCGATCAGCACCCCCTGGTCGAAGCGGCCGGCCTCGCCGACCAGCACGCTGCGGACCAGGTCCGCGTCGTTGACGACGTAGGCGGGCAGACCGCCGAGGCGGATGCGTACCACCGGGCCGGCGGCTGGTAGGGAGCAGAGGAAGTCCAGGGGGCGGCGCAGCAGCGCCGGACCGTGTCCGAGCAAGGGCAGCGCGCCGGGGGCCGCGGGGGCGCGGCGGGTGCTGGCGGTCTCGGTGGTGGTGGCGTTGGGGGTCACGGAGTCTCGGATTCCGACGGGCCGGCGGCCGCGGCCACCGACGGGGCGAGAGGGGCGAGACGGGCTCGGTACCAGGGCGCGGCGGCGGCGAAACGGGCGGCGAAGCCGCCGGGGGTGTGGCCGGTGCGCCGCCAGACGCCGTTGCTGTCGTAGTGGTGGTCCTGGCCGAACAAGGAGAGGTGGCGCAGTTCGCGGGGCCGGCCCGCGAGGATTTCACGGGCCTGGGCGTAGCCGATGTCGGCCTGGGGGCCAGGGACGCCGAGGTGTTGGGTGAGGGCCGCGGCGAGTTCCCGTACCGCGACCGGCTCGGGATGGTTGACGTGGAGGACCTCGCCGCCGGGCACGGGCGCCCAGTCGGCGCGGGCCAGCGCGGCGACCGCCGACGCCAGGTCCTCGACCGCGACCAGGGAGAGCCGGGCGCGACCACCGTCGACGGAGACCGGAAGCGCGGTCAGGGTACGGGCGAGCTGCGGGATCAGCCATCGGTCGCCGGCCCCGTACACAAACATCGGCCGCAGTACGACGCCTCCGGCCGCGCGGACCGCGCTTTCCCCCGCGAGCCGTGTCCGGCTCACGGCGGAGACCGGGGCGGGGACGAGGTCGTCCTCGGCGGCGCCGCGGTGCGGGCCTTCGCCGTAGACGGCGGCGGTGCTGAGGTGGACGATCCGCCGTACCCCGGCCCGGCGCGCCTCGGCGATCAGCGCGGCGGTGCCCCGGTCGTTGACCAGTTCGCAGGCTTGGGGGTCGTCCTCGTCCACGGTGCAGGCGAGGTGGACCAGGGTATCCACACCTTCGCAGAGTCCGCGCAGTGTGTCCGGGCGGGTGAGGTCGCCGGGGACGAGGCGGGCGCCGCTGTCCTCTTCCGGTGGCCGCTGATGGACCAGGAGGCGTAACTCCGCTGAACCACCCCGCAGTTGACGGTGGACGGCGCTGCCGACGAAGCCGGCGGCGCCGGTGATCAACACGGTCGTCATCAGATACCTCCGGGTTCGGCGGCCTGGATCAGCAGCGCCGAGGTGAGCAGGGCGAGCAGGAAGCCGACGACGAAGACCATCGCGGCGGGCACCGGCCAGGCAGGGGCACGGCCGCGCAGGAAGCGCAGTGCCGCGGTGCCGGGGAAAGCCAGCAGGACGCACGGCAGCAGTGCCCGGGGGTCGCGCAGCAGGGCCGTGGCCAGCACGGCGGCGAGGACGGCCCAGCCCAGCGCCACCAGGGCGCTGGGCACCGGGCCGATGACGCCGGAGTACATCCGGGAGCCGGGTTCGTTGTACCAGCGGGTCTTGCGGGCGAACTCGAAGTGCAGGAAGACGCAGGCGAAGACGAGCAGGAGCGGCAACGCCGTCCAACGGGCGGGGACGGGGGTGGAGTCGATGAGGGAGAGGTACACATACGCGCTCAGCAGCAGCTGTACGGGGTGGGTGACGGCGAGGTTGAGCAGGAGGCCGTCCCTGACCCGGGCCGACCGCCGTTCCAGCACCACCAGCAGCCAGGCGTAGCCGAGGTCGACGGCGAGCGGGAGGAGGGAGAGCGGGGACAGCGGCGCGTTGAGCGCGATGAGCAGTACGGCCACCCCGGCCATGGCGCCGCGCAGTTGGGCAACGGTGACCGTGCCCCGCACGAGGGGGCGGTCCGGGTTGTGTTCCCGGTCGTAGTCGAGGTCTTTCTGCTCGTCCACGACCCGCAGGTAGAACAGCACCAGTACGGCCGAGACGCAGCGTACGGCCGTGCCGGCGCCGGGGTGCCAGGGCGTGTGGGCGGTGGCCGCGGCGGCGGCCTCCAAAGACAGCACCCACAAGATGGCGTAGGTGACGTACACATGGGGCGTGAACACCTGCCCGGTGAACCGGGCGAGAGCGGCCGCCGTCCTCATCGGCCCGCCTCCCCGCCGTGGTCCGGGGCCGCCGCAGTGGGAGGCGGCGCCAGGATCTTGATGCGGCCGGTGGAACCGTCCATCTCGATCAGGGCGCCGTCGGGGATGGCGGTCGTGGCGCCGGCGACGGCTACCACCGTGGGGATGTTGAACTTGCGGCCGGTGATGGCGGTGTGCGAGAGCAGGGTGCCGCGTTCCACGATCAGGCCGTTCGCCCCCAGCATCAGGAAGAGCCAGCCGGGGTCGGTCTCCCGGGCCACCAGGATCAGGTCCTCGCAGGATTCGACGGGATGGTGCGGGTCGAGCACCACCCGCGCGGTGCCGCGGACCACTCCTCCGCTGGAGCCCAGGCCGGAGAGTTCTCCGTCGCCGTGCCGTTCGTACTGCGGCGCCGTGGCCGGGCCGTCGGGGAGCTGGTCGCGTACCGGGCCCAGGGTGCTGAAGCCGATCGGGAGGTCCGGCCCGGGCTGCTGGTACTCCGCCCGGCGCGCGTCCGCGAGGGCCTGGAGGCTGCCGCTGACCCCGCTGCCGTCGTACCAGCCGAACAGCTCGTCCTGGGTGAGGTGGACGGCGTCGACGGGGTCGCGCAACACGCCGCGCGCGTGGAGGTCCTCACCCAGCGAGGCGAAGATGGCCTTGCTGTAGCCGAACAGTTCGCTGCGGAAGTAGCGGGAGTTCTCCCGGTGGCCGATGCTGCGCCGCAGTGCGGCCAGCAGGCTGCGCAGCAGCCGCAGCCGGGGCGAGCGGGCGCCGAGCGCGGCCGTCAGGCGCTCCTCGGCGGCGGCGCGCACCTGGAGTTCGGCCGCGCGCAGTGCCGGCCCGTCGAGGGTGGTGGCGGCGTACTCGCCGGCCATCCGCAGCAGCACCCACGGTGTCTGCCGCAGATTGGGCTGCTCCATCTTGAGCTCCTGCAGGCCGCGGTCGCCGTACCGGTCGAGGTGTTCCAGCGCCGCCGCCCGGAAGGCCTGCCCGTAGACGCCGTCCCGTACGGCCTCCCAGAGGCGGGGGCCCGGATCCGGGTCCGCGCGGAGCGCGGCGGACAGCCGGGGGTCGCTGCGCACGGCGTCGGCCAGGCGCAGGACCGACATCACCGCCTCGCTGCTGCGATTGGACTCGTCCCCACAGAGCAAGTCGCTGAGCAGGCCGGGGCCTTCATGGGGCACCCATCGCTCCAGCAGTTTCCCGGTGATGCCCGCAGTGGTGCTGAGCACGGAGTCGTTGATCAGGGTGACGCCCCAGTGGTTGCCGGCCTGCCGCCACACCTCGCGGTGGTCCTGGATGCGTGCCAGCGGGTCAAGCGCGGACCAGTCGGCGCACCGGCGGTCGGCGATCAGTGCTTCCCACCAGATCTCGAAGGCGCTCATGGCGCTGCCATGACCGGCGATCAGCCGTACCACCCTGGCCATCGGCCGGGCGAGCCGCGCGGGGGAGGGGCGCGGTGCCGCCCCGGGCCCGCTGCCCTCGGCCAGGCCCATCATCGACTCCCAGGAGGCCCGGAAGAACGGGAAGACGGCGAGCTGTCCGTGCAGGCGGTACCAGGAGTCAAGGTCGTAGTGGATCCGGTTGCGGTGCAGCCCGATCATGCGCTCCAGGTACGGGTCGTTGTCGTGGAGGGTGCGGGCGGGCACGCCGAGCCTGCGGTAGAGGTCGTAGAAGATCGACCGGTAGAACTTCTGCGCGAAGGAGTAGGTCAGCGCCGTGGTGGGGCCGGGGAAGCTCTCGGTGATGTTGGCGTGGCTCCACAGCCGGCGCAGGGTCAGATCGATCGCCACCGGGCGGGACTGCACCAGGTGTACCTGGCCGTCGGCGGTGATGGCGCCCTCGATGTCCTGCGGGTGCCCGCCGAAGAGTTTCTGTACGGTGCGGCCCAGCCCGGCCAGTTCGCGCAGCTGTTGGTCCTCGAGTACGGGGGCGTTGCGCAGTTCCGGCGGTACGGGCTGCGGCACGGGTCCGGCGTCTGGGCTGTGCGGATCGGGGGCGAGGCGTTCGGGTTTGGCGGCGACGACGCGTTCCACCCGCTGCTCCGGGCCGCGCAGGAAGTAGTGGTCGACACCGACCTTCTCCTGCACCACGCCCTCGCCCAGGCCCAGTCCGGCCGCGATCACGGTGTCGGCGGCTCCGGTCCTGGGGTCGCAGGTGAACATCACGAAGGAGCGTTCCGCGGGCACCATCGTCTGGATGCCGACGGCGACCTCGATGCCGTCGCCCCCTTCTGCGCCGCTGGTGTCCAGGGGCAGGCCGCGGGCGTGCCGGTAGAGCAGGGCCTCCGCGTTGTGTCCCGAGGCCCAGCAGGCCCGGATCCGGTCCGTCACCGAGGGGCGGTGGACCTGGAGGAAGCTGTCGCTGAGTCCGGCGAAGGGGTCCTGGGCGGAGTCCTCGCCGTGGGCGCCTGCGGTGCAGGCGCGTACGGCGGCCGGTGCGTCGGGGCCGATCACCTGGTCGAAGGCGGCGAGTATCCGCTGCTCCAGGTCCGCCGACAGGGGTACCGCAGCGTACAGTTCGCGGATTCGCGCGGCGGTGGCTCGTACCGAGCCGGGCTCGGTGAAGTCCGCCGACCGCAGCAGGGCGTCGATCTGCGGGCGCAGCGGTTCGGTGACGCGGCGGTGCCATTCCACCGGCAGGACGAAGAAGGCGGGAACGGTCAGTCCGGCCTCACGCATCCGCGCGAGCCGGGCGAATTTGTGCCCGGAGTTCTCCGGGGTCATCCGGGCCTCGGCCAGCAGCGGTAAGAGGGCGCCGGCGGGGTGACGGGTGCGGTTTCGGGTCGTGGTCACGGGTCACCACACCGCCGGGATCAGCCGCTTGCGGTCCTGCGCGTACTCGGCGTATCCCCGCAGCTCCATCAGGGTCTGTTCCTCGGCGTGGATGCGCAGCACCACGGCGGGGAGCAGCAGAGCCAGCAGGGCGGCCACGCTCAGCGGATTGGCGAAGACACCGATGAAGCCGGCGTGCGCCAGCACCATGCCGCTGTACGCGGGGTGGCGCACCACCCGGTACGGGCCGCTGCGGACCACCTGGTGATCGCCGAGGGTACGCACCTTGTGCGAGTAGAAGCGGCCCAGTTGGCGGATCGCGGCCAGGCGCAGCGCGGCCCCGCAGACGAAGACGGCGGCCGAAAGCCACTGGAGCGGACCCCAGCTGTGCCACCAGGGGGCCACGAACACAGCGGTGCCGACGACAACGCCCCGGGCGGCTCCGTACCACTGCATGGTGCCGCGGTCATCGCCACCGCTGTCGCGCGGGGTGGCGCGAAAGGTGATCCGCAGTTCCAGGAGGGTCCACAGCAGGTAGAGGCCGATCAGCACGGCGTGGGCGCGGTGCAGGGGGTCGGACCATGGGCCGCACTCGCGGATCAGAGCCCAGCTGAGGGCGATCAGTCCGGCGGTGAACAGGGCGGGTGGGAAGAGGCTCTCGAGGCCGGTGTGGTTGGTGCGGTCGGGGTGGCTCATCGTGCGTCGCCCCCTGTCGTGCCGCGCAGCCTGCGGTACGCGGCCGGGGAGAGCGCGTGTCCGCTGAAGCCGGCCTCTCCGACCTCCCGGCCGCCTGCGCTGAACCTGACACGGACGTCGCCGCCGTGAACCGAGGGCAGTGTGTCGGCCCACAGTTGTACCGGCTCAGCGCGCCGTACGGTGCGGGCGGTGGAGGCCTTCATCGAGGCGACGACATAGCGGCGGTCGAACGCCACCTGGCGCGCTTCATGGCCCAGCAGGGTCACGAACTGGCGTGCCCCCTCAACCAGTTCGGTCAGAGAACGTAACTCCGTGCCGCGGCCCTGGCGGCCGCGCAAATGGTGGCCGAGGGGTGGGGAGAGCAGGTCGGCGCTGTATCCGCCGGGACCGTGGTCGCGGTAGCTCGCGAGCAGGACGTTCTCGGGGCGGTGCCGGTGGACCAGTTCTTGGGCGACCATGGCGGCCCGGTGGGGCGGGTCGTCCTCCGCCGCCCGCGGCGCGGGGAGCACCGAGGTGCGCGGGGGCTGCGCCGGGGCGGCGTAGACCCTGCCGTCGCACACCGTACGGCCCTGCTGGCGGCCGCTGACCCGCCAGCCTCCGGGGGTTCCGGGCAGGGCGCGCGCGATGAATTCCACCGGCAGGTCCTTCTCGGCGAAGCTGCCGAACTCCAGCTCCACGGTGCGGGTCTGCCAAGTGGGACGGGGGCCGACCGCCGTGGCGGCAGTGGTGGTGGCGATGTGTTCGACCAGTTCGGTCACCCCGTCGATGAGTAACCCCGCCGGCAAGTGGTCGAGCGGATGGTCGAAGAAGAAGGGGTGTTCATCGACGGTTCGCAGACGGGCGGTCCAGGTCTCCGTGGCGACTGTGCCACGGTGGCTGACGCGCTTGCCCGGCGGCGCTTGTATCACTGACATCGGACAACAACTCCGTTGTTCGGCCCGGTGATTCGAGACGATCGGGCGATTTCCCTCCATCGGACCAGGTATGTATTGCGCGCTGGATACAACGCTACTACCCGCCAGTAATATCTAGCGGAAGGCGGTTCGGCGGGAACGGATTCCAGTCATGATCCAATTGCGGCGTACGCGGGCCCGCCGATGGCCCGCTGCGTCGACGTGCGGCAGCGCGCGGGCCGTGCGCGGGAAGCCGGGCGGGGCATCCGGAAAGAGCCACGCGGCCCCGGCCGCCACGGCGCGGGTCTCTGGCGTCACCGCCCATGGCTGCCGGGGGTATATCGGTTCCAGGTGGCCCCGGCTTGGGGCGCCGGCCTGGTGACCGTGAGGCCGTCGTAATCGAGTGCATCGGCCACAACTGGGACGGGCGCAAGCCGCGGTGGACACCGGACCCCTGTGCTGTAAACCACCACGGCAGCGCCAGAGGCTCGCGATCCCTCGGCCACTTGGGCGAAGTGCTCAGGTCGGTGATGCAAGCCGTGAACCAGCACCACACCGGCCACTTCGCCCGTCTCCCCAAGTCAACTGCCAAGCGATCTCAGACCGCTGAGCAACGCCGCTGATCCACTTCTGAAACGCGCCAGGGGTTGGCGAAGATGATGCACTTCCAGGCACCGCGGGTGGTGGGGTTCACCCTGTCGCCGGCGCTGCGCCGATTACGACCGCGAAGCGCGGCCCTGACGAGGGCCGCGGCAGTCCGCTGCGGCGCCACAGCGGGCGCGCCGTGCGGAAATCAGCTGTACCCGTACGAGCGCACGCCGTTGAAGTTCATCGTCCGCTCAAGCTCCTGCTGCGTCTGCTCAGCCGTCCGGCGTGCTTCGGCCGGGACATCCCCCCGCTCGTCCACGAGCCTGGCGTAGATGGGGGCGTCTGATCGGTCCACGGGGCTCACGGTGGAAAGGTCCTTCCTTCGAACTGCGGTCGCGCTTCCCGCCGGCGGCCGGAGCGGGAGCAGAGTCTACGGACACCCCTGCGGAGGTAGCCGCCCCCCTCCCCCTGGAACGGACACCTTGGCGGTTCCGCCGCGCCGGAATGCCGCCGCCGCACGGGGCCCGTGGCGAAGCGAACAACACTCAGGCCGCTCAGCCACCTTGGGCATAGCAGGGTCTTCAGCGAATGTCGCCTTTCCAGTCCCAGCGTGTTGGATCGTCCGCCCGGGGTGCATACGTTGCCCGGCCCCCGGGGCCCAGCGAGGCGAGCTCGGATGGCAGCGCCGCCCCTTCAGCGAGCTCTCTCGGCGTCCAGCCGGTGACATCCAGCAACAGCCCGTCCAGCGGCCCGCCGACCAGCTCGCGATAGACATGCCCCGGCTGCGGTCCCTGATCGGGATCATCATGGTCGGCGCCGTAAACCCGGCCCCGCATCAACTCGTCCATGCCCCCACCATCCCAGTCCCCACTGACAGAGAGGCTGCGAGCGCGCGGGGAGCCGCAGCCGTCGCAAGGGTTCAGCGGCGTGACTCTGCCCGGGTGGCGCCGATGCCTGCGGTCACCACCAGTGCGGTTCCTGCGAGTTGCAGGACATCGGGTGTCTGCGCGATGAGGACCATGCCGGCGAGCAGGCTGACGGCCGGTTCGAGGCCGGCCAGCGTGCCGTAGGTCGTCTTGCCGATGCGCTGCAGCGCCTTCATCTCCAGCAGGAACGGCACGAGAGGCATGAGCACCGCGATGCCCGCTGCCGCGGCGGCGGTCTGCCAGGTCAGGGCCGCGACGGCTGCAGGCGCCCCGAAAGGTGCGGCGGCCAATGCGGCGACGCTGAGCGAGACCGCCAGTGCGTGCGGCGCGCTGAAACGGCTGCCGACGTGCGCCGTGCCGACGACGTAGAGCGCCCAGCAGGCCGCCGACCCCAGTCCGAAGAGGATGCCCGTCGAGCTCGTGGCGCCTGTCCAGGGCGCGGTGAGCAGCAGGACGCCTGTTGCGGCGACGGCGAGCCAGGCCAGTTCCCTGCTCCGTCGCGAGGCGACGACCGCGACGCTCAGGGGTCCGAGGAACTCGAGTGCGGTGGCCGTGCCCAGCGGAAGACGTGCGCTGGCCTCCGAGAAGAGCAGCATCATGGCGGCGCTGACGACGCCCAGCAGGGCGGTGGCCACAAGGTCGGCGCGGCGGGCCGCCCGCAGCGTCCGCCACAGGGACCTGCCGGTGAACGCGAGCAGGAAGATGCCGGCGAAGCTCAGGCGCAGCCAGGTGGTGCCGGCCGGGCCGAGCGCGGGGAACAGCTCGGTCGCCAGGGCGCTGCCCGTGTGCAGTACGGCCATGGCGATCAGGACCAGCACCGCCCCTGGCACACGGCGGGGTCCAAAAGGGTCGTTCGTACCCGTCGGGGTGGCAGTGGCGGGAGCGGCGGTAGCGGTCACGGTGCCATTGGACCGGGACTCGTCCATTTCTGTCCACGGGCCAATGGTGGATACACCAACCACCATAGGTGGACAATAGGAGGATGACGGCACCGGACACCGAACACTTCCTGGATCTGCGGCGGCTCAGCCTGCTGGTCGACCTGCAACGGCTGGGCACCATGGCCGCGGTCGCCGCGCACACCGGCTACGGAACGTCAGCCGTGTCCAAGCATCTCGGCGTACTGGAAAGCGAGGCGGGCGTGCCACTGCTCACCGCGGTCGGCCGACGGGTGCAGCTCACCCCGGCCGGTGAACGGCTCGTCGAACACGCTGTGGGAATTCTCGCCTCCGTCGAGCAGGCCCAGTCCGAGCTGCGCGGCACGGCCGACCCCGTCGGCCGGGTGCGGCTGGCGAGCTTCTTCACGGCCGTCGAGCCGGTGGTCCTGCCCGCCCTCGGACGACTGCGCGGCCGTTACCCGCGGATCGTGGTGGAGGTGCACGAACACGAACCGGAGCACACCGCGGAGCTGCTGCGCTCCGGCAGCATCGACCTGGGCATCGTGTACGACTACAGCCTGGTCCCCCGGACCCTGCCGCCGGAGCTGAGCGCTCAGCAGATCGATGAACAGCCCCTCTACCTCGCCGTCCCCGCCGACCACCCGGACGCCGCCCGGCCCGTCACCGTGCCCGAGCTCGCCCAGTTCGCCACCACCGGGTGGATCGCCAATTCCCGTGGCACGGACGACGACGAACTCGTCCAGCGCATCTGTGCCATCGCCGGATTCACTCCCCGCATCGCGCACCGCGTCGACAGCCTCCACCTCGTCAACAGCCTGGTCGCGGCGAACCTCGGCATCGCCCTGCTCGCCGAATCCGGCATCGAACGCCATCGCCCGGACGTCGCCTACCGCCGCCTGGACCCGCTGGCCGGCCGCCGCCGCACCTTCCTCCTCACGCGTACGGGTCAGGCCTCCTGGCCACCCATCGCCGCTCTGACGGCCATCATCACCGAGCAGGATGGATGAACCCCCTGATCCTTCTGATGCGTTGAGAGCGAGCGGAGAGAACCAGCCGGGTCGAGCTCCACCTCGCCGCGTTCCCGTGGCGGGACGCCGACCGGTCGACCTTGGAGCGGTGGAATTGCGCGTAAAGCCGCCGCCCCAGCCCCTGGGTCAGTGGCGACTGGTCGGCGCCGCCGATGCCGGCCGCGCGTATCCGCGGCGTCCGCCAACGACGGGCGCGGCGGTGTCGCAGCAAAGCGGCCGCCACCGCCTCGGCGCAGTCGGTCGTCAGGCCTGGGCTCGGAGGGCAGCGGTGTGCGCGCGGACCTGGTCGGGTGTCAAGTAGGCGTCGGTGTATTCGAAGTCGCGCAAGGTGGCCGGTTTCTGCGCCTGGAAGCCGGTCCGCACAAAATCGTCTCCTGCGACCGCGTTGAGCACCCAGTTGGTCAGCACACGGGTCTTGGCGACATTGGTCCTCAGTGCCATCCAGTGGTACCCGCGGGCCACCACCTGCGCGGGCAGGCCGTGCAGTTCGATGCCGAGGGGCTTGGAAACGGCGTCCTTGCCCCCGAGGTCAACCACCAGGCCAAGGTCCTTGTGTACGTACGGCATGAGCGACTGGCCGTGCATCGAGGCGATGATGTTGTCGGCGGCCTTCCGCCCTTGCCGCAGAGCGTGTTGCGCGGTGGGCGGACAGATCGCTCCGTCGTCCTTGGCCAGGTCCGGGACGGCTGCTGCGTCCCCGAGGGCGAAGGCACAGTCCGCACCGGGGACCGTCATCTCGGGCCGTACCACGAGCCGCCCACGGTCCGTCTCCTTGTCGAGAGTGCCGACCAGCGGGCTCGCGGCGACACCGGCAGTCCAGATGAGTGTGCGGCACGGCAGCACGCGGCCGTCGGTGAGCGTCACCTTTTCGGGCCCCGCTTCGGCGACGGACACCCCCAGCGAAACCTCGATCCCGCGCTTGCGAAGGATGTCCAGGGCCGCGAGTCCGAGCTTGTCGCCCAGTTCGGGCATCAGCTTGGGCGCGATATCGACCAAGTGCCATTTGATGTGCTCGGGGTTCAGGCGCGGGTAGCGCTTCACGGCGTGCTGGGTGAGGCGCTGAAGGCACGCGGCCGTTTCGGTGCCCGCGTAACCGCCGCCGACAACTACGAACTGGAGCCGGGATGTCCGCTCTGCCTCGTCCTGGCTGGCGTCTGCCAGATCGAGCTGAGCGATGACATGGTCGCGGATGTAGGCGGCCTCAGCGAGCGTCTTCACACCCCGCGCGTGCTCAACGAGCCCTGGGATGTCGAACGTCCTGGTGATACTGCCAGGAGCCAGCACGATGTAGTCGTAAGGCAGGTCGACCGTTTCACCTGTGATCTTGCGGACGACGCAGATCTTGTCCTTCGCGTCGACACCGATGGCGCCACCGGGGATGATGCGGGTCCGGCGCTTGCTGCTGCGGCGCAGCGAGACCGCGATGGACTGCGGCGTCAGCACGCCGGCGGCCACTTGAGGCAGCAGGGGCAGGTAGAGCTGGTAAGAAAATGGGGTGACCAGCGAGATTTCCGCCTCCGCCGGGGACAACTTGGGTTCCAGCCGACGCGCACATTCGATCCCGGCGAAGCCGGCTCCCACCACAAGAATCCTCGATCGTGCCACGGTGTCCGTCCTCTCGCTGCCCGACAGGTCGTGTAGTCGACTGCCCCGCCCTACCTGCCTTGCACAACCTTTTCCTCGCCAATCGCACGCCACTGCGCTTCGTACTGGCCGCGTCGCCCTGCTTGCGCCACGCCTTGTGGACTTCCGCCGCGCCTTCCCTGCTGCACACCACCTATCCCTCACCCGCACTGCGACTCGTGACCAAGACAGCGGCGGAGCTGATCGGGCGGCCTGCAGAACACGCTGGCGGTCGGGCTCGGCTACGGCTCAATGCCGCGCATGAACGCCTGGCCAGCGCCGTGGGCCTTGACCCAGCCAGGCCACGATGGGGCCGGCCACGCATAGCCGCCTTCGCTGAGCGGGTTGCGACCCTGCACATCGCGGTGGGTCTCGGGGCTGTCTCACATTCCCCCGCCGACCCCTCCGGAGCCGGTACGGCACCCAGAGGCGAACCTCAACCCGGAAACGTTCCGGTTGCTTCCGCAGTGCGCCCGCCCTCTGGACCCCGCTCGTCACCTGCTCACGTCCCGCGGCAGCCGGCCGCTCCTCAAACGTTCACCCATTTGGTCTGTACATGTCCGAACGGCCTGAGCAGACTGTGCGCCGACCCCCGCAGTTCGACGGAGCCAAGGAGCCCCCACATGAGATGGCAACGTTGTCAAGCCGCCCGAACCGCTTCTGCTTCCCGCCCCGTTGGCGCAGTCCGCACCGCCCTCACCGCTCTGGTCGCGGCTGTTGCCGCCGCTGCCCAGAGCACGGCACCCGCATCGGCGGCCGACACCTGGACGGAGGTGGGCTCGGACCGCGCGAACCCGCTGACCGAGAGCCAGGGCCTGACCTCGGTCGAGGTCCCCGCGAGAAGTCCCAACCGCTACACGGGAGTCGGCACGATCCCCTCCAGCGTCAGCAACCGCGGCTGGAACCACGTCGGCGACCCCGACGCCTCGTACAACGGCTACTACATCGAGCCCTTCCAGAGGGACTCCGGCAACTCCAAGATGTTCCGCGTCCAGGCACCCGGCGGTACCTGGTCGGAGTACGTCCACCAGCTCAGCGCGGGCGAGGCACTGAACAACTCATGGGTCGCCATCAACCCGAACGGGCAGTTCATGGTGGGCGGCGAGTGGGGCACGATGAGCCGTTTCATCGTCTACCCCACGCCCGGAGTCAACTCCGGGACCTCACCGGCGGTGAACCTGACGCAGTCCTCGACGGTCGTGCTCGACCGTCCCGTACGCGACATCCAGGGCTGCGACTTCTCGACCCCGACGACGCTCCTGTGCTCGTCTGACGACCCGGCGGGCACGCTCTTCGGCATGACCAAACCGCTGCTCCAGGTGGACCTGTCGGCTGAGCCGAACGGCTCGGCGGACGTCCGTGGCCATGTGACCGCCCTGCGCCAGCTCCCGCTGCGCAGTTCGTGCTCGGGCAGCTTCGAGGCCGAAGGCATCGACTACGACCGGCGGACGGGCACGCTGCGGGTGATCGTGCTGTCGCCGGGCTTCTGCGTGGCGACGGACAGCAAGACGTACCGATTCACGCGCAGTTGAGCCGGGGCCTCACGGGTGCGGCTGAACTGCTGCACCCGTGAGGAACCATTAGCCCGCACGGCCTGTCACGGCCCGGCCTGTGACTGAACGAGCCTGTGCCCGACCGGGCCTGTCACCGACCCGGGCTCATGAGCAGGCCCGCGGTGGTGCCGATGATGGAGCCGCCGTGCACGGGTGCGCTCTGCTACCACTGCTGTTCGCGGTCCTGCTGGGGCCGGTGATGGCAGCGGGCCGACGAAGCGGGGTTCGACCACGACCTCAGCGGGTTCCGCCGCGCCCATGCCCGCAGGCAGTCGGCGTGGTCCGCGCCGTGGCAACGAACCGCTCGACTTCACGCGCCAGGTCCAGGCCATCGCCTCCAACGAATCCTTTGGGGGCTGGACGCGGACCTTGGCCGGTCCCCGGCCCTGCGTGGCCATCGTCGACCGGCTCACCTTCGGCGGGAACATCATCCAGATCGGCACCGAATCGTTTCGGCTCGGCCGGACCAGGGCCCGGGTCGCCGAAGCCGGCGCCGCTGCGGGAGCAGTGCGAGAGCGATGAGAAGTACGAGGCATACGGCGGCGAGTTCCGCACGGTCCCAGCCAGGATTCACGAGATTCACGCGAACCTGATGACCACCAGGCTGGGCTTCGGCGATGTCACCGACACAGCGCAGGAAGATCCCCACGGCCTCTTCCAACAGAGCCGGGAACTGTGCAGATCATCCATCCCGGACCGGGATAGTGGATGAATCCACCATTTCTCGGCCGGTCGGACGCCGGTTAGCTTCTCAGGGCAGAGGGACCCGGCCGGGTCCCTCTGCCCAGCCGCTGTCCCCGGTGCAACGACGTGGAAGTCGCCAAGTCCACGCCCCGGCGCACCGGGCTCCCTCCCGGCACGACCGGAACGCAAATTCACGGCCGCCTCCGGGCCGCTGCGTCATCGCCACGTACCGGTCCGCCCGACCGTAGGTTCAACGGCCATCTGTACGCCCCAGCCATGAGGAGAGCCGCGTGAGTGACATCCGTACGCTGCGCAACTACATCAACGGTGAATTCGTCGACGCGCAGGACGGCCGCACTCTGCCGGTCGTCGATCCCACTACAGGCGAGGCATACGCCAGCTCTCCACTCTCGGGCGCGGCCGACGTGGACGCCGCCATGGCGGCCGCCGCGGACGCCTTCCCGGCGTGGCGGGACTCCACCCCGAGTACCCGCCAGACCCTGCTCCTGAAGATCGCGGACGCTGTGGAGGCCCGTGCCGACGAACTCGTCGAGGCCGAGTGCCGCAACACCGGCAAGCCCCGCCCCGTGACGCGCGACGAAGAAGTCGTCCCGATGGTCGACCAGATCCGCTTCTTCGCCGGCGCAGCCCGCATGCTCGAGGGCCGCTCGGCCGGCGAGTACGCGGAGGGCCTGACGTCGATCATCCGCCGCGAGCCGATCGGCGTCTGCGCGCAGGTCGCCCCCTGGAACTATCCGATGATGACGGCGGTGTGGAAGTTCGCCCCCGCCGTCGCCGCCGGCAACACCGTCGTACTCAAGCCCTCGGACACCACCCCTGCCTCGACGGTGCTGCTCGCCGAGATCGTCGGCGGCGTGGTGAAAGAGCTGGGGCTCCCGGCGGGCATTCTCAACGTCATCTGCGGCGACCGAGAGACCGGACAGCTGATGGTCGAGCACCCGGTCCCCGCCCTGGCCGCCATCACCGGCTCGGTACGCGCCGGCATCCAGGTGGCTGGGAGTGCCGCCAAGGACGTCAAGCGGGTTCACCTGGAGCTGGGCGGCAAAGCGCCCGTCGTCGTCTTCGACGACCTCGACAGTGCCGCCCTCGAGCGCGCCGTCGACTCCATCACCGTCGCGGGCTTCTTCAACGCCGGCCAGGACTGTACGGCGGCCACGCGTGTACTGGTGCACGAGTCGGCCCACGACGAGTTCGTCGCTCTGCTGGCGAAGGCCGCCGCGGACACCAGGACCGGCGGCATCGACGAGGACGGCGTCCTCTTCGGCCCCCTCAACAACGTGAACCAGCTCGCCCAGGTCTCCGGCTTCGTCGACCGCCTCCCCGCCCACGCGAAGGTCGAGGCCGGCGGCCACCGGGTCGGCGACAAGGGCTACTTCTACGCTCCGACCGTCGTTTCCGGCCTCAGGCAGGACGACGAGATCGTTCAGAACGAGGTCTTCGGCCCGGTCATCACAGTCCAGTCCTTCGCCGACGAGGACCAGGCGGTGGAGTGGGCGAACGGCGTCGAGTTCGCGCTGGCGTCCTCGGTGTGGACCAAGGACCACGCACGTGCGATGCGCATGTCCAAGCGGCTGGACTTCGGCTGCGTGTGGATCAACACGCATATGATCCTGGTTGCCGAGATGCCCCACGGCGGCTACAAGAAGTCGGGCTACGGCAAGGACCTTTCAGCGTACGGCTTCGAGGACTACACCCGCATCAAGCACGTCATGACTTCCCTCTGAACCCGGAGGGGCGATCCGGCAGACCGCGATGAACCGGCGGGTGCTGTTCGTGGAGGGCCTGCCCGACGCCGAAATCTCCAAGTGGGTCCTGCACGACGCCCCCTGGACGCCGGCCACCTTCCGTTGCTCCCCGCCGGGTCCGACCCCACCCCGCGGACCCGCGAGCAGTACCGCACGCTGCTGGTGGGCTCGGTGCTCGCTCGAGGATCCCGCCGAACCTGCTCCGGGCTGCCCCCCGCCGGCGCCGTCTGCCGGCGCAGATGGCCACCTTTATCTGCCGGCCCGGGACGTCGGCGGCTCTTCGCTCGCCGACCATGAAACCACGACAACGGTGCCGGGTCGGTCCTGCCCTCGGCGGACCAGCGGCGGCCGATGCCAGCGGGGTCGGAAGAGGTGAGGCCGCCGCACGCGATCAGCCCGCCGACGATGCTGCCCTTCCCGCAGTAGCCGGAGCCCCCAGCCGGCTCTCGTGCAGGCTGCGCCGTTTGGCGTGATCTAGGGATGTCGCGGGCACGCGAGGTGCCATGGGATCTCTCAAGCGGTGGGAACAGGTTCTTGAACGCTGGCAGGACGGCCTGATCGCGAGGGTCTTCCACAGCGAACCGGTCGAGATACTCGACAGGCTGCGGGGTGAATGCGACAACCACGCGGTGGTGTGCAGCGAGAGTCGCGTCGTGGTGCCGAACGCCTACGAGATCGAACTCGCCTCCGGCGTACACAAGGAGCTGGCGCGTCACACCCGACAGTTGGGACAGGTGCTCATGGACACTCTCGCGCGCCACGGCGAGATGAACGGCTACGAGTGGGCCGGACCACTGACAGTGCGCGTCACGACTGCAGCTCACCTGCCCAACGGCCGGTACCGCGTGTCCAGCCGCCCCATGCCCCACGTCCGCGCAGATGCGTTTCCTTCAGCAAGCGAGTGAGCGCAGCGCGGTCGAGGGCTCGCCCGTCCGACCGTCGAGTCCGTCCCCGTTCACCCACCAACCCGCTCTGCATCACAAGGCCCTGGTCCCGCCTCCTCGGGTTCCAGGAGTCGTTGCAAGACCATCGGCGGGCGGCGCATGGAGCTGCAAAGCCCGGGTAGCAGGTGCAGCGTCGGGGGCAGTTGGGCGTTTGTAGCGTAAACGAGGAGACCCGTCATGCTGTTGGCCCACCCTGTGGTCCTGAGGAATCTGATCGAGCAGTACCAGACGCTGAAGGTGCTGCACGCCGACGCCGGTAGCCCCGAGGTGCAGCAGCGGATGGATGACGTCGCCTATACCTTGTGCGTGTCCACCGGCACCCAGGACGTTGATGCGGCCCTCATCGCCGGCCGCTACCAACTGCCCGGCGCCCGCCCGGAAGATGACTCGGTACTCGCCGACTGATCCGTACCGCACGGTTGATGGCCGAGGGGACGCCTCGGTCCGCAGGACCAGCCGGTCCGACGAACAGCGGCTGGAAGACGCCCGAACAGGGCGCGGCCACACAGGCGTGGTCGGCGACCTCTCCGCAACTGGCGGGTACGGGTGGCGTGTACTGCGAAGGCTGCGACATCGCCGAGCCCGTCGCGAAGGGCACCGTCTTGGCCAGCGGAGTGAGCGCCTGGGCCATTGATCCGGAGCGGGCCGTGTGGCTCTGCCAGCTGTCAGCCGAACCTACCGGAGTCGATGCCTTCACCACGGCGACGGCCCGCCGCCCGTGAGAGCGGCAGGCCCATCAGCGGCGCTGTCGTACTGAAGGCCATGCTCAGGGGGCCGATTCGGCGGCCTCTCGGACAGCCTCGACCAGTCACTGACGACCACCCCGCGTCGGTCAACAACATCATTCCAATTGACCTCGAAGTCACGCCGGTTGATCCGATCCGGGCGGTAGCCCACGACAAAGAGTGCTCAGAGATTGCGGAGTACGGCAGGTCACCCGGCTTCGGCCGCTCGGCATTCTGGGTGCCCCCAGCCGTTTGGACTCTTTGCGATCAAGTCCTTCGCAGCGTACGGCTTCCCGCAGTGGCACCGGCCCGAGAACTTTGCACGGATGGTTCCTCCCGGGCGGGACGTGTGCGGCTTCCCGGTCTCCCTCTTTGTTGCAGTGCCGCTGCTGCGGGCTGCCTTCTGCTGAGGGCGCGTGGGGGCGGGCATCTGCTCGGTGCCGTATGAGGTGCCTGCAGCCTGCTGGGTCAGTGCGGTCTCGCTCGCCGCCTGGTCGGCGATCGCGTTGAGGTGGTCTCCGTCTTCCTGGTGGGCCGGGACGTAGCGGAAGTCCACGGTGCGGCCGGCCAGCAGTTCGTCGACCCGTACGACGAGGTCGCGGTTGGCGACAGGTTTGCCGGCCGCGGTTTTCCAGCCGTTTCGTTTCCATCCGGCGATCCATTTGGTCACGGCGTTCATCGCGTACTGCGAGTCCATACGCACCTCCAGTGGCACGGCTGGGTCGGTCGCCCCGAGCAACTCCAGCAACGCGGTCAGCTCGGCAACGTTGTTGGTGGCCTTGCCGAGTGGTCCGGCCTCCCACGACACGGGCTGACCTTGCGTGTCGGCCACGACCCATGCCCAGGCCGCAGGGCCCGGGTTTCCCTTCGATGCCCCGTCACACGCGGCAGTGATGCGATTAGCCATCCCTCGATCATGCCAGTGCCCGCCGCCCTCCAGAAAGCGTATGCGGGCTCCGACACCATGCAGACGCAGCGTGCAGCCCCACCTCCGCACATGAGGGCCGCCCCCCAGGGGGTGCGGCCCCTGTCACGACGGCGTGTCACCCGCGCAACCGCAGCGCAGGGTCGAGGATGCCGTCGGGGGTGTCCCGGCGCAGCGCTGTGAGCAGCTGCCGCCTGCCCCCTTGCAGCGGCCCCTCAGTGCACCTTCGCCCACGTGTAGAGGTGCTCTGGGCGGCCGGTGTCGCCGTATCTCAGGGTGAGGGTGATGTGGCCCGCGCCCTCGAGGTACTTGAGGTACCGCTGGGCGGTGGAGCGGCTTATGCCGACGCGTCCCGCAACTTCGTGTGCGGGCAGGGGGTGTCCGGCGTCGCCGAGGACGCGGCGGATAAGGTCCACGGTAGGTGCGGAGTGTCCTTTGGGCAGTTCGGGCGGGGCGGCGTCAGCGGCTCTGAGTGCGCCGAAGATGCGGTCCACCTGTTCTTGGCCCGCAGAGCCGCGTCCGCCCACGCCCTCGAGGGTGCGGCGCAGTGTCGCGTAACCCTCGAGCTTTGCGCGCAGCCCGGCAAAGGTGAACGGCTTGACCAGGTACTGCAGTGCGCCGTGCCGCATCGCGGCCTGGACGGTGGCGATGTCGCTGGCCGCCGTCACCATGATCACGTCGGCCTGGTGGCCGAGCTGACGCATTCGCCGTACCAGGGTCAGGCCGGTCTCGTCCGGCAGGTAGTGGTCGAGTAGGACAAGGTCGACGTGGGTGCGTTCGAGGGTGGCCATGGCCTGGGCGGCGGTGTGGGCCCGGGCCGCGACGCGGAACCCGGTCATCTTGCCCACGTACGCCGCGTTGATCTCGGCGACGCGGAAGTCGTCGTCCACGACCAGTACGTCAATCATCGTGACTCTCCTGCAACGGTGAGTTGACGGATGGGGGTGTCGTCCCCGGCGAGTGCCTCGGGCAGTACGACGGTGAAGACCGCGCCACCACCCGCGCGTGCGGTGACCCGGGCCATGCCGCCGTACCGCTCGGCCAGCCGCCGCACCAGAGCGAGGCCGAGCCCGCGGCCACGGTGTGCGGGGGACTGCTTGGTCGACCAGCCTTCGGCGAAGACCTGGTCGCGCATCCCGGGCGGCACACCGGGCCCGGTGTCGGAGACCCGCAGGACCACTGTGGTGCGCTCGGCTCGCAGTTCGACTTCCACAAGCGGGTCTGCCGAGCGGTGTGCGGCAGCGTCGGTAGCGTTGTCGATGAGATTGCCGAGTACGGTCACCAGGTCGCGCGGGTCGATCACCCGGTCGGGCAGCAGCGTCGATGCGGAGACGCGCAGGGCCACGCCGCGTTCGGCTGCGATGGCGGCTTTGCCCACGAGCAGCGCCGATACCAGGGGCTCGTGCACGCGCCCGGCGACATGTTCGGCGGAGGCCCGTCGGGTATCGGCGACTTCGGCGACGAACTCCAACGCCTCGTCGTGCAGGCCGAGTTCGAGCAGCCCGAGCAGGGTGTGCAGCCGGTTGGCGTGCTCGTGGTCCTGGGCGCGCAGCGCGTCGAGCAGTCCGTGGGTGCTGTCCAGTTCGCGGCCGAGGAGCTCCAGTTCGGTGCGGTCGCGCAGGGTGGCCACTGCCCCGCCGTCCTCGGTCGGCATCCGGTTGGCGACCAGCACCCGGCCGCCGCTGACGGTGAGCAGGTCCTCCCCGTCGACCCGTCCTGTCAGTACGTCCGAGGTACGCCCTTGGGGCAGCACCTCGTCCAGAGGGCGTCCGGTGTCGTCCTCGCCCAGGCCGAGAAGTCGCTGTGCCTCATCGTTGGCCAGGCGGATCCGGCCCTGCCCGTCGAGCGCGACCACGCCCTCACGGATGCCGTGCAGCATCGCCTCGCGCTCCTCGAGCAGCGCGGAGATATCGGCGAATGCGAGTCCATGAGTTCGCCGTTGCAGCCTGCGTGAGACACCGATCGCGGCCAGCACGCCCACGGCGAGCACCGCGCCTGAGTACAGCAGCAGTCCGGGGACAGCGCCGAGCAGCCGCTCGCGCACGCTGTCGTAGGCGATTCCCACCGATACCGCGCCAACGATCTTCCCCGTAGCGTCGCGTAGCGGCACTTTGGCGCGGGCGGAGCGCCCCAGCGTGCCGATGTCGATCTGCATGACGTCATGGCCGGAGAGCGCGACGCTGGGGTCGGTGGACACACGGTGGCCGATCCGTGCTGCCTCGGTGTGCGACCAACGCACACCGCGAGTGTCCATCGCCACGACGTACAGGGCCCCGGTGGCGTGACGGATCCGCTCCGCTCGCTGCTGCACGGGGCCATTCCGGCTCGGCTCGGTGGTGAGCAGCTCGTGGGTGATCTCCGGGTCGGCGGCGGTGGTCTGGGCGATGGAGAGCGCCTGGCGCATCGCCTGTTCGTCGAGCTGGGAACTGAGCGGGGCGAGGAAGAGCCCGGTGGTGAGCAGGATGACCCCGATGGTGATGGCCAGCTGCGCGGCCAGCACCTGGGCGAAGACGCGTCGGGGCCAGCGGATCCGCATACGGGTCACCTCTGCCTCCCGGTCCTTGTCACCCTCGCGGAACTGACTGTTCCGATTCATGTCACCGTGAACGCACGGTAATCGCGGCCAGGGCCGGTGCCCAGACCCCGTAACGCATCCGTTGTTGTAGCGCGAGCAAAACGAGCACAACAGGGGTTTGTGAGCAGAAGGAGGAATTGCGCCCACAAGGCTGCCGCTGTGGCACGGGCCACATCTAGCGTCCCGCCCCATGAACAGCCAAACAAGCCCCGCCATCGAGCTACGAGGGGCGAGCAAAGCGTTCCGGACTCCGTCCGGTGCCCTCCACACCGCCATCAGGGATCTGGACCTGACCGTGGGCCGCGGCGAGTTCGTCGCGGTGGTCGGACCCACCGGATGCGGCAAGTCCACGACGCTGACACTGGTCAGCGGACTGGAAGAGCCCACCGAGGGCGAGGTGCTGGTGGGGGGCGAGCCGGTCCGCGGTATCGGCGACAAGGTCGGCTTCGTGTTCCAGCAGGATGCTGTCTTCCCCTGGCGCACCGTGCTGTCGAACGTGATGGCCGGTCCCCGCTTCCGCGGCACGCCGAAAGCCGAGGCGAAGGAGCGGGCCCGCGAGTGGCTCGCGCGGGTCGGGCTCTCATCCTTTGAGGACCGGTACCCGCATCAGCTGTCGGGTGGCCAGCGCAAGCGTGTCGCTCTGGCGGCGACCTTCGTCAACGACCCCGAGATCCTGCTCATGGACGAGCCGTTCTCGGCGCTCGATGTACAGACTCGCGCGCTGATGTCCGACGAACTGCTGGAGCTGTGGTCCGGGACCGGCTCCTCGGTCGTCTTCGTCACCCACGACCTGGAGGAGTCGATCGCGCTCGCCGACAAGGTCGTGGTCATGACGGCCGGCCCGGCAACGGTCAAGGAGATCTTCGAGATCGACCTCCCACGGCCCCGCAAGGTCGAGCAGGTGCGGCTGGAGCCGCGGTTCATCGAGATCTACCGGGAGATCTGGTCCTCGCTCGGCGAAGAGGTGCGGATCACCCGCGAGAGGGGTGCCTTCGATGCCGCCTGAGACCATCGCCCCACCGGCAGCCGCCGTCAAGGCCGGTACAGAACGGACGCAGGCCCGGGCGCGGGCCGCCCGCAACCACAGGTTCCTCGTCTACGGCACCCGGGTGCTGCTGCTCCTCGCGGTGATCGGGCTCTGGGAGTGGCTCGCCCGCTCCGCCGTCATCGATCCCTTCAACTTCTCGATGCCGTCGAAGATCTGGGACCAGATCACCACCTGGGCGCTGCACGGCACCCCGCAGGGCTCCCTGTGGGAGCAGATCTGGTACACCCTCTACGAGGCGCTCTTCGGCTGGATCATCGGCGTGATCGGCGGTGTGGTGCTGGGTATCGCGCTCGGCCGGATCCGCTTTCTCGCCGATGTGCTCGGCCCCTACATCAAGGTGCTCAACGCGCTGCCGCGCATCGTACTCGCCCCGATCTTTCTTATCTGGTTCGGCCTCGGACCGGCCTCGAAGGTCGCTTCGGCAGTCGTGCTGGTCTTCTTCCCGGTCTTCTTCAACGCCTTCCAGGGTGCACGGGAGGTCGATCGCAACCTCGTCGACAACTCCCGCATTCTGGGCGCGAGCAACCGCCAGGTCACCCTTCAGGTGGTCATCCCTTCCGCCACCTCGTGGATCTTCACCAGCCTGCACGTCAGCTTCGGTTTCGCGCTGATCGGCGCCATCGTCGGCGAGTACATCGGCGCGACCAAGGGCATCGGCCTGCTCGTATCCGCCTCTCAGGGCACCTTCAACGCGGCAGGCGTGTACGCGGCCATGGTGATTCTCGCTGTCGTCGCACTGCTCGCCGAAGGGCTGCTCACCTTCTTGGAGAAACGGCTGTTCCGCTGGAAGCCCGTGGAAGCCGGCGCAGACCGCTGAGGCCCCAACTGCCCCCGTAATCTCTCGCTTTAAGGACATCGACATGCGCAGATTCGTCAACATCTCGGCGGCCGCGGCGGCCGCGACGCTCGCCCTCACCAGCCTCACCGCCTGCGGCAACGATTCCTCCGCCGCAGGCAACGAGAGTGGCAGTAAGGTCAAGATCATGGTCGGCGGCCTCGACAAGGTCATCTACCTGCCCGCGATGCTCACCCAGCAGCTCGGCTACTTCAAGGACCAGGGCATCGACGTCCAGCTGCTCACCGAGCCGGCCGGCGTACAGGCCACCACCTCGCTCGTCTCCGGCGACGTGCAGGGCGTCGTCGGCTTCTACGACCACACGCTCGACCTGCAGGTCAAGGGCAAGCAGGTGGAATCAGTGGTGCAGTTCTCACACGCGCCGGGCGAGGTCGAGGTGGTCTCCAATAAGGCGGCGGGCGACATCACGTCCCCCAAGGACTTCAAGGGCCAGAAGCTCGGGGTCACCGGCCTTGGCTCGTCCACCGACTTCCTCACCAAGTACCTCGCGGTCAACGACGGTGTGAAGACGAGTGAGTTCACGCCGGTCGCCGTCGGTGCGGGCCAGACCTTCATCTCGGCCCTGCAGCAGGGTTCGATCCAGGGCGGCATGACCACCGACCCGACCGTCGCGCAGATCCTGGACAAGAAGCTCGGCAAGGTCCTGATCGACATGCGTACGCCCGAAGGCTCCAAGAAGGCTCTCGGCGGCCCCTATCCCTCCTCCAGCCTCTACATGAGCACCGACTGGGTGAACAGTCACAAGGAGCAGGTGCAGAAGCTGGCCACCGCCTTCGTGAAGACCCTCAAGTGGATGTCCACCCATACGCCCGAAGAGATCGCCGCGAAGATGCCCGCCGACTACGCGAAGGGCGGAAAGGAGCTGTACGCGCAGTCGATCAAGAGCACGCTGCCTATGTTCACGGCGGACGGAGTCATGCCGGCGAACGGACCGGAGACCGTCGAGCGCGTCCTGAAGGCATTCAACCCGAACCTGAAGAACGCCACGGTGGACCTGAGCAAGACCTACACCACCGAATTCGTGAAGAACGCGGGCTGACCGACGCAGCAGCGGCCTCCGGCCACCACCAGCACCCCGAGGCATCCATCGGGCGCGGTGGCCGGAGGCCGCGTCGTCATGGTCCGCGGCGGCCCAGTCGCCGCCTCGTCGCACTTCTTCTTCGTCAGGTGGGGGAGAAGTTGTCACAGGCGATGGCGATGCGGACGTGGCTCGGGAAGAGCGTGCGGCCGGCGGTAGAACTCCGGGACCTGGACCACTTCTTGGCGGGCTCGATGGAGCTGTCCTTGGCCAGGTCCAGCGCCGCGAACAGCTCCCGCACTGGACCGCAGCAGTTGTGGGTTGCCGGGTGCCGGCCGCGTGGCTCACCGCCGGCGTTGTTGTACGTGCCGACGCGCGCGACCCACTTTGCGGCCCGGGTGGGGCACGGCGCCGGGGGCTGCTCGTGCCGGTCTTCCAGAGCTTGTTGACAGACGGCGCACCGCCGCTTCACACACTGGGACCTGCGGGTGTGGCCAAAGCCCACCGCCCGGTCCCGGACGAGCTCGGCACACGACGACAACAAGGTCGGCCGTGTCCCGTACAAGCCGTCCCATCAGGCGCGTGGTCACTGGGGCGATGCCCGACGTGTGGCGGAGGCGGCTGGAGCGGCCCGTCAGGCATGACGGCCCCGGCAGCACCAACTCAAGTTCACTAGCATCCCCCGGCGCTGAGTGGTACCTTCCGAACAGCACGTGTGTACGCCTTCACCTCGGCGCCAGTGCTTGTTTCCTTCATTTCGCTGTTACGCCCGTCTTTTTCATGACCGGCAGTCCAGCTCTCAACACCAGATCTTGCTCCCGGCCCTCGGCCCTTTGGCCGCCTCGCGATGCGTAACTCTGCAGCATCCCCGGGCCCTCCTTCATCATGTCCGCGAAAGGACCTGCATGACCAGCACTCTCGAAATCCCCTCTGCCCAGCGACAACTGCCGGTTCAGGCCGTCGGCGTCCTCGACATCACCAGCAACGGGCAGGGCTTTCTCCGCACCCAAGGGCTTCTGCCGAGCACGGGCGACGTACAGGTGCCATCCGCCCAGATCCGCCAACACGGCCTGCGAAAGGGCGATGTCATCGAAGGCCGCGTCGGCCGGCCGCGCTCCCTCGCCCAGGTGGAGCTGGTCAACGGCCGTCCACCGAAGGAGCTCCGCGGCCGTCCGCACTTCGGCGACCTCACCCCGCTCCACCCCAGGCAACGCCTGCATCTCGAACACGAAGCGGGGAGCCTGACAACACGGCTCGTCGACCTGGTCGCGCCCGTCGGCAAGGGGCAGCGCGGACTGATTGTCGCGCCGCCCAAGACCGGCAAGACGGTGCTTCTGCAACAACTGGCGGCCGCCGTGTCCGCCAACCATCCTGAATGCCGTCTCATGGTGGTGTTGCTCGACGAACGCCCCGAAGAGGTCACCGACATGCGCCGTTCGGTACGAGGTGAAGTACTCGCCTCGACCTTCGACCGCTCCGCCAAGGAACACATCGCCCTTGCCGAACTCGCGGTGGAGCGAGCGAAGCGGCTTGTCGAGCAGGGCCAGGACGTCGTCATTCTGCTGGATTCCCTCACCCGGCTGTGCCGGGCCCACAACAACGCGGCGGCCTCGGGCGGCCGAACCCTCACCGGTGGCGTGGACGCCGCGGCCGTACAGGGCCCCAAGCGTCTCTTTGGAGCCGCCCGCCTTGCCGAGGAAGGAGGCTCGCTGACCATCCTCGCCACGGCGCTGGTCGACACCGGATCCCGCGCTGACGACTACTTCTTCGAAGAGCTGAAGAGCACCGGCAACATGGAGCTCCGGATGGACCGCACGCTGGCGGACAAACGGATCTTCCCGGCCGTCGCCATCACCCCCTCCGGCACTCGGCGCGAAGAACTCCTACGCTCTCCTGCGGAGTTGGCAGCATTGCGTGGGCTGCGCCGCGCTCTTCACTCGCGGGACGGGCAGCCGGCCCTGGAGACCCTGCTCGACAGGATCCGCCGTACGCCGAACAATGCCACGTTCCTGCGGGAGATCCACCACACAGTTCCCGCGGTCTGAGCGCCGAGCACGACACAAGCGCCGGCGGCACAGTCACCGAGGCTGTGTGCGAGAGCTGCCCGCGGCCACAGGATCCAGGGCCGTCGACCCGAAGAGGGGGACGCACCCGCGTCAACCTTGCCGCCGTAAACCTCATCAGCCGTCGACGTCCTCTCCGGCAGTCCGGACTCCAGCATCACCAAGGTGCTGCCCGTCCTCGGCATCGGCCGCAACCGCCTGCGGCAGGTGCCCGTAGTCCCCGCTGATCGCTGAGCCGTCGACGTGGACGCGCTCGATGCCGCGCTGGCGGAGCTGGATCGCCCGCCGGCGATTGTCGTGGCGAACGCGGGCATCGTGAACACGGTCGCCTTCGACGACCTGCCGGCGATCACGGCACTGAATCGTGCCGTCGGCTCGGCGCCCGCCGGTGGGTGCGGGTAGCGGCTCGCCGAGGATTGGGTATTTCTCTTATGGATTGTGCCTGAGTGCTACGGTTTGCGAGTGTTGTTGAGCTGTGCGTTCGTGAATCTCAAGCCGGGAGTCGGCAAAACGACGAGCGCGATCTGGCTGGCCCACGCGCTCCATGAGTCGGGCATGTCTCCCCTCTTCGTCGACGGGGATCCGGCTGGTTCCGCCCTGCGCTGGAGCGATCTGGCCGGCGGATTCCCGTTCCCGGTGGTCGCCCTGCCAGTCGGTGATGTACACCGCCGGGTCGGCGACTTCCTCGGTGACCGGCGGGCGGTCGTCTTCGACGCTCCGCAGCTGGAAGACCATGCACGTATTGCCCGCAGCATCATGCGCCACGCGAACGAGTGGATCATCCCCGTGACCCCGGCGCCCATCGAGCTCGACCGGATGGCGCCCATTCGGACAGAGATGGACGACGTGGAGTCCCTGCGTGTCGAGCCGGCACGCACCGCGGTACTGCTCAACCGCACCAATCGCCATGAGCCCACTCGTACCGGTCCGGATGCCGACGCGCGCGAGGTGCTCACCGAGCGCGGCTACGACGTATTGGGGACGCAGATCCCCCGGCTCGATCTGTACGCCCAGTCATTCGGCATGCAAGTCAAGGTGAAAGGGTCGGCCTATATGGACCTCGCGGAGGAACTCATGATGCGGCACACGGCGTGACCCGACGCAAGGACAGCTACCGAGCCGCCCTGCACCGGAATCCAGAACCGCCGGGCATGACCAAAGTCGGCGTGCTCCGGAACCGGTACGTGCAGGTGACTATCGAGTTGGCCCCGGAGGTGCACCGTGAACTCGCCTATTGGGCCGGCCCTCCCATGGCTCTCCTCGGCTTGGCCGGAGCAACTGTCTCGCACACCTGGCGCATGCTGACCTCCTGCATGCCCGATTCGGGTAACTCCTCGGCCTGACCAGATCGTCCCGATCTCGCGGCGAGTGCCGGTGCCAGTGCCGGCCGGCCCGGCCGGCGGGCCGTCACGGTCGTCTCTGTGCCGGTCTCGGTGGCACTCCTGTCCTTGCCCGGCGGCGCCTTCCGAGGCATACCGGTACCGCCTGACGGGCGAGCTCATTGACGTGCTCCTCGGCCAGCTGCACGGAGCGGAGCCAGGCGGGGACATAGACGGCGGAGGAGCGCCGCTCTACGGCGGTCGCAAGCCGCGCGGCGACCGTGTCGACGGGCTAGATTTTTCGGGCGGGTTTGGGCATGCGCGCCCGCAACTCGCGCAGCACGGCATGCTGATCCGCATCGCGGATCATGTCCGTGTCCATCCAGTTCAGGTAGGCGATACCTACGCTGACGCCCTCGGGGGCCAGTTCCGCCCGCATCGCGTGCACAAAGGACTCGACGCCAGCCTTGGACGCGCACTTTGATGATCACATCGGTTGTATCCTGAATCTTGGGATCGGGGACCGTGTCGACCCGTACATCCCGCTTGCCGTGCCACGCCAACGCCTTCATACATCCTTACCTTTCTTCGTGGGCTCACCCGATCCGGGTTCGGCCATCTTGCGGTGGGCCTCAGCCTTCGCCGTGTCCGGGAGCACCTTGTTGGCCAGGCCGTGGGCTTTGGTCTTTACCGAACCGGCGACGATCTTGTCCTTGCCGGCGAACAAAGCGTTCAGACCCTGTTCGGCGACCTGCGCCGAATCGTCCTTCGCCTGTTGGCCGACCTTGGTGTCGTCCATTTCGGCGCGGTGGAAGAAGTCGGTTTCAGTGGGGCCGGGATCAGAGCCGTGACGGTGATGCCGGAGTCCTTGAGCTCGTTCTGCAGCGCCTGAGCAAAGGGGTGCAGGAACGATTTGGAGGCGTTGTAGACCGACTGGAAAGAGCCAGGCATCGTTGACGCGATCGAGGAAGTGATCAGCACCTTTCCCTCGTCGTCGGCGGCCATGTCGCGCAGGATGCGCTTGGCCAGGTGCACCGTCGAACGTACGTTCAGGTCGACGATTTCCAGCTCGTCCGTCAGGTTCGTGTCGAGGAACGCGCCGCCGCGGCCGACGCCGGCATTCAGGGCAGCGACGGCCACTGGGCGGCCCGTCGCCTTGATGGATGCGTAGAGGCGTTCTGCTTCTTCGTAGCGCCGCAGGTCGGCCTGGACGGCCTCTACCTGAACACCTTCCGCCCGGATGCGTTCACTCGCATCGCGGAGCCGGTCGGAATCCTCCGCGTTGATGATCAGATCGAAGCCGCGACCGGCGAGCTGCCGGGCCAGCTCGAAGCCGATACCGCTGGAGGCGCCGGTCACGATGGCCAAGGGCTTGTTGGAGTCATGCTCTGTCGAGTACCCCCGGCCCGCAATGCATAACGACCATAATGGGCATTTGCCGGCCTCAAGGCCACGGGAATGCGGAACGTTTCCCGCGGGCCCCGCCCGTCCAGCCCACCTGTTTTCTGTAACGCTGATGGGCCGGTCGGCGACTGTGGGATCTGCACCGAGCGCGGGTCGGCCGGCCAGCACATTGGTAATGGCAGCAGACATCCTCCTCATCGCCACCCCGATCTGGCTGGGGCACCCCTCCAGCATCTGCCAGCGGGTCCTGGAACGTCTCAACGCCGAGTTGTCCGAGACCGACGACGAAGGCCGACTGCTCACCTACAACAAGGTCGCCGCCGTAGCCGTCGTC
Organism: Streptomyces sp. NPDC048479; assembly: GCF_040651435.1. Classification (NCBI taxonomy): domain Bacteria; kingdom Bacillati; phylum Actinomycetota; class Actinomycetes; order Kitasatosporales; family Streptomycetaceae; genus Streptomyces; species Streptomyces sp. NPDC048479. The sequence goes on from NZ_JBEZKA010000037.1 coordinate 52,677, forward strand.
GGCAACGAGGACGGCGCCCACAAGGTAAGCGCCGACGTTTTTCAGGGTCTCAACGACATCGGTTTCTCGCTGGCGCCCGGGGCGGTCACCTACTGGGTCGGCGAAGCACAGCAGGGGACCGACTACCAGGACCTGCAGGAAACTCCCGACGCCGTGAAGGCGACGACTCGCGCCCTCGCCGTCAACGGGGTGCACTTGGCGCGGCGGCTCGCCGACCACCCGTACCCGTCCAGCTGAACGTAGGCGTATGCCGCGCGGACGTAGACGGGCTGCGTTGAGGAACCCGCACAGGGCAAGGCAATAGACGATGGGACATGCATGGGCGACAAGAGTCACGGAACCGAGACGGCTGCGAGTGAGATTCTGCGGGAGTTCGAAAGCAGAGACGCGGCTTGACGATGGGGAGCGCGGCAGGAATGACAGCGAAGCGGCCGAAGCGCTGTCGACCAGCAAGGAAGCGCAGGAGTCAGTCCAGACGGACCAGTACTCTCGAAGCGGGCCCTGCCGAGTCCGGGGGAGTCGAAGGGCTCCGCGAACGCTCTGAACTCTGGTGCGCGGGCTCGTCTGCGTCGCCGATGCCTATGAGCCCGCCCGAGGGTCATAGGCATCGATGACCGGATGACGGAGCGGGCGGGCACCGGCGCCGTACATGAGGGAGGAAGTGAGGCTGGGGCTCTAATAGGCCGATGCTCCGACTGGAGATCACCACGCAACGCTGGGCTGCGGCAAGCGCTGCAGGGGCAAGCTGACATCACCAAAAAGCTCCTCGATCCGGCCGGGTGGAGCGGCGGAAACTCCCCGCAACGGCGAGCGGTCCAACACTGTGTTGACGCACCGGCACCGGCCAACCAGATCTGACCCGACCACAACCTCTATGACACCGAAAAAATTGTCAGTCCCGGCCGCCCCGGCACCATCCGCCGCCTGCTGGGCGGCGAGAAAGTTCAGGAGCAGCGACCGGGGCATTGTCTTTTCTCGTCGGGAGTCGAGGGTTGTCGGTGGCGTTAGCTCGCTGGGACGGCGGGTACCCATGGACGGGATGACCCGGTGGAGGCTGGCCGAGGCGGAGGGAGGCCAGGGTGGACAGGGCGTTGGATCGGATCGCCCATCCGTGGGGCGGGCGGACCCCATATGCGCGCCACGAGTCGTGGCCGGTACGCGTGGACATGCACCTGGCGGACGGCATTGAAGTCCGTGAAGTCCAGAAGTGGGTGCAGGCTGCTTCCTTGTTGCATTCCGACGGCGACGCGATGGACATCGCTGTCAAGGACGATCACATCGTGGGGGTGCGGGGGCGGGCGGGGGACCGCGTGAATCACGGACGGCTGGAGCCGAAAGACCTGTTCGGCTGGCAGGCGAACGCCTCGGCCGATCGCCTCACCCGGCCCCTGGTCCGCCGGGGAGGGCGGCTGGTGGAGGCGGACTGGGAGACCGCGATGAGCGCGATCGTTGACCGGTCGACGGAACTCCTCCAGCAGCGGGGCCCGGGAGCCATTGGCTTCTACACCAGCGGGCAACTTTTCCTGGAGGAGTACTACACGCTGGCGGTGCTGGCGCGCGCCGGCATCGGAACCAACCACCTGGACGGCAACACCCGGCTGTGCACGGCCACCGCGGGCGAAGCGCTTAAGCAGTCCTTCGGATGCGACGGCCAGCCCGGAACCTACGACGACATCGACCACGCTGACGTCATCGCCCTGTTTGGCCACAACATCGCCGAGACGCAGCCGGTGCAGTGGATGCGCATTCTGGACCGGCTCGAAGGCGGCAGCCCTCCACGACTGCTGTGTGTAGACCCGCGCCCGACCCCAGTGGCCCGCATGTCAATCATCCACCTGGCCCCCCGCAGCGGGACCAATGTGGCGCTCCTGAACGCCCTTCTGTACGAGATCATCCGCACCGAAAGCATCGATTCCGCCTTCATCGCGGCCCATACGGTCGGGTTCGAAGAACTGGTGGAAAACGTGAAGGGCTGCACCCCGGCTTGGGCGTCCTCCATCTGCGACGTTCCCGCGGCCCGGATCAGTCAGGCAGCCGAACTCCTCGGCACCGCCGATCGGCTGCTGTCCACGGTCCTGCAAGGCGTCTACCAGTCCCACCAGGCCACTGCGGCAGCTGTGCAGGTCAATAATCTGCACCTGATCCGGGGCATGCTCGGGCGCCCGGGAGCGGGCGTTCTGCAGATGAACGGGCAACCAACGGCGCAGAACACACGGGAATGCGGAGCCAACGGTGACCTGCCGGGCTTTCGTAACTGGGAGAACGAGGAGCACGTCGCCGACCTGGCCCGAGTCTGGAACGTCGAGCCCCAGACGATCCCGCACTATGCGCCGCCGACACCGGCAATGGAGATGTTCCGCTTCGCCGAGCAGGGGTCGATCCGCATGCTGTGGATCAGCGGCACCAATCCGGCCGTCTCCCTGCCAGAGCTGTCCCGCATCCGTTCGATCCTGGCCCAGGAACGCCTCTTCGTCGTGGTCCAGGACCTGTTCCTTACCGAGACCGCCCAACTGGCCGATGTCGTTCTGCCGGCAGCCACGTGGGGCGAGAAGACGGGCATCTTCACCAACGCCGACCGCACCGTTCACCTGTCCGACAAGGCCGTCGACCCTCCAGGGGCGGCTCGGCCTGATCTGGACATCTTCCTCGACTACGCCGCCCGGATGGGCTTTCGTGACAAGGAGGGCAACCAGCTGATCCACTGGTCGGACCCGGAAACGGCGTTTGAGGCGTGGAAACAGTGCAGCGCAGGTCGGCCGTGCGACTACACCGGTCTCACCTACGACAGACTCCGCGGCGTCACCGGCATCCAATGGCCCTGCAACGACCAGGCACCCGACGGCACGGCGCGGCTCTACTCAGATGGGATCACCTGGGCCCACCCGGAGAGGTGCGAGAGCTATGGCAAGGACCTGGTCACCGGGGCGGCCGACAGCGTGGTCGAGTACCGCTCCCTCAATCCGGACGGTAAAGCCATCATCCGAGCCGCCGAGTACCTGCCGCCCCACGAACCGCCGAGCGACGACTACCCCTTCCAGCTGACCACCGGCCGCACGCTCTACCACTTCCACACCCGCACCAAGACTGGGCGTGTGCCTCAGCTCAACGCCGCCGCCCCCGATACTTGGGTAGAAATCTCCCAAGGCGACGCCGCCGAACTGGGCCTCGACGAAGGCGACCTGGTCGAAGTGGCCACCCCCCGGGGGGCGATCCGCGGTCGACTCCGTGTGACCGGCATCCGGCCTGGCCTGCTCTTCGTGCCGTTCCACTACGGCTACTGGGACACCCCTTCTGGCTACCGCCCTGAAGATGGAACACCCGGCCGGGCGGCCAACGAGACGACAATCACCGACTGGGACCCTGCCTCCAAGCAGCCCCTGTTCAAAACCGCGGCGGCCAAGCTCAATCTCATCGAGCGCAGTGGAGGCCGGGCCGCTCCCGCTCCGACCACCACCGCCTCCGCGTCCATCCAGGTCGGCCGGGTGCCGGACACCGTGGGCGGACCGTCGGCCCACGCCGCACAGGAGGTAGACCTGGACGACGAGGAGCAGGAGGCGAACAGGTGAACGGCATTGCACGCCTCCTGCGCGTACTCGACGACGGCGAAAGAGCGCTGGCCAAAGAACTGCTGGCCACAGGCGAACGGCACCGGGCCGACCACGAGATCTTCCACGTCGGCAGCGACCTGGCTCGCTGGTCACGCGCCCACTCCGAGCGGATCGCTGCCACAGCCGACCACTACGGCCTCGATCTCCGCCACGAGCCGATCGCTACCCCCTCGCACCGGCCGACCGAAGAGCGCGCGGCCGAATCGGGCCACGCCGAACCAGGGCTCCTGCTCCTGTGGGACCTGTGCGACCTTCACCTGCGTGCGTCGAGGAACTCGCTGTACTGGACAATGCTGGCCCAAGCCGCGCAGGCGCGCGGCGATAACCGCCTGCTGACTCTCGTTTCCGGCTGCCACCCGCAGACACTGCGCCAGATGCGCTGGACCAACACCATGATCAAAAATCTGGCTCCGCAGTTGCTGACCAAAAGCTGACGACCAGAGTCGACAACGACGCGCAGCGAAGCCATTACGGCCTGGGGAGCGATTACCAGGCGGCGTAGGTGGCGTGGCCTCAGCCGCCATGGCCGTTGGCACGTGACTGATGGAAACGGACAAGTCGGCCACCTTCTCCTGACCCAAGGGCCATCCCAGTGACGGGACCGCCGCGTCGGCACAGGCGGCTGCGGGATTCACCGACCAAGAGGGCCATGCTGGCCCCGAACAGCACCCCTAGAGGAATGATCACCATGCTCGAGCGTTCACGCCGCAAGAACGACACCCAGATCACCTTCGTGATCCCCTGCGACCATCCTGGTGACCAGGTCAGTGTCGTTGGTGATTTCAACAACTGGCAGCCCGGAACCCATCCACTGGTGGCCAGAGAGGACGGGAACCGCACCGTCACGCTGGAGCTGCCCACTGACCAGCGGTACGCCTTCCGCTACCTGGCAGCCGGTGACTACTGGTTCGATGACGACCATGCCGACGATCACGACGGCCACAACAGCATCCTCCACACCTGACGCCTCCAGCGCTCCGCACTTCCGGCTCCGGAGGTAGAAGAGGAGCCTCGGTTGCGAGTGACGTCACGGTCCCTGTCAGCTGGGAGCGACGCGCGGGTACTCTGGATCCGGTCAGGCTGCGCACCGTACGGGCAAGTCCGCGAGGGTTTCCGTCGCACGGAAGAGCCGCAGTACAGCTGGTGAGACAGGGCCGGACACGCCGAAGGCGACGCCGGCCTCCCCGCAGCGGCAACGGGCTGCAAGCAGGACGTTCAGTCCTGAACAGTCACAGAACGTCACCTGGCTGAGGTCCACGTCGAGGCGGTGAACACCGTCTGTCACTGCGGCATGGAGCGCGTCACCCAAGTGCGGTGAGGCTACGAAGTCGATCTCGCCGATCGCCGCAACTGTCGCCCGGCCGCGTTCGGTTGTGCGGGATAGCCGAAGCCTGTCACCAGAGCCAGTTCCCAGTTCTTCGTCCATAAGTGTGAGCCTGCCACGCGGGCACTCGTCCGAACCAGCCCGGGCCGTGATCCGGATAGCCTTGAGTTCCGTTCTGGCGTGGGTATCGAGGTGCGGGGCAGGCCGGGGGAGGAGAGCTGTTGGGCTTGCGGCGACCGGTTGTGGCTTGGGGCACGGCGTGGCCCTGCGCAGGCCATCTGCCTGAGCGACAACTCGGCGCCCGGGCGGTCGCCCCCCGGGCCGAAGCCCGGATGCGTACGCCAGAACTCCTGTTCTGCCACATCACCGCGAGCTCTATGTGTGCCAGGACCAGGCCTGTTTCCTCGGCCAATGCCCGAATGCTCAGCCCTGCGGGATGCCTCTCCATTGCGCGTGCGACCTTCACTGCCCACAGCTCGGCTGCTTCGAATGGTCGAAGCCTGTACGTGTCGACGAGCGTGGTCAGGTGCTCGGGCGAACAGGCGACGAGCGCGCGTCGCCCGTCCAGCCATGGGTCATGGATAGCCGACGAGTCAGGCACCAGGGGTGTAGAACTCCGAGCCCCCCTGGACCGCTGCCCCGCACAGATGACATGGCTCGGGCGGAGGCGCTTTTTCTCCGCCGCTCTCCGGCTTGTTGCCTGTCATCCATCCTGTCTGTCGCTTCGCCGTGGCCGCCGCCTCGCTCACACGCGAGGCGTAGGCCACTCGCCGATTCGAAGACCATTGTTTGTTTCGACACGGCGTAGTGAGCAGATTGATCTTGCGGCCGACGGGTACACGTGATGCATCCCTGTGCCCCGGGGAAGGATGATTTACCAGGATGACGGCCGTGGCCCACGCGACCGAATCATCCATCAGCGGCGCCAGGACGTGCCGGCGCCTGGCTGGAACAGCGTCCGAGGCGAGGACTGAGCCTTCTGGCAACAACTGTTCAACCCGGGCCCAGCAAGTAGCCGCACCTCACAACCTCGCAGTCAGGAGAGTCCGATGCCTCGAGGATCGAGTCCCAAGCGGGAGCGGCAGTACGAGCACATTAAGGAGGGCGCCGAGAAGCGCGGCACCTCCGAGGGGCGCGCGAAGGAGATCGCCGCTCGCACGGTCAACAAGGAACGGGCGCGCTCGGGGGAGGCAAAGTCGGCAAGCAAGGCCTCCACGCGCGACCCGAAGTCTGCCTCCCAGCGCGGCGGCGAGCGATCGCACAGTGGTTCGCAGGGCCCCACGAAGGATCAACTCTACGAAGAGGCCAAGAAGAAGAACATCGAGGGCCGCTCGACGATGAACAAGCAGCAGTTGCGCAAGGCCCTCGGCCGCTGACGCGCCAGCGGGCAGAGTCCGGAGCAGGTGGACCAAGCCGCTGCGCTTCCCACAGCCGGCCGCGGACAAGCAGGGGCGAAGAAGGGCTGCGTGATGACGAACCGCACGGCGGCAACCTCACCACCAACACTGCGCAGGGCACGTCGTGCTGGGTGCACTTGACGACCCCCGAGGTGCGGGCAACTCAGGACTCTACGCAGCCGTCCTCGGGCCTTCCGTCCCTCGAGCCACGGGCTGGGGTTTTGTGTCGCACTATCCGAGGGTCAGCCTGTCGCCGACCTGGCAGCCCCAGGCCCCGCAATCGCGGTAGCGGTGGTGTGGACGCCGTACTCTGCCGTGGACAACGCCGACGAGGCCGCTGCGCGAGTACCGAACGCGGTGCCACGGTCACCGTCTCCCCCTCACCCTTCCCACCGGGCGCGCCGTGCCGGCCGCGGACCGCGACGGTGCGGTGTTCGGCATGTGGGAAGGCAGACACTGCGCTGGCCGTCGGCCCCAGCTGCGCACCCGCGACGCATTCGACGCCACCATCTTCTACGCGGAGGTCTTCGGCTGGGCCGGTAACGAGCCCGGAAGCTGTGAGGTGGCCGGCTCGACCTGAACGTGGACGACGACCGCTTCGTGGCCTCCCCACTGCTGTTGCAGTCCGCACCCCGGCTCCGCCGTCTATGTGGCCACCGGGGACATCAACTTGCAGACGAAGCTGGCCGCCGTCGGACTGCCGTTCATCGAGGCGCCATGAGCGCCGGCAGTGCCGGTTCCCCCCCGTCCCGCGTCTTGGGTCCGAACCTGGCCGCCGTTGGTGAGGCGCCCAGAAAGCGCCCGTACCGAGCAAGGGAGCACGCCGCGGCACTTGGTCCCGGCTCTGTCCGCAGCGTCCATGCCGGATCGATCTACTGCTCAGCCTTGCCCCTCGACCCAGGGCACGAAGGGCAGCAGGTCGAGTTCTCCGGCGTGAACGACGCTGTAGCTGTTCTCCGGGACGGCCTCCCAGGCGCCGGGGAGGTCGCCCAGAGGCTCGGAGACGACGAGGCGGGTGCCTTCCGACACGCCCTGAAGGAACTCCACATCGGGGTGCAGGTCGCGCAACGTCTCCACGCGATTGCTGTAGTTCAGCGAGCGGGAGGTGCCTTCGCTGGAGTAGCGGAAGGTCCACAGCTGTTCGCCGTCGCTCACGGCGATCGTCATTTGGAGAGGAAACTTCACTCCCTCGGCCCGGCCTACCTTCTCGACGTATCCGGTCATCCGCGCCACGGCGCCGGGCACGTCCTGGTCGAGTCCGAAGGAGAGGGCGAGGAAGAACATGACCTCGGAGTCCGTCGACCCCTCAATGAAGGAGAACAGCACCGGATCCACCGCCATGGCGAGGTCCCGCCGCAACCGGTGGAAGTCGGTGATCGCGCCGTTGTGCATCCATATCCAGCGGCCGTGACGGAAGGGGTGACAATTGGTCTGCTGCACTGCCGAACCGGTCGAGGCCCGGACGTGGGCGAAGAACAATGGGGAACGGACATGGCCCGCGATCTCCCGCAGGTTGCGGTTGTTCCACGCTGGACTGATGTCCCGTACCACGGCGGGAGTGTCCGCGTCCTCTGCGTACCAGCCGACCCCGAAACCGTCACCGTTCGTGGTCTCGACACCGAGCCGGGAGTGCAGGCTCTGGTCGATCAGGGAGTGCTCCGGTCGGTAGAGAACGGTTTCGAGCCGGATGGGCGTACCCGAGTGAGCGAGCCACTGGCACATGGGCGACCGTCCCCTTTCCGCTGGGCGAGCGTGCATCGTCAGTTAAGCCTCGAACGGGCCGGGATGCCATTGCCCCATCACCGTGTCGCTGCCGCGACGCGGCGGGTCTCCCGGGGTTGTCGCTGCTGGCCGCCTGTCCCGTTCCCCGGCAGGCAAACGGGTGATCGGGGTTGCCTGCGAGACGTGACACTGGCCGACGCGCCAGGCGTTCGCCCGTTCCATTTCGGTGTCGCTCCCCGTTCGGCGGGCATCCGTGGGGTTAGTCGGCTCACCGTTGAAGAGACGCCGGGTCGGCGGTATGCAGAGGAACACCGGACCGCTGCGGCCGGGGCCGCGGAAAGGCAGACGTCGTGCGCAGTATGGGTGTCGAGGAAGAGCTGCTGTTGGTGGACGCCGAGAGCGGTGAGCCTCGGGCCCTGTCGGCGGCTGTGCTGGCCGCCGCTTCCCGGGAAGCCGTCCACAAGGACAAGAAGGCGGTATTCGAAGCAGAGCTGCAACGCCAGCAGCTCGAGTTCGCCACCCGGCCGCAGGTCGCGGTGGGGGACCTTGCGGACGAGATCCGGCGCTGGCGGGCGGAGGCTGCCCGCCAGGCGGAAGGGGTGGGCGGGGCCGTCGCAGCGCTGGCGACCTCCCCCCTGCCGGTCAGCCCTTCGATGGGGTTCGGCGAGCGGTACCGGTGGATGGGTGAGAAGTTCGGGCTGACAGCGCAGGAGCAGCTCACCGGTGGATGTCATGTGCATGTCTCGGTCGACTCGGACGAGGAGGGCGTCGCGGTCCTCGACCGGATCCGGCCGTGGTTGGCTGTACTCCTGGCCCTGAGCACGAACTCACCGTTCTGGCAGGGCAGGGACACCCAGTACGGCAGCTACCGCAGCCAGGTCTGGGGCCGCTGGCCCTCGGCCGGGCCCGCGGAGGTCTTCGGCTCCGCGGACCGCTACCACGAGCAGGTGCAAGAGCTGCTCGGCACCGGCGTGCTGCGGGACGAAGGCATGATCTACTTCGACGCCCGGCTGTCCCACCGCTACCCCACCGTCGAAATCCGGGTGGCGGACGTGTGCCTGGACCCGTCGACGACGGTGCTGCTCGCCACGTTGGCCCGTGGCCTCGTGGAAACGGCGGCCCGCCAGTCGCAGCAGGGCGAGCCGCCCGCCCGGCACGGGGTGGCCCTGCTGCGGATGGCCGCCTGGACGGCCGGCCGGTACGGCCTGGAGCACCAGCTGGTCCATCCCCTGACGATGCGTCCTGCGCCCGCGGAGACGGTGGTGCGCGCGCTGTTCGACCACGTCCGGGACGCCCTCGACTACACGGGTGACCTGGTGCAAGCCCGGGATGGGCTCAGCACGCTGCTGACAACCGGCAACGGAGCGCGGGTCCAGCGCGAACTGCTGGAGAGCACCGGCACCCTCCGGAACGTTGTCACGGAGTGCGTGACCCGCACTCAGCGCTGACCGGAAAGGTCGGACGCAACGGTGAGCCGGACGGCTCCGCGGCGGGAGCGGACGGTGGCTCGAGAGCCCAGGGACCTGGCCCTACCTGCGATGCCTGCTATGGAGTTACGTCGGATTCGGCGGTCCGGCAACGTATGCCGACGGTGCTGCGAGCTGCCTCGAGCAGTGCCGACCGGTCCTGCAGTCCCCGTCGGCATCTCACGGACAACACAGAGGATTCGCCCAGGTGTCATGGACCGGACGAGGCGAGACCAGTGATCGTAGGGGCGGCGTCGCGGGCGCTTCGCACTCCGGTGCGGGCCCGTCGCTCGCGGCGGGGGAGTGGACGCCGCTCCTGCAGCTGGGGCGCCCACGGCCCCACACGCCCGCGAGCCCACCTACGGCTGCGAGCAGCCGGCGCAGTACGCGCGTCGCCGCGGCCGGCATCACGCACAAGCGCATACGGCCCTACCGGCCCCAGACCAACGGCAAGGTCGAACGCTTCAACCGCACCCTGCTCGACGAA
>NZ_JBEZKA010000038.1:0-61564 GCF_040651435.1 Streptomyces sp. NPDC048479
TGAGACTTCGAACACCTCCCCCAACGGCACGGGAACCTCGTGCGTTGCGCACCCCGTCGGCATCACCCGATCGGTAGCCACGCTGAAAGACCTCAGTGTATCCACTGGCAGTCCGGCGCCACTCAGCTACTGCCCCGCAACTGATCGCGGGGCGTGACCGGGGGCCACTGCTTCTCACCGAGCGCCGCGCGGGCGCCGGAGCCCCAACGCTGGACGCCTGCCCCGTGACCGGCCGGGTTCGGCTGTCCTACCGCCGGGCCCAGGAGATCTGCGAGGAGAGCACCCGACTGTTGGCCAACCCGCTGACTCGCCCCGAGCCGTGGGAGGATCTGCAGGGCTGGACGCTGCACCGCTTGCGGCACAGCGCGCTCACCCACGATGCCGAGAACGGCACCAGCACGCCGATGCTGCTGGCCCGCTCCCGGTACGCCTCCGTACGTTCGCTGGACCGGTACGCCCGCCCTGGCGTTGACGCAGTCGCACAGCCACTGGGGCCTTGACCCCGAATCCTGGACACGGGTTATGCGGCTTGGGTCAGTGTAGTTGGTGCTGTCTTGAGTGCCGTTTCGTAGGTGATGGGGCTGCGTTGTCCGAGGCGGGAGTGACGGCGTCTGGTGTTGTAGCGGTGGAGCCGGCGTCTGGTGTTGTAGCGGTGGAGCCGGCGGAACGCGTCGAGACGGGCCTCACGCGCGCTGGACCAGCTCTTTCGGCCCTGGAGCGTCTCCCGTTTGAACGTCGCGTTGAACGATTCCGCAAGCGCGTTGTCCGCGCTGCTGCCCACTGCGCTCATGGACTGGCGCCCGCCTCTGGTGCCGGGGCGGGATATCGGCACAGGAGCCTGGGCCATCTGCCCGGCACCCAGCCGCTACGACATCCGAAGCTTCGCCGCCGCGGCGGCCGCGCTGGCAGGAGCGGACTATGCGTTACCAGGCCGTCAGCCGAAGATCATCAGGGACTCAGCAGACTCTGCCCCCAAAGCTCAACTGACAAAGCCGACACTGCTCCACTATGAAGTAGCCAGTGCAGCGTGGGCAACAAGTCTTTCCCGGCGCTGGGAGCACTACCTACAATCGCCCATCGCGGGCTTGCGCCAGACCGGCCGGTCCGTGTACTGCTCCGGGGAGGATGCATGACCGGCCGTAGAGCGCCATCCAGTCCGTCGGCCGGCGGACGGCACCGACGGCGAGGCTTCTTCTGGCGAATCAGTCCTTTCCTTATGATCGTGGCCGCGATAGCTGGATGTACGGGTGTGTTTTTTTGGTCCGACTCCCCTACCGGAAAGGGGAACTCGGACTCCCTATCAACCAGGCAGTGGGTCAGGGAGAGTGCCGCACCCGCCCCTTTCCCTAGCGACGCCTGGCCCAAGATGGCCCCTTCCCCGGTCGCTTCTGTACCATCCAGCCCGGCTGGAACATCGCTGCCCACACGCTCTGCGCCGTCTGAGGACAGTTCAGAGGACGTTGTCGCAGATGAGGTAGGCAACCTGGTCAATCGCGAACCAGCTAAGGCCAAATTTCCTCCCCTGGCTGCGGACGCTGAGCGGGCAGATTCTTCTGGTGAATCCACGAGCCAGCACGACAGTGAAACGGATGCGCCCCCCGCTCAAGCCGCTCCCGCCGGCGGCCCATCCGGACAAATCACTGGCCTTGCCGGAAAGTGCGTGGATGTGGCCAAGGCAAGTACCGCTAACTTCACTCAGGTTCAGCTGTTTGACTGCAATGGCAGCGCTGCCCAGCACTGGACGATGGCAGGTGATGGCAGCATTCGAGCCCTCGGCAAATGCCTCAACGTGGCCTCCGGCTCCACTGGCGCTTCCGTCCAACTTTATGACTGTAATGGAACCGACATCCAACATTGGTCCTACAACCTATCAACCAATGAAGTGGTGAACACCAGCTCCGCCAAGTGCCTGGACGTCCCCGCCTACAACACGACCAACAGTACTCGCCTGCAGATCTATGATTGCAATAGTGGTGCCAACCAGAAGTGGCACATTCCCATGTAGCCACTGAACGTGAACTCGTGATGTCGGTCGGCTCGTGGTGTCGTGCCGATCGGAGACCGCTGGACGCTTGCCGTTCGGGGTCAAGGGCGTGGCTGCAGCCAGTGACGTGCGACGGGTGTCACCTCGATGTCGTGGCTCCATGAACAGACTTCCAGCCACGACAGGTAGCCGTCCTGCGTGAGGACCAGGACCTCACCGGGCACTCGCCAGCCTCGGTGACCAGCTGCGCTTCGGCCGCCACGACGGTGCTGGGCCGGCGGGCGCGGGCTCCACCTCGCTGGTGTGGAGTTCGAAGTAGGCGGTACCGCACCCGCATGTGCAGCGCGCTCGCACGCTGAGGTACGGAACCTGCCTTCGGAGCGCGACATGAACCGGATCGTCCGCGTTCAGGACCAGCGCAAGCGGCAGGCAGGCTCTCGGTCCTCCCGTTACCGTATCTGGCCAGCTGCTTTGGGTTCTGACCGTGCCCGGCCTATCGCCGTTCGGCCGACCAGCTCACGCGTCCAGGACCAGGGTGGACCCAGCGAGGCAGCCGTCGATGACCTGTGGTCGGTACTGCAGCATCTTGAGCTTGCGCTTCACGGCGCGGTTGATCTGGCTGGGGTCAGCGGCGGCGAGGTTGCCGATGTCGCGCTTGACCAGTGACCAGATACCTTCTTGCGGGTTCAGGTCGGGCGCGGAGGTGGGCAGCTGGAAGACCGTGAGTCAGTCCGCGTTGGTTTCGATGAACTGCCGCAGGGGCTTGGTCAGGTGCAAGCGGACGTTGTCCCCAACCAGGACGATCGGGCCGCCGAGCTGGATGCGGGCGCGGATCAGCAGGTCGCGGAAGCCGCATCAGCCGAAGCCCTTGGGCTGGTCCTTGCGTCCGGTGTACGCGCGGACGGAGTAGATGAGCCGGGACCGCTCACCGGGCTTGTAGCAGGTGATGCCCGCCATCGATACCCGGCCCGAGCCCGGCCGCGAACGCGGACCACCGGGGTGCAGCTCCTGCGGCCCCAGGTTCTGGCTCGCGGCGGCGTCAGCGACTGACCGGCCTCGTCCTCGAAGACGATCAATCCGTCGCAGGCCGCCGCGATGCTTTTACCCGCTGCCAGACCTCCTTCTTCCACAGGTCCACGGGGCATCGTCGTCGCGTTCGATCCCTCGACGTGTTGGCCGCTGTCACGACCAGCCGTGCTGCTTCAACAATCGCCACCTGCCCTCTGCGGTGTAGGAGACGTGGAACATCCGGCACGATCAGGGTCTTCAGACGGGCCAATGTCCACCGCTGATCAGCCCAGCCGTGCGCGAGTGGACCGCGCTCCAACTCCCTTTCGAGCTTGGCAATTTGGCTGTCGGACAGCCGGGAGCGGCCAGGTGCACTGAGTACGATGCCGCTCCGACTGGAGAGATGGGCGCGATCCTGCGGCGTGAGCGGCTGTACCGCTCACACGTGATCGAATGGTGTCAGGCCCGCGATGCCGGTGGCCTGGACGCCCTGACCGACCAGCGGGCCTCTCTCGCCCGGCCGAAGAAGGCCGCCGAGCAGGCTGAACTGGAACGGCTGCGCAAGAAGGTCGCCCACTGGAGAAGGACCTGGCTCGCCGGGACGCGGCCTGGAAGTCATGGGAAAGCCAACGCGCTCTCGGAACTGCTCTCCGAGAGCGCGACCGACCGATGCTGCCGCGCCGGTGATCGACGAGGCGTTCGTTGGTGTCCAGGGCCAGTTGGGGACCACGGCGGCCTGCCGGCTGACCGGCCGGCCACGCGCCACCCACTCCGTCACATCAACCCGAAGCCGAAGCCCGAACCGTCCCCGAGACCCGCGCCCGCCTCGGCCCCGCTTGTACCAGCCGCGCAGCGACTGAAATTCCCCGTTGATGTGGACTCCTGGACACTGGGACGTGTGAGCTCAGGGACCAACGGCACGAGCAAGGTCACACTCTCGCAGCGTAGACATCGAGTGTCCGACATCTCGGGGGAACTTCAGAACAGAGTTCCTGACTCATCTGATTCTGTTGAAACCCGCGTCCCTGTCAGCCTGCCATTTCTGGTTGGTTACGTTTCGGTTGCAGGTGCGGATGATCAGGGGGCGTCCGTTAGCGCCGGTGGGAGTTTCCAGGCACTTGCCGATGGCCTGGCTGTTTATGAGTTGGACGTCATTGTAGGACCACATCTGGGAGGCGCTTGCGTTGCAGTCGTTGAGCACGACTTCGGTGCCGTCGGAGGTAGAGCCGTCGCGGATATCAAGGCACTTACCGAGGGCTTCAATTCTCGACATCGGCCCAGGTGTCCATTGCTGGTTTTTGCCACCATGGCAGGGATACAGCTGCACGCCCGTGCCGTTAGCGGTGTTCGATTGGGGAACATCCAGGCAGGCGCCGGTCCCCACGAATACGATCGTGGTGCTCCCGCCCACCGTGAAGACGCCGTCACCCGTAGGGGGTGGGGGCGGCGGCGGCGCGGGTGACGGATCGGGATCAGAGGGGAGCTGGGGGTTGTTTTCCCCCGCCGTGGGGTCGTTAGTGATGTGCCCAGGAGCGTTCCATTTCTGGTTGTCTTCGTTATTGCATTCGTAGATAATCAGTTGGAAATCGTTCCAGCCCTGAGGAACATCCAGGCATCTGCCGGAAGCGGGGTTCATGATGACCCCGGTGGCGGCTGTGTATTGCCACGTTTGGGCGGTGCTTTCGTTGCAGTGCCAGAGTTGGACTGGTGTGTGGTCGCCGGTACGGCCCCCGGCCACATCAAGGCACTTCCCGAGGGCTTGAATGGTGAGACCCTTATTGTTGTCGTTGAAGACCATGGTCCATCTTTGGGCCGAGGTACCGTTGCACTCATGCACCTGCACTGGCGTCCCATCCTCGGTGCCTGCGAGGCGCACATCCAAGCAGGGGCCAAGTGCAGATCTGATCTGCCCGACGGACGAGCTGCCGTCAATGGGGGGCTCGACATAGGGCGGCTCCTCCTCAGGAGGCCCGTCGTAGGCGTCGGGGTATCCAACCGAGGTGCCGCAGGTAGCTTTCAGCTCGTCCCGTGTCATAGGAAAGGTCTTGTACACCCGGGCCACGCCCGACGGCTGTGCGTTGCGCGATGCACTATCCTTGGCGTGTGGCACGGGCAGATCACCGCGAATATCGGTGACGATCCAATACCGGCCTGGCGTCATGCCGGCTGGCGCCTTACTTGGGTCCACTTCCGGGATGCTCACTGCAGCCACTACGTGGGCGGTGGCGTAATAGGAAAAATCCTCGATCCAGCCCTTGTGTCCGCCCGGGACAGGAATGCTATCGGCCTGAGTCACCGTGGTCGACGTACCCCACGAGTATGAGCCGTTTATCCCTACGCCGATCGACACCGACCCTCCGACTCCAATACCCTCTGGCTTGATATCAAAGTTGACGGTTGAAGTGACGTTGATATCCCAACCTGTCGTATTGGTCGCCTGATATGTTCTAGATCTTGTTACGGCATAAGAAGCAGGGGGTCCGACCCCCGTGGAACAGTTTTTCCGAACGGGATCGGAGATTCTGACTCTGTAATTCGGCTTGTAATCTTTCCGGTACTCTTCCGTATAGCCCAGAAGGCGGCACTGCCCGAAAGCGGTACCGATCCCCACTTTCTCGCAGTATTCCGTGGCTACGCGGCCGGAAGCGCTCCCGCCGTCCGCAAGAGTTCTGTTGTCGTGAGTGTCAAGAATCCAATTGTCGTCTGAGGTCAGTCCGGTAACAACAACAGCCTCGGCATACGACAACGGCAAGATCGTCACTGCTGCCGCAACTGTCACTCCACATGCCGTGAACGCCGCTGTTCGCCCCCATCGCCTAAGCCTCATAGTTTCCCTCTCAACCACGAACCCGCAAGGCGCCCACGGCGGACTCCACCCGAGTCCATTCTCAGTACCCGAAGCCTGCTCTCGGCGTGCTGCAGATTGCAGTACCGCCGCCGTAAAGCCTCAGGCGTGTTTTTAACGGCAAAGCCCGAGCCCGGCAGGAGCCTCGACAGGAAGAGGCGCAACTGCGCGGCTCGTCCAAGATCCTCACCTCAGGGTGTGACTACTGGTAGGCGTCTGTGATCAAGTGACGGTGTTTCCTTGACTTCCGCTCCCACCTGGAGGACTTCGTTGGGGAATCCGCAGACAGGGCTATTCGATCCGTTCATGCGGCGAGGTCGAGGCGGACGAGGTGTGAGGTGCGGGTCTCCCCCAGCGGAGTGCCGTTCGCCCAGGCGTCGAGGCGGATGAGGTTGATGGCGGTGGCGGAGAGGAGGTTCGCGAGATGGGTTTTGGCCTGCCCGTGGTAAGGGGTGCGTCGCCGGTGGGTGCGGCGGGCGGCCTGGGCGATCGTGCCTTCGACGCCAGCCCGGATGTTGTATCGGGTCTTCCATTCCTCGGTCTGCTGCTCGGCGCGTTGCCGGGCCAGGACTTCCTGTTGCTCGCGCGGCAGGAGCGTCAGACTGCGGCCCCACTTCCCGTTCGTGGCTTTGGTGCACCGAGGCCGCAGCGGGCATGGGCCGCAGTCCTTGAGCGCGAAGTGGATGCGGGCGATCGGGGTTCCGCTGGGTTTGCGCTGGTCGGACCAGCTGATGCTGACCGATCCTTCGGGGCAGGTGACCTGCTTGGCGTCCCAGTTCACTTGGAAGGCGGCCTGGGTCAGGTCGGGGGCCTGCTCGCCGTTACCGCGTTGGGCATGGTGCGTGTCGGCGCCGACGGGTCCGAGCAAGGTAATGCTGTGGTCGTCGCGGGCGGTCAGGATGTGGGCCGCGGTGACGTAGCCGGCGTCCACGACGTGCTCGTCGGGCAGCAACTGACGCTTGTCCAGGTGTTGATGGATGACTTCGGTCATCTCGGTGTCGTCGACGGTTGCGCTGGTGGTCTCCACGTTGGTGATCACATGGAGCGAGTCGGGCTCGCACGTCTCGGTCAGGTGAGTCTTGAAGCCGGTCCAGCCCGAACCGCGCTTGATGCCGTAGCGAGCATCGAGGTCATAAGGGGAGGCCAGGCGCCTTCCGCCCGGCGGGAGGTCCTTGCCCTCCCGCCAACGCACCTCCTCTGCATCCCGGTGATACTGCTGGTCCCAGGCTCGGCGCAGAACCTTCATTGCTGGGATCTCGCGCAGCCAGAGCGGGGCCGTGGCCTGGTCAGCGGTGTCCAGGAGTGTGAAGCCGTCCCGGCCGACCTGCTCGGCCCATTCCTGGCGGACGTTCTGGCCCTTCGGGAACCGGTAGCTGTCGACTTTGGCCCCGTAGCGTTCCACCCAGGACGAGTCGATCAACGGCGCCAGCCAGTCAGGGGCCGCGGCGGCCAGGGCCTCCAGCGCCGCCCGCAGTGTCTCGCCGACGAACTCCATCCGGTTCAAAGAGCGCACTGCGGCCAGAACATGCGTGGAGTCCGTGTGAGGGTCCCCTCGTAGCGTGGAGTCCGTGATATCAGGGGAAGTTGAGGTTCATGGGGTCCAAGCAACAGAAGTACGACGCCGAGTTTCGTGAGGGTGCTGTACGCATCGTGATCGAGACGGGGAAGCCGATTCCGGAGGTCGCCGAGGGCCTCGGGGTTCATCCGGGCACGCTGCACAGCTGGGTTTCACGCTGGAGGAGGAACGGTTCGGCCTCCTCCGACCGGCCGGCGCCTGCCGCCTCGGGCGGCCGGCTGCGGGACGGCGAGCGTACGGAGCTGGAGCGGCTGCGGCGCGAGATGAGCGAGAAGAACAAGCGCATCCGCGAGCTGGAGATGGAGCGCGATGTCTTCAAACGCTGCATGGCCTTGTGGGTGAAGTAGCTGCCGCGAACCCGGCCGCCATGGTCGGGGTGATCAGCGACTGCAAGGCCGAGCAGAACATTCCGCACACCGTGACATGCCGTGTCCTGGGCGTGAGCGAGTCGTGGTTCTACAAGTGGCGCGACAGACCTGCCACCGCCCGGGAGATGCGGCGCGGGAAGCTGGCCGACGCGATCCAGCACATCTTCGACGAGTCGGGCGGCACCTACGGTTCGCCGAAGATCTGGATCACGCTCGTAAGACAGGGGTGGCGCGTCTCGGTGAACACCGTTGCCAGGGCCATGGCCGAACTCGGCCTGGCCGGACGGAAGATCCGCCGACGCCGCGGGCTCACACGACCCGGCAGGCGGGCCGCGGCCCCGGACTTCGTGCGCCGTGACTTCAGCGCGGATGCCCCCGACCAGGTCTGGGCCGGAGACATGACGGAGATCGTCACGAGCGAGGGCAAGCTCTACCTGGCCACGGTGATCGATCTGTTCTCGCGCCGCCTGCTCGGCTACGCCATGGGCGAGCGCCACGATGCCGAACTCGTCGTCGCCTCCCTGCATATGGCCGCCGCGACCCGTGGTGGCGACGTCAAGGGCGTGATCTTTCACAGCGACAGGGGGTCGGAGTACGTGTCCCGGCGGTTCAAGCGGGCCTGCCGCCGCCTGGGCGTGACCCAGTCCATGGGCCGGGTCGGCTTGCTTCGACAACGCCGTCAGCGAGGCGTTCAACAGCGTACTCAAGGTCGAGTACGTCCACCGGCACACCTTCGCCACCCGCGCCGAGGCCCGCATCCGGGTCGCGACGTGGATCACCGGGTTCTACAACGCCCGCCGGCTACACAGCGTGTGTGGATACCACAGCCCGATCGACTACGAACACGACCACCGGGCCAACTCCTCCTTGGAGCTGGCCGCTTAAAGGATCTCCACGACTCGAGGGGATTGACAGTGGTCGTCGGCTGCGTGTCGTGGGGGTGCCTCTATGTCTTTCGTCAAGCGAGGCGTGGGGTTCGGTGTTCGTAGAAGGTGCCGTCGCGGAGCATCGCGAAGAGCACGCTGATGCGGTGTCGGGCGAGGCGGAGGAGGGCTTGTGTATGGGTCTTTCCGCGGGCCGTCGTAGTAGGTGCGGGAGGTGGGGTCGTGCAGGGCGGCGAACGCGGAGAGGAACATCGCCCGTTTGAGCTGGCGGTTGCCGCCGCGGGGTGCGTGTTCGCCGTGGATCGAGGTGCCCGACGACTTCGTGGTCGGGGCGAGGCCGGCATAGGAGGCGAGGTGTCCGGCGCTGGGGAAGCTGGTGCCGTCGCCGACGGTCACCAGCAGCACTGCAGCGGTCCTGACCGCGACCCCCGGCATCGAGATCAGGACCTGGGAAAGAGGGTGTGCCTCCAGCAGGGTGTTGATCTGGGCTTCCAGAGCCCGGCGTTGTTCGTGGACGGCCGCGAGCTGGCGGGCCAGGGACGGGACCACGATGTCGAGCGTGCCGGTGCCGGGGACGACGACGGTCTGCTCGTCGAGCGCGTCGAAGACCTCGTCGATCAGGCGGGCGGCCATGCGCGGGGCCTTGGGCCGGATCACCTCGACCAGCCTGCGGCGGCCGGCCTTCCGCAGAGCCTGCGGGGATCCGTAGCGTTCCAGCAGCCAGGTCACGGCCTGGTGATCGAGCCGGGGCCCAAGAACACGTTCGAGGCTGGGATGGAACTGGGTGAGCAGGCCGCGTATCCGGTTGGAGGTGCGGGTGGCCTCGGCCGCGAGGTCCTGGTCGAAGCCCACGAGAACGGTGAGTTCGGCGGTGATCTCGTCGGTCAGCTCCAGCGAGCGCAGGGTGTGCGGCATGGTGCGGGCGGCGTCCGCGATGACCGCGGCGTCCTTCGCGTCCATCTTTGCCTCGCCTGGGTAGAGATCGGCGATTCGCCGCATCGCCAGTCCGGGCAGGTAGGCGACCTTGCAGCCCGCATCCCGTGCGACGGTCAGCGGCAGGGCGCCGATCGAGGCAGGCTGGTCCACGATCAACAGCACCGTGCCGAACTTCGCGGCCAGCTTGTCGAACACGGTCCGCAGCTTGGGCTCGCTGTTGGGCAGCGGCTTGTCGAAGACCTTCTTCCCGGCCGGCGTCAGCCCGTGGCCGTGGTGAGCAGTCTTGCCGACGTCCAGGCCGAGGAAAACGCCCACGTCGCCGGTGTCGAACATCGCACCCATTCCCAGGGGGTTGGCGGTGCTGGCCTCGGCATCGGTGTCGTACACGCGCATCCACGTTATGCAGACCTGTCGCCCGCGACTGTCCGGCATTGCGCCGGACCGGACGGTGGCCGGACCTCTCCTCAGCGTCTCCGACGGCACCTCCCGGGCCCGGTGAACACCACCCCCCAGGTCATCTCGGACAGGGGGACACAGTCATGCCGGGCCCGGAGGCCAGCGGCCCTCTTGCAGGACCGCCAAGAAGATAACTGTGAGAGTTCTTCTGCGGCCCGGGATGGGTTGCTGCCAGGCTCGGCGCCGGTGATCCGGCATGACTCGCAAGATAACTGGCGCCCTGTCAGGGGCTGCCGTTCCCCCGAGATGTCTGCCGGACATCGGCGTCGGCCTGGCCCACCCGTTGGCTTGATCAGCAGCTTGTCCGCCTTGCGGCGTGACTCATCACAGTTCTGCCACGCGGTGACTCCATCCAGGCCGACGCCGACTACAGCCGTCCGCCCATCAAGGAGAACAACCGCGTGGCCATCCTCGCAGAACAGGTCGACGGCGTCATCGGCGTCGATACCCACCGGGACACCCTCGCGGCAGCGGCGGTCAGTCCCATCGGCGCCGTCCTGGCCAGTACCGACTCCCCGGCCAACGCCCGCGGTTACCGTCGTCTGCTGGACTTCGCCCGTGAGCATGTCCCAGGACGCCGCTGCTGGGCTCTGGAAGGCATCGGCAGTTACGGCGCCGGACTCGCGTCCTTCCTCAGCCAGGCCGGCGAGCACGTCGTCGAGGTCTGCCGGCCCAAGCGGGCCACCAACCGGGGCGGACGCAAGACCGACATGCTCGACGCTATCCGGGCCGCGAAGGAGGCCCTGGCCACCGAGCACCTGATCCAGCCCCGGCTCCGCGGGGAGCGCGAGGCACTGCGTGTACTTCTCGCCACCCGCCACGGCGCGGTCCTCGCCTCCACGGCTGCGATCAACCAGCTCAAAGCCCTGATCGTCTCCGCGCCTGACGGCCTCCGCGCCGAGCTGCGGAAACTCAAGCGTCCGGTCCAGGTCACCTACTGTGCCCAGCTCCGGGACCGCCCAGCTCAGGATCTTGAGCACCGGATGACAGCACGGGCCCTTCGGTCCACCGCCCAACGCGTCCAGGCCCTGCAAGTCGAGGCCAAAGAACTCGAAAAAGAGATCCTCACCCTGGTCAGGGGGGTCGCCCCAGAGCTCCTCGGCTTGCTCGGCGTCGGGCCGATCACCGCAGCCCAGATCCTGGTCAGCTGGTCCCACCAGGGTCGGTTCCGCTCAGAAGCTGCCTTCTCGTCCTTCGCCGGCGTCTCGCCGATCCCCGCCTCCTCCGGGCTCACCAACCGGCACCGGCTCAACCGGAGCGGAGACCGGCAGCTCAACCGGGCAATGCACACCGTCACCCTGATCCGTATGCGGCTTGACCCCGCCACGAAGGCGTACGTCGCCCGCAGAATCACCGAGGGGAAGACCTCCCGCGACGCGCAGCGATGCCTCAAGCGCGTCATCTGCCGTCAGATCTTCAAGGCCCTCGAACGGACTGACCGAACCAAGACCGGGAGCATCGAGGAACTTACTCAGGCCGCTTGACACGACATAGCAGCCTCGGGGATGGCTGGGGGCCCGACGCTGGGGACGGGTTCTCCGGGTGTCCTCGGTCGTGGGTGGGCGGGGGCGGTGCCGCTGGTCAGGCGGCCGACCCGGGCAGGCGAAGGGGTTCGCCAGTTCATGCCTCCACCCACGTTGCGGCGATCCGCAGGTGGAGGGGGCGGCCCCCACGACGGGAGATGAGCTTCTTTGGCTCGGCGGTGGCCAACTCGGCTTCCAGCAGGAGGGAGTGGGCCCAGGCGAGCAGGTCGATGGCGGTCAGCGCGAACTCGAGCCAGACGGTGTTGAGGGCGAAGTTGCGGGAGGGGAAACGGCCGAGGCCGGTGATCTTGCCGCAGCGGATGCGGTCCTCGGCGCGGGCGTGCGCCCGGTGGCTGACCTCCCGCCGCTGCGGGGAGCCTGCGCCGTAGGGGGTGTCCCTGAGGAAGACCTGGTGGCGCATGCCCTCCTACGGGTCGAACAAGGACAGCTGGGCGCCGGGGTGCGGGCGCTCGCGCCGCACGATGATCCGGGTGTCGTCCGTGTGGTCGGCCAGGATCACCATGCCGGTCGGCGCGGGGCTCCGCAGGGTGCCGTCCTGCTCCAGCACGGGGTGCCGGAGATGCTCGGACAGGGCTCGGATCGCGGGGCGGACTGGGTCGGTAACGGCGCATCCGACGGAGAAGGAGGCGTGGATGCCTGGTCGCGTAGGGGCTCGGACGTGGGCGAGGAACGCTTTCGCGTCTCCGGCGCTGTCGGCGCGGATGAGGATCGAGGTGCCATGGCGGTGGGCGTAGGGAATTTGGAGCAGGGCCGTGTGCAGGACGGTGTTGTGGTCGGCGGCGGTGTTGGCTCCGGCCGCAGCACTCCGGCCAGGTCTGCCCCGGTTTGTCCAGGAAGCACAGCAGCGGGCGGTCCTTCTCCGAGTGGCAGGGGACGAATACGGCTTGGATGTCCACGACCAAGCCGGTCACGTTCTGGCCGAGCGCAGGCAAGCGAGGGCGGCGGGATCGATGCCGGGCCAGCAGGCGTCAGGGCGGCGCTCAGTGTCGCCCTCCTTGCCACCCGGCGGCAGCGCCTGGCCAGGCCGTTCACGGTGCCACCGCTTGCCAGCTATTCCGCTCCACCGGCCCAGCAGCTCCCGGACGTACTACTCCGCGGCACCAGCTCCACAAACCGCCCACCCAGCACCTCCGATCAAAGCTCACTGCACCACTAGCACTTTCCTCCTAGCAGCAGCTCTCCCGCGGGCAGCATGAGCCCTCCACCTCCGGACGCCCAACATTTTAATGTCATAGCAATAAATGTCTTGACAACTGTTGCCTAGGCACTAGACTGGCCTGCAGGCGAGCACGGACCGGCAGGTCAGCCGGAGTGACAACCGGACCACCGGTCCGTAACTCAACTGGCAGCAGGAGTGTGAGGCATCATGATCATCCTTTTCTTCACGTAAGGCGCGCGGCCGCCTCACGGAGGCCGCCCGCCAATCCAGTCACGCACTGTCGAGACAAGTCGCAAAACGGACAGAAGCAGTCGCGGGGTCCGGAGGAATTAGCGACGTTCGTCTTCCAGGCTCGGGGTTAGCAGACCCAAGCTATATCTGCGGGCGGGAGCCATGCACCTCAATGGCATAGCCCTCGGCTCCCTCCGCACCGCTTCGACCTTTTGGTCTGAGAAGCATGGACAGTGAATGCAGGGCGATTCGCCCATACAGCGATGAAAATGAAGGAAGATGTTTTACGCCTTCCTTCCAGGATCTTTCCCAGACTCCTTTGAACATGTGGGTGACAGATTCCGAGTCACGCATCACCATGTCACTCGGTGCCATCTTCGAACCTTCCGAAGCAAAGTCGGCTCTTGCACAAGGGTGTACTGTCGCAGAGTTCTTCGGCCTGCCCCCGGAGACAGTCCCACTCGACATGCAGTCATCCCACTTTGTCCACAAGGCCGGTAGGCTGCTGCAGGTCCACACAGGTATCCGACAGGACCTGGAGGGGAAAGCCTCCTCGTCGTTTGGCTACGCCATGGACGTGACCCTGTTCATCCGCAGCGAAGCAGAGTTCAAGCTCTCTGCGCAACAGAGCACGCAGTTGGCGTTTCTTGCAGACACGCAGGGCCGCTTCGCTTGGGGCAACCGCACCATGCTGACTTATCTCGACAGCCGAGGCACGAGCAGCTCCTCCGGAAGCCTGCTCGACGAGCTCGGCCCGCGCACGGTCCAGCGGAGTCCAGAACTGGCAAGCCAACGCATAAGCCTCCCCACGCCGGACGGAGAGGAACTGAGCGGCTATCTGTTCCCTGTGCGCCGGCGAACAGGCGCCGTTCTGACCGGCGGAATCCTCGAAGAAACAAGCCACGGCGAGCAGTCGCCCACACCGGCGCCTGCAGACAGCTGCTTCGCGCAGTGCTTGATGGCTCTGCCCATCTACGCCTACATCAAGGATGCTGAACTGCGTTTTACCTGGGTCAGTCCGGCCGTCCTACGCGAAACGGGACTGACATTGGAGCAGGTGGTCGGCCGGACCTACGCCGAGATTGACACCACGGCACTGCCCGAGCTTGATGGCCAGTACGACGCCCAGGTCCTGGCCGAGCAGCAGGGCCGGGCATTCGACAGGTTCTTCCTGCGCGAGGACGGGTCTCCTGGACGCTGCGTCGGATACCAGTTTCCTGTCCATGAATCAGATAAGAAAGCTGTAGGAGCAGTCTTCATCGACAAAAGCGAGGAGACGCGGACGCGGGGCCTCCTAGCCGAACGCGACGCTTTCTGGAGCGCGATCTTCGATCACTCCCCGACCGCACACGTCATCACTGACCTGAATCTCGTCATCACTGACACCAACGGTGCCTTCGCGGATCTGCTGGCAGCGAGCAGATCCAGCCTGCGGGGCCGGAACCTCGCGGAGATCGTGCCGCTCGCCGAGACGGAGCAGGAACGCGTGCGCATGAGCGAATTCCTCAAGGGCCGCCGGTCGCAGTACCGTCTGGACAAGGGCATGGCCCGGCCCGACGGAGCACCTGTGACCATATCCGCTCTGCTGACTATGGTCCGCGGCGCCAAAGGGACACCGTGCGCGGTCCTCGTCATGATCAACGCAAAGCAGTGCAAAGTTCCCGCACCCCGGCATAAACCCAGCCTATGGGAGCAGAGCGATCTAAAGCTGCTCACCGCGGTGGCAAGCGGCGCGAGTGACAGCCAGGCGGCCCGGCTCCTGCAGATGGGAGAGTCCACGGTGCGGTTGCGGCTGACCAGCCTGAGGCGCCGCCTCGGCGCGACAAACAGGGCGCATCTGGTCGCCCGGGCGTACGAGAAGGGGCTTCTGACGCCGGACTCTCAGCACTGCTGACGGACGCACAGCGTGCGGAGCGAACCGCACGGTTGTGGGCAGGGCGCGGCGGACCGCGCCCTGTGCTACCAGTCCGCCCCTTGCAGGGGTGGGCCTGCGGTGGCCCGTATGGCCAGATGGGTCGGCAGCAAAATGTCCTGAGGGGCCTGGTTGGGTTCCTTCAGTGCAGTGAGCAGCGCCCGTGCGGCTATCCGGCCCTGCTCGGCTACGGGTTGAGCCACGGTGGTCAGGCCGAGGAGGTCACTCATGTCGTGGTCGTCGAAGCCGACAACCGACATGCTCTCAGGGGTTCGGACGCCGGAGTCGCGAAGGACGCGCATAGCGCCGAAGGCCATCTCGTCGCACGCGGCGAACACGGCTGTAGGGGGCGTGGGAAGGCCCAGGAGGGTGGCCATCGCTCGCTCGCCTCCGCTTACGGAGAAGTCGCTTTGTATCTCCAGCGTCGGATCACAGGGCAGGTTGTGCGCTCGCAAGGCTTGCCGGTAGCCGATGCGCCGGTCCATCGGGGCCGTGACATGCAGGGGCTCTGCGTGGCTGCCGCCGATCAGGGCGATCCGTTCGTGACCCAGGTTCGCCAAATAGTTCACCGCACGTTGCGCGCTGGCGCAGTCATCGATCCTCACGCTGCTGCAGCCGGGGGCCTTGGCCCCGATAAGGGCCACCGGCGCACGTGCGTGCTCCAGGGGGCCGAGCTCACTGGAATCCAGGTCGATGCCAATCACCAGCACAGCATCCGCTCGGCCTCTCAGCATGTTCAGGTCGACTGTGTCCTGACACGATGCCGAACTGCCGGACAGGTCGTGCACTGTCCATTGCACACCTGATTCCTGCAGTTCCCGGGCTACTGCAGCGAGCACAGAGCTGAAGTACCAGCGCCCGATGAACGGCACAAGCACCGCGACCAAAGGTAGCCGTGTAACTGGTGGCCTGCGGTAAGAGCAGTCTCCACTGGCAGGGGTACGAGGACGCGGCATAGAAAGGCGCCTCGACGGCGACCCGCCGGCGGCGGGAGGCAGCGTATGCATAAACCACACGCGCTTTCCTTGCCAGTCCGGCCTGTTGACTTCTGCCCAGCCCCAATGGGCCGCGATGCCTCGTAGGTTCGAGCCCTCCCCCACCGCACCGTCAAGCCCGCTCCTGAACATGTATGGCGGGGCGGGAGAGGTGTCGAAGAGCTCTACTAGCACGTGGCATTCGAAGCGGTGG
The DNA here is from genome assembly GCF_040651435.1 of Streptomyces sp. NPDC048479. Lineage (NCBI taxonomy): Bacteria > Bacillati > Actinomycetota > Actinomycetes > Kitasatosporales > Streptomycetaceae > Streptomyces > Streptomyces sp. NPDC048479. The sequence goes on from NZ_JBEZKA010000038.1 coordinate 16,092, forward strand.
ATCTGAAGTCTCAGCGCGCCGGGGGCGTGGCGGATGGCATGGGATACCAACTCGCCAACAGCGGTGACGACTGGTACGGCGGAGGTGCCCAATCCCCAGTCGTGCAGGGCATCGTAGGCTGCGTGCCGCGCCTCAGTCACGGTGTCCGGCCCCTGCTTCAGGTCGACCAGGACCTGCCGAGCAGTCATCGTGGTTTCCTTCTTCAAGCGGGATGGACCCCCGTGTGCGGAGCTAATACGACAGCGCTGCGTACACAACGCAGCCCATCGGTGCAAGCCGAGGGAGTGTGATCGCACTGGCATAACGGGCGGCCGCCCTCTGGTTTGCCTTCACAGTGCATGCCCGTGGAATCCACAATCGCAGCGCAGGCATGCCCATACGGTGTGGCAGCAATTGTCGGTGGCATCTCCCCATGCCTCCGCCAGGTGATCAACCAGGTCCAGTCCTCTGCCTGAGCAGGCCATGGGGTCATCGAAGCTGCCAGAGCGGCCAGCGCGTTCGGCCTGTGCGGTCCCTGAGCCATGGTCTCGAACAAGAACCCATACGCAGCAGCCACCGGTCGGGCACCCCACCAGCCGTAGTGAGAGGGCCACGCCGTCAGGGCTGGCCGCATGGACAATAGCGTTGGTAACCAGCTCGGATGTAATAAGCAGCGCCGTGTCGGTGAGCTCAGTGAGTTCCCACTTCAGGAGCCACTCGCGCACCAGTCTCCGCGCTTGACCTGACGCTGCCGCTGAACATCCGAGTTCCCAACACGGTGCGCGAGACTCGTCTCTCTTCCCGCAAGACAGTGAGGGAATTTCTTGAACGGTCATGATGCCTACTCCGTTGTGCTCGGGTCGGGTGGCCCGGGAAGCAAACGCTGTACGGGACTGCGTGTGGATGGATACTAGGGTTCCCGTGTCCTCACGGTGCTGTCGCGATGTGCATTACCGGAGCGCCTAATTCAACACGGGAAACAACGACACAGCTCCACTGTGGCGGGCGCGTACAGGAATCACCACACTTGTCGAGGCCCCGCAGCAGCGGATCTGACCAAAAGGAGCCAGAACCCCCCTTGACTCTCATCACGTTGCAGCGCTATATTCCCGCACCCTTACCCGCCCCAAATTTAGCGGATCCGCTAAAAATCCGGGCACGACCGCTTGACTTTTTAGTTTATGGCTTTCGAGAAGTCGGAAAGTCGCGGCGATTAACTGATCGTTTCAGAATGAGGTTCGGAGTCGTCTCAAACAGATGATGCTGCAGGCGAGTTGAAGCAGGCCGAGGTGGAGGTCGGCGCGTATCTCGTAGCGGATGCGGAGTCGTTTGAACTGGTGGAGCCATGCGAAGGTGCGCTCGACGACCCAGCGGGTCTTGCCCAGGCCGGAGCCGTGCGGGACACCGCGGCGGGCGATCTTGGGTGTGATCCCACGAGCCCGGACGAGACGCCGGTACTTGTCGTAGTCGTAGCCACGGTCGGCGAAGAGCCGCCGGGGCCGGTGGCGGGGCCGGCCGCGTAGGCCACGGATGCGGGGTATGGCGTCCAGCAGTGGCATGAGCTGGGTGACATCGTGACGGTTTCCGCTGGTCAAAGAAACGGCGAGGGGGGTGCCGTGTCGGTCGACGATCAGGTGGTGCTTGCTTCCGGGCCGGGCCCGGTCGACCGGCGAAGGTCCGGTGTGAGCCCCCCCTTGAGGGCGCGGACGTGCGAGCCGTCGATCGCGGCGTCGTCCATGTCCAGCAAGCCGGCAGCTCGTAACTCGGCCAGCAGCAACTCGTGCAGCCGGGGCCAGGCGCCGGCTTCCGTCCAGTCCCGCAGACGCCGCCAGGCCGTCACCCCGCTGCAACCGACCTGCTCCGCGGGAACGTCCCGCCAGCTCACGCTCTTGCACAGCACGTAAACGATGCCCCGCAATGCAGCCCGGTCATCCACCGGCAACCGCCCGGGATACCGATGCCGCCGAGGCGCACGGGCCGGCAACAGCGGCGCGACACGTTCCCACAGGTCATCAGGCACAAGGTCAACAGACACCTACCAAATCCTGCCGACACAACACCCAACCGCCAAGCCCCACACCGAAATTCATTCTGAAACGATCAGTAAGACAGGTGTCCCCCATGCGGTGAGGCGAAGGAGTCGTTTGTAGCAGCAGAGGGCGGCGGTGAGGCCGAGGAAAGCCAGGTAGTTGCGGGGTTGGCGTTCGTAGCGGTGGTTGAGCCGGCGGAAGCCGGTCAGCCTCGATGACTTCGGCGCCCTAACCTCGCCGTTTCGGTTGGCGCGGGGCCGGTTGGTGCCGCGAACGCGAAAGTGCCTTCCTGAGCTGGGGCGATGAACCTTGTCTAGGGGGTTTTTTCGTTCCAAGCGGAAGGCACTTTCTGCGTGCAGGCTACGGTTCGCGTCCCAGGGTTGTGGTGTCCGCGACGGCTCGGGGGTGGTCGGGCATGCCGGAGCCAGGCTGCTGGCGGATCTCGCCGATGCGACCGGGCTGACCCATGCGTACTCCACCGCGCGGCGGCTGTTGCGCCCGCGCGGAACCGGCCACGACGCGGGCCGGATCATGACCGACCTGGCGGTGATGCTCGCCGACGGCGGCGAGACCATCACGGATCTGGCCGTCCTGCGGGACCAGGCCGAGGTGTTCGGCCCGGTGGCATCCACGCCCACGGCCTGGCGACTAGGGCCTGTTGCGAAAGTGCTGGTCAAAGCCATTCGTTGAGGGCTGCGACCAGCACGGTTGCCTCGTAGCGGACGGCGAGTTTGTCGTACCTTGTCGCCACTGCACGGTGTCTCTTGAGGCGGTTGATGCCGCACTCGACCGCGTGTCGTTGTTTGTAGTCCTCCCGGTCGAACTTCGGTGGCCTGCCTCCGCGGGAGCCAAGGTTCTTTCGGTTGCGGATCTGGTCCGCCTTCTCCGGGATCGTGCAGGCGATCCGGCGTCTGCGCAGGTAAGCGCGGTTCGCGCGGGAACCGTAGGCCTTGTCGCCCCGGACCCTGCCGGGTCTGGTGCGCGGTCGACCAGGTCCGGGGCGAGGCACCCGGATCTTCTCGAGCACGGGTCGGAAGTAGGGGCTGTCGTGCCGGTGGCCGGCAGTGATGTGCAGCGACAGCAGTTTCTGTCCCTGCTCGGTGGCGAGGTGGATTTTCGTGGTCAGGCCGCCCCGGGAGCGTCCGAGTCCGTGGTCGTCGGGCTCGGTGAAGACACCGCCGGGTGGCTCCTTTTGCAGATCCCCTTTTTACGGGCCCCTGCGGCGTGCTGGTGAGCGCGGCAGACCGTGGAGTCCACGCTGACGTCCCAGGTGATCAGGCCTTTCGCATCAGCATCGGCCTGCAACTGTTCCAGAATCCGATGCCATGTGCCGTTGCGCTGCCAATTGCGGAACAGGTCGTACACCCGGTCCCACGGGCCGTACCGGTCGGGCACGTCACGCCACGGCGTCCCCGCCCGGGTCCGCCACCGTATGCCGTCTATGAGCTGCCGCCTTGTCCATACCGGCGGCAGCCCGGCCTTCTTGCCCTTCGGCAACAACGGCTCGAGCCGGGACCACTGTTCATCTGTCAGATCGCCACGCGCCACAGCATGTGATCATCACCGATCAAGATCCACTTTCGCAACAGACCCTAAAGCGTGTTGCAGAAGGTCGTGTTCAGGGCATTTCACTTGTATGCGTGGGGTGTTGAGGGCTGAGCCGTTGTGGGTGGAGACGTTCACCGGGGTGCGGATGCGCCAGTTCAGCTCTTCGGACAAGTCACTTCCCAGACCCGCCAAAGCCGAGCCTACGCCCCTGCGCCAACGAGGTTGACAAACACAGAGGCACCCAAGGGCACCGACCTTGCCGTCCACACCCGCGACCACCTCAACGCAGTCGCCACCGAACTCAACGGCCGCCCACGCAAAACGCTCGGCTGGGAAACCCCAGCCGAGCGCCTGCATAAACTGCTCACCACCTGATCAAACCAACCAGGTGTTGCGACGATCCCTAGAAACCGCCAGCGTGAGAGGGGGGCCGTGCCACGATCCGGACCAGGTCAGTACTGCAACCTGACCAGAACCGCTAGCCGAGTCGAGCGCCCGGAGGAGGCTACGGCTGCGCCGTTACCAGTGTCCAGTTGTCGTCGCACGCAAGGCTTGGGGGGGAGATCAGCGGGACCAAGGGGAGCAAGGTGCACTCGGTCTGATACACGACCCCGGGCCTGGTCAGCACCTGGACCGAGACGCCATCCGGCACGATTACCGACAGCCCGTTACTGGCCACCGAGATGGAACAGGCGTCCAGCGGGAAGGTGGTGTCGTCGCTGATTTCCGTCCAGGTGTAGACGCCGGGGTTGGGGAGGACGCCGCCCAGGATCGGGACCGTCCGGGCGCCCGCGTGGGCCTCAACCGGGAGCGGGCCCGCGCCGTCCGGGTCGAAGAGCGCGGCGCTGATCTGGTGGGTGGCGACCGCGTCGACAACGAGGGGGTTGTAGGTGCTGAAGCTGTTGCACTCCCCGCTGTCGCCGGTGTCACCCGTGGCACCGGTGGCACCCGTGGCACCCGTCGCTCCGGTGGCACCCGTCGCTCCGGTGGCACCCGTCGCTCCGGTGGCACCCGTGGCACCGGTGCCGGCCGGCCCGGTGCCACCCGTGGCACCCGTCGCTCCGGTGGCACCCGTGGCACCCGTGGCACCGGTGCCGGCCGGCCCGGTGGCACCCGTGGCACCCGTCGCTCCGGTGGCACCCGTGGCACCCTTGCACCTGTCGTTGCCGCCCACTGCCTGCGGCGAGGCCGCCACCTTGAGCTGCGTCTTCGGCCTGCTGTTGCACTTGTCTCTGGTCGATGAGCCGGCCGCGACAACGGCGTTCGCCTGGGCAGTCTGCGCCACGGCAATCGCGGGACTCGCCAGTCCCGTAAGCACGAGCCCGAGTGACGCGATCGCGGCGCCGTTCATCCAGGCACGCCGCCTGGGAAGCGGGCCCAGCGGGGACTTGGTCCTGTGTTCAGGACTCATGCGCTGCTCCTTTTTGAACGAGTTCGAGTGATGCTTCAGAAGCGAGTTCGAGCTTCCTACGGGATCATCGGATCGCGGACACAACGCCTTGAGAGCCTCGCGAAGCTATCAACGCAATGGCCTATGAGATCACACCAATGGGTGCGTACGCGGCAGCGAACCGGCACGGGCCGTCGGCGTGCCATCACCAGCGCCGCTGAGTCCGCTGCATAGGGTCGCCGCCGGACCGACCCGCCGGAAGTGGTGATGCTGTGAAGCCGTCCGTATGCCTGTGCATGATTGTCAAGAACGAGTCGAAAGTCATCGAGCGATGCCTCGCCTCCGTGCGTGACCTGGTGGACACCTGGGTGATCTCGGACACCGGTTCGACCGACGGAACCCAGGAGCTGATCCGTGCGGCAATGCACGGCATCCCGGGCGAGTTGCACGAGGAGCCCTGGGTCAACTTCGGTCACAACCGGACCCTGAACATCAGGCACGCCCGCGGCAAGGCCGACTATCTGCTCCTCCTCGACGCCGACCTCGTGATCAGGCGGGACGGCCCGCTGCCCCGGCTGACCGCCGATTCCTACATGCTCCGGCACGAGGGCACGACCGAGTACCGCATCAAGCGCCTGGTCCGCGGCGACATCGCCTGGCGGTACGAGGGCGTCACCCACGAGTACCTCACCGCCGACCAGCGGCACGACCAGGAGAATCTCGACGCGCTCGTCATCGAGGACTACCACGACGGAGGCTCACGGCACGACAAGTTCGAGCGCGACGCGCGCCTGCTGAGCGCCGAGATGGAGCGCGACCCCGCCAATGCCCGCACGGTCTTCTACCTGGCACAGACCATGCGCGACATGGGCAACACCGACGAGGCGATCACCCTGTACGAACGCTGCGCCGAGATGGGGGGCTGGGTCGAAGAGGTGTACTACTCGCTGTTGCAGGCCGGGATTCTCAGGGCCGATTCCGACGACTGGCCGGGAGCGATGGACGCCCTCTTCCGCGCCTGGGAGTCGCGTCCACAGCGGCTCGAAGCGTGTTACGAACTCTCCGCGCGGCTGCGCAAACTGGGCCGCAATCATGCCGCGAATGCGATCGTCCGTGCCGTGCTGGGCCAGGAGCCGCCGGACGACCTGCTGTTCATCCAGCCGTGGGTGTACCGCTACGGGCTGCTGTTCGAGTTCTCGATCACTGCCTACTGGGTGGGCGACTACGCCGGCTCGCTCCAGGCGTGCGACCGCCTTCTGGCGATGCCCGACCTTCCCGAGGCTCATCGCAAGCAGACGGTCGCCAACCGCAAATTCTCCGCGAAGCGGTTGGCCACGATCCCTGAACCGACCGCCGCAGTTCAGGTGCCAAAGGCACTGCGGGCGGGCCCGAAGAAAAACTGAAAGCCCAAGTGAGGTTCCCCCGAGATGCGGAGGATGCTGACAGAGGGTCAGATGGTTCTCATGAGAGGAACATCGACCATGGCCGCTCCCAGGAAATATTCGCTCGAGTCGCTGGCCCCATCCCGCAGGCCATCAACAGCTGGGGCACGCGCCTACAACCACCAACGTCCCCACCAGCCACTGGACATGGCCGTCCGGCCACGCTGTTCCGCCCACACGGACCAGCCCGCGGGGACGGTCCGCCATCATCGGCCACCAGGCGACCGACGGGGCCAACAGCGCCCGATGTCATCGAACCGTCGGCGGACGCACCCGGCGAGGCAGCAGTCGAGATGCGGGTTCCCCTAGCGGCGAGATCTCACTGGGCCCGGGAAAGCAGCGGGTCGGGGTCAACCAGGCCCTCGCCGGCCGCACCCTGACGATCTGGCTGGCCTACGCAGCGTCCACATCCTGCTCGACGGGTACCTCGTGCGGACCATCGGCTCCAGACTGCTGCCCGACGACCTGGCCTTCCTGGCAGCGCCACAGGGCCCGCCCGGCCGGCCCCTGTGGCGCTGCCACGGGTGAAGGCAAGACGTCACTGGCTGCCGGCCAGGCCGTCGAAGTCGAGCGGAAGGTCCAACGCGATGGCCGCGTCTCGATCGCGGGCAACGGGTACCAGATCGGCTTCGCTCTCGCCGGACGCACCGTCGTCCTGCGGCTGGACGGTCACTTCATGCACGCCATCGTCGGCAATGCCCTCGTCGGAATCTGCCCTGCCCGCAGTGCCGACAAAGCCGCGCTGCTGGCGGAGCACGGTTGGTTGGCAAAGACTCAGTGCACAAGCAGGGGACGTGGTCCTCTTCGCCGTTGAACTGTTTCAGTTCGGCATCGAAGTCGGCGCAGACCTCTTTCATAATCTCTTCACGCCTGGTGAGCATGGCGTCGGTGAAGGCCCTGCGCCGGTACTTGGTGATATCTGAGCCACCGACCCTACCTGCAGCCTTCGCACGCCCTCTGCTGCCACATGCTTGTAGCTTGCTGCGGCCGCGGCCGCGCGTCGGCATCCCCTCCTATACCAGTACGCCGCCCGCAGCCGTGCCGGCGAACAGCCGCGGGTCCCCCGGGGGGATGGAGCGGCTGGAGGGCTCGGGTTCCCTCGATGATGGCGTCTTCCAGACAGCGAGGCTCCACCGCATCCCCCACCCGCTGGACGTTAGGCATTGAGGTCAGCTCGGACCACAGCCTGCACTCTGATGTACGTCCAGAAGCTACGACGACTGCCCCCACATGATCTGCGAGTGGCGAACTTGCTCCAGAGTGGAGGTCGTGGAGGACTGCCCTCGGGTCCCCGTTCCTGTCAATGATCAGCTTGCTGTGTGGCAGAACCCGGACAGCAAGGGCATCGAGCCTACTCAGATACGCGCTCTGCTCGTGCTGCCGCAGCAGGTGCCCTGGAGCAGACTCCTCCGTCACCATACAAACCGCGTGTCCGTGCGTGGCAAGCACTTCCGCTGCGTCCAGTGCCGACCAGCCTCCCTCCCGGTCAAGGACCACGAGGGAGCCGCGCAATGGAGCCGGACGGATGATGGCTGACCATGCGTCCACCACAGCAATCCGTCCGGGAAGCTCGGGAAGCGGCCCTGCCGGCCTGGCGCCGGTTGCCACCACCACCCTGTCCCAGGACGCGCAGTCTTCCTTGACGATCCGGGTGTTCGTCGTGACCTCGACCGCCACTTCGGCCAGTTCAGCCTCAGCCCACGCCAGCCAACGCTGCCAGATTTCACGATGGGCCATTGCCCGGCCGGCCAATGCCAGCTGTCCTCCCAGATGCCGGGCGCGTTCTGCGAGCAGCACTCGGCAGCCAGCTCGTGCTGCGGCTGTCGCGGCAGCCACGCCCGCAGGCCCTCCGCCCACGACCAGCAACCGATGGTGCGGTCTGGCGTGAAGATGATTGGACACTGCGGCAGCCTGCACACGAGAAGGTGGGCATCCGGTGACACGCTGTCTGTTCACAGCACTACCTCCTGCGACGGTCGGCACGGTTACTGTCCCAAACGAACGCGATCTCCAAGGCGTTACTCAGAGTCCTCGTCGCAGCCGTTCTGCCTATATCAGGTCTGCGCCGGGACCATGAATAAATGCGGGGACGGCATTTCCGTATCCTTCGGCACTTCCTCTAAAAGTGCCAACGGCGCTGCCCCTGCTCGCACCCACCATAGAACCGTATTCCCGCGCAGCAACAGCTGCTGTGCAGCCGCCCCTTCTGCGGACCTCTCACTCCTAAAGAACCGTTCCTTCGGTTGTCAAGAGGCCGAACCGGCAACTTGTAGCGGATCCGCTACATTCAGGACAAAATCTCGGAATTCTAGCATCCGATAAATTAGGGATCAATATACTTCTGAGCCCTTTTCGAGCGGATCCGCTCCGGCCGGGCTCCGATAAGCATGGAGATTCGTGCACGCGAGCGCCACAGTGGAGCTGTGTCGCTGCTACCCCTTGTGGACCCGATTAAAGGGGCTAGTGAGGTGTATCGCGACTTGCACCGTAGGCATGCGGTCTCCCAGTGGTCCACGGCATGTAGTCCGACGGTGTTGTGCCGCCCGTCCACGGCAGCAGATCGGAGTGGGCACCATGACAGGCCCTCTTCACGAAGCCCCCAAAGATACAAAAGGCGCTGCGTTGGGTTCTCAGGCCCTTCAACCAGAACCCCAACGGCTTTGCGGCCTCAAGAGGCGGAATCCGCCCCGCTGAAAGCGCAGTCGGCTCGGCTTTCCGAAGGTTCCTGCGGTTGCGACAAGGGGTGAGTCTCATGAGTGCACGCACGGCTATCGGCCTTCGCCGTGATCTGGAAATCCTGGAAGTGCTCTGCAGCCCGGAGGCCATCCGGGGAGCCGGGCTGGGCGTCATGCGAATCGCCCAGTTGACAGGCCGCGAGAAGAGCCAGATCTCTCGCGCCTTGGCCAGTATGAAGGAAGAAGGACTGGTCGACAGAGACGCCGACACACTGGCATACCGGTGCGGGTGGCGGCTCTACGCGCTCGCAGCATCCACGCGCGAGAGCCGCCTCGTATACACCGCTTCCCCTTGCCTGCGCCGTCTCGTCGCGCAGATACGCGAGACGGCATACCTGTGCGCCCTGCGCGGCCACAGCGTGATGACCTTGTTGACCGAATCCGCGCCTCACGCGTTCCGCAGCATGGGATGGGAGGGCTTGACGGTACCCGTAGCGCAGACTTCCGCCGGACGTGTACTCATCTCCGATTGGGAGGATGCCGTAGTACGCGCCTCCTTCACCGACGAAACCCTTCGGCAAGCACCCCAGACACAGCGGGTGCGAAGTGTGGATGCCCTGATCGAGGAACTGCGTGCGATCCGCAGTGCCGGCTACGCCAAGGTCGACGGCGAGCTGGAAGAGGGCCTGGTCGGCGTCTCGGCGCCCGTACGCGACTTTCGGGGCCACGTGATAGCCGCAGTCAATGTAAGTGCTCCTCGCCACCGCCTCAAGGACAGGCTCGACGCCGCCGGCAAGCTCACGATCCGATACGCGACGCAGCTCTCCCACGCCCTGGGACACATCAGCGCATCAGCTGAAGGCACTCCAGGCGACACTGCGACGGAACGCAGGTATCGGACACCACCAGCCCACCGCACCTCGCGATGAACTGACCAGACCAGGCGACGATGCACCAGGAGGCAGTTCCCTCGTCTCGTCGCCGATGAAGAGACGGTGCCTGGTCCCAGCCTGTGCTTCGCCGCCATCCGCGGCTATTCGACATCCAGCGCGGCGCATGGGCCAGGCCAGTCCTGGGGAGCCCCGGCGGCATGCCGCGATCGTCGCGGGCGGAGGGGCCTCCTGGTACTCGGTTCGGTTCGCACCACCCGAACTACCAAGAGGCCCTGCTGTCATGCGTCACCCTCGCGCGATCACCCCATCAGGAACCCTGTTCGACTCGATAAGCGGGTGGCGTCTAACAAAAGGACCACACCAGCCAGTTTGCGGATTTTCCAACGGAGGGGCGTTTCCCCAAGGCCGGGTAGTTAGCGTTTTTGCAGGTCACGCAAGGGAGTTGACGGATTTCTGACACAGAGCAACGGAGCTCGTTGGTACAGGCAGTCGACCAAGACAGCTTGTCCCGAAGGAGCTCCGTTGCCCCGTCATTGTGTCCTGCCGTCTGCGCTGACGGCCATCACCCGTACGGTCACTGTGGCCGCGGGCCGGTTCGCTCCCGGGCATCTGGGCGAGTTGACTGCCGTGGTGCCGTTCGAGCTGGTGGACGCGATCCTTGCGGAGACGAGGGCGGTACAGCGTCGGCTGCGTGATCTGCCATCGCGGGTCGGGGTCTACTTCCTGCTGGCGATGTGCCTCTTTCCCGAGGTCGGCTACCGGCTGGTCTGGGACAAGCTGACCGCGGGTCTGTCCGGGATGCCGGTGGTCTGTCCGTCGGCGAAGGCGTTGCGTGACCTGCGCCGGCGGATCGGCAGCGCGCCGGTGCGGGCATTGTTCGAGGTGCTGGCCGGGTTGCTGGCCCGGCCGACGACGCCAGGGGCGCGGTTCGGCCCCTGGCGGATGGTGTCGTTCGACGGCTGCAGTTCGCTGAGGGTTCCCGATTCCGAGCGGAACCGGGCTTGGCTGGGCAGGACTTCGCATCATGGCTATCCGACGCTGGAGTCTGGAGTTGATGACTCTGGTCGAGACCGGCACCCGGGCTCTGGTCGGCGCGGTGTTCGGCCCACCGCCGAGGGCGAGACCAGCTACGCCGGCCGGCTGCTGCATCTGCTGCGGCCGGACATGCTGGTGCTGTGGGACAAGGGATTCGACAGCAACGCCTTCCTCGCGGTAGTCACCGACACCGGCGTCCAGGTCCTGGGCCGGTCCTCACCCGCCTCGTCGACGGCTCCTACCTGTCGGCGATCGGCGCCGTGAAAGTGCGGATCATCGACGCACAGATCGCCGTGACCTGCGCGGACGGGACGCGTCTTTCACCGGGTCCTACCGACTGGTCACGACCCTGACCGACGCCCGCCGCCACCCCGCTACCGTACTGGTGGGTCTCTACCACCAGCGGTGGGAACACGAATCGGCGTACTACGCGCTCCGCCACACGATCATGAACGGGCGCAACCTCCGCTCGGGCGACCCGGCAGGCATCGAGCAGGAGATGTGCTCCCTGCTCACGCTCTACCAGGCACTACGCACCGTGATGGTCGGTGCCGCCGAGTCCGTCCCCGGCACCGGCCCGGACCGCTGCTGTTTCAGCATCGCGCTCCACACCGCCCGCGACCAGGTAATCCAGGCCACCGGCATCATCCCCGCGGACACCGATCGGGACACGGCTCTCGGGACGCTCGGCCGCCGGATCCTGACCGGCCTGCCCCCGCCCCGCCGGCAACGCGTCAGCACCCGCAAGGTCAAGTCACCGATGTCCCGCTACAGCGAGCGCCACGCAGGCGGCCGCCCGGCACCAGCCGCACCGTAACCCGCCTCGACGTCACTGTTCTCGAACCCGTGGATCAGTCACCCGCGCTGCCCACGGTCTCTCGGGACGACCGGAACGCCACCCCAGCCGCGCGGCGCCGACACCGCATCCTGGCCCTGCTCCAGGAAGACCCCACGCGTCTTTGGCAGCCCCGTGAAATCGCCGCCCACTTCGGCGACGTCACCCTGGAGACCATGTACAGACAACTGAATCGGTGGGCCGCCAGTCGACTCATCCACAAGCTCGGCCCCGGCCTCTACGCCGCAACACCGTGGTCCCCAGCCCCACTTGCATGACCTGCGAAAACGCTAACTACCCGGCCTTGGGCCCCGACCCCTGATCTTGGACACGGGGTTATGCGGCTTGGGGAAGTGTAGTTGCCGGGGCACGCGCCGAGCGCAGAGAAGCCAGTGCCCTCTCATCGGTGTCGGCGAGCAGCCGCCAGGCCGTCGGTGTCGAGGCGACCGAACCGAACACCCCTGCCTGGTCCCGCAGTACGGCCAGGTCCGCGATGGCCTCGCCGCCGTCGGCGAGCATCACCGCCAGGTCGGTGGCGACCCGGCCCGGATCATGCCCAGTCCCGCGCGTCCGAAGCCGCCTGAGCGCAGTGGAGTACGCGGCACTCAGTCCGGTGGCATCAGCGAGATCAGCCAGTAACCGTGCCCCGGCATGACCGACCACCCCCGAACCATCGGCACTGACATGGACCTTGGGACGCAACCCGATAGCCTGCACGTAGAAAGTGCCCTCCGCCTGGACCGACAGAACCCCTCAGCAAGGTCCATCGTCCCAGGTCAGGAAGGCACTTTCGCGTTTCCGCCCCAACAGTCGCCGTACTCAAACGAAACGGCCCCCTGCCAAAGCAGGGAGTCTGCGCTCAAGAGAACGGGATCACGTATGCCGACCGCCGTGCGGTTTCTCTACGACTCGTTCCCCGGTCGGCTATATGGTCTGCGAGCCGGGCTCCTTGCTTTCCCCCGGTCTCGCGCAAGAGTAGTTCGATCCGGTCAGCCTCTCGACGAGCCAGCCGTGGAATCCTCGTCGCCCGCTGCAGTTCCCACGGTGTCAGTCCCCGTCCCTTCCCGGCTCCTGTGCTCCTCCATGTCCCCTCCGGCTGACGTCTTCGACGTCTCCGGGGAGCTGTTTTCACCGACCAGCAGTCGCCGCAACTGCTCTGCCTGGTCGGCAAGCTGGCGGTTCTTTCGGTGAAGCTCCAGAAAAACGTTGACCTTGGTACGGAGCAGCCAGGGGTCGAACGGTTTGGTCAGGAAATCGGCGGCACCGACGGCGTACCCCCGATAGGCGTAGTCGGCATCGGTATCGGCGCCGGTCAGCAAGATGATGGGAACATCTTTTGTCTGGTCGAGGTGCTTGATGTTGGAGGCTGTTTCGAACCCGTCCATGCCAGGCATATACACGTCGAGCAGCACTACTGCGAAATCTTGGCGGAGCATCGCTTTGAGAGCCTCTTCTCCAGAGCGTGCGCGCACGACCTGATCGAGCGAACCGAGTACGGCTTCGAGCGCGACCAGGTTCTCTTCCATGTCATCGACGATGAGAATCATGACTTGCCGGTTTCATCGGTGCTCATGGGTCTCCTCTTGTCGGTGGTTGTCGTAGCGAGGTCCTTTTCCGGGGTAAGTCGCTGAGGATCGGCTTCTGCCTCATCGTCGGTGCAGAGATCGTCATCCGGTGCGAGCAGCCCGCACATCACGGACAGCAAGCGGTCCACGTCCACTGGTTTGGGCACGTAGTCCGAGGCACCGCTCTCGATGGCTTTCTCACGGTCTCCCGGCATGGCCTTGGCCGTGAGTGCGATGATCGGCAGAGCGGTGTGCTGCGGCATGTTCCGGATGGCGCGGATTGTCTCGTACCCGTCCATCTCGGGCATCATGATATCCATCAGGACCAAGGACACGTCCGGGTGTCGGTCCAGTACTTCAAGCCCCTCACGGCCGTTCTCGGCGTAGTTGACCGTGATACTCACTCGGCCGAGCACATGCGTGAGTGCGAAGACATTCCGGATGTCATCATCGACAATGAGGACCTGGCGTCCGGACAGCAACTGCCCGCAACGCCCGCTCTGCCACTCCGCAAGCCGTGTGCTTTCGGGCCAGCTGTCGTCCTGACCATCCCCGGCCCACGCATTCTGGCCGGCGAGTTCACCGCCATGGCTACTCGGCATGAGGGCGATCGGCCGCGGGGCGTAGGCCCGGGTCTGCGCTTCTCCCGGCTCATGCCCCGTCTCGCTCGGAGTCGGGGTGAGGGCAGCGGCTTTGGAGTCAGCGGGGTCTGCAGGGGTGGGGGCGGCGAGGTGGCGTGAGGGTACATAGAGTGTGAACCGGGATCCGACGCCTAGTGTGCTCTCTGCAACGATTCGGCCTCCGAGAAGCCCCGCAACTTCCCTGCTGATGGACAGACCCAGTCCGGTTCCCCCGTACTTGCGGCTGGTTGTGCCGTCGGATTGCTGGAACGCATCGAAGATCACCGACAGCTTGTCAGGCGCGATGCCGATTCCTGTGTCCGTCACGGAGAAGGCGAGGACTGCGTCGGCGTTGCGCAGCGCCTCCTCGTCGAACGCAGCTCCTGCCGCTCGTGAGACATGTAGCTCGACACCGCCCGTGGCGGTGAATTTGACGGCGTTGGAGAGCAAGTTGCGCAGCACCTGCTGGAGCCGTTGCTCGTCGGAGAACAGCTCGCGGGGCACGTCGTCAGCGACCGACACGTTGAATGACAGGTTCCGGTCGATGGTCAGTGGCCGGAACGTCGCGTGGACGTAGTCGAGCAGCTTGGTGAGCGGCAGTTTCTTGGGGTGAACGTCCATCCGGCCGGCCTCGATCTTGGACAGGTCCAGGATGTCATTGATCAGCTGCAGAAGGTCGGAGCCGGAGCGGTGGATGGTGGAGGCGAACTGCTCCTCCTGCTCGGAGAGCCGTCCGTCCGGATTGTCGCCAAGCAGGCGGGCGAGGATCAGGAGGGAGTTGAGGGGGGTGCGCAGTTCGTGCGACATGTTCGCCAGGAACTCGGACTTGTACTGGGAGGACGAGGCGAGCAAGGCTGCCTTCTCCTCGAGTTCGGCGTTGGAACTCTGCAGCTCGTTGCTGCGCTTCCGCAGTTCAGTGGTGAGGCGCTGGGACTCCGAGAGGAGCGATTCGGTGCGGGCGTTGGCGATAATGGTGTTGATCGAGACACCGATGGTGTTGACAAACTGGTCGATGAAAGCGAGATGGACTTCGCTGAACTTGCTCAGCGACGCAAGCTCGATCACACCGAGCACGCGGTCTTCGAAGAGGATGGGCAAGATGACAATACTTACGGGAGTTGCGGTGCCGAGACCGGAGTTGATGTTCATGTAATCTTGCGGAACATCAGTGATGAGTATGCGTTTCCTCTCCAGTGCGGCCTGGGCGATCAGCCCACCGCCCAGACTCGCTGAGCTGGTCTTGACGCTGCTGCCACTGCTGACGTGGGTGCCGTAACCGGCGATGAACTGCAGCCCTTCGCCTTGCTCGGCGCCTTCTTCTGCAAGGAAGAATGCTCCCAGTTGCGCATTGACCAACGGGGTCAGCTCACGCAGGATCAGGTCCGCGACTTCGACCAGATCGCGGTGGCCCTGCATGAGGCCGGCAATTCGGGTGAGGTTGGACTCGAGCCAGTCCTTTGCGCGAGTGGTCTCGCGGAGATTGGCCACCATGAGGTTGACGTTGTGCTGCAGTTCGGCAACCTCACCCTTCGCCTCGACTGAGACTGCTCCAGACATGTCGCCCTGGGCGACAGCGCTGGCGACCTCTGCGATGGCTCGGACCTGGGTCGTGAGGTTCGATGCCAGTTCGTTAACGCTCGTAGTGAGACGCTTCCACGTGCCGTAGACGCCCTCGACGCGGGCCTGGCCGCCCAGCTGGCCCTCGCTGCCGACCTCGCGGGCCACGCGGGTCACCTCGGAGGAGAAGGAGACGAGTGTGTCGACCATGGTGTTGATGGTGGTCTTCAGCTCCAGAATCTCACCTCGCGCATCGACGTCGATCTTTTTGGACAGGTCGCCCTGAGCGACGGCGGTGGCGACCTGGGCGATGTTGCGGACCTGGGAAGTGAGGTTGTCGGCCATGAAGTTGACGTTGTCGGTGAGGTCCTTCCAGACGCCCGACACACCGCGGACCTGGGCTTGCCCGCCCAGGCGTCCTTCGGTGCCGACCTCGCGGGCCACACGGGTCACCTCATCAGCGAAGCCCCTCAGCTGGTCAACCATGGTGTTGACGGTGTCCTTCAGCTGCTGGATTTCGCCGCGCGCGTCCACTGTGATCTTCTTGGAGAGGTCGCCGTCGGCGACGGCGGTGGTCACCTGGGCAATGTTACGGACCTGGGATGTCAGGTTCAGTGCCATGAAGTTGACGTTGTCGGTGAGGTCCTTCCAGACGCCCGACACACCGCGGACCTGGGCTTGCCCGCCAAGGTTTCCTTCGGTACCAACTTCGCGCGCGACGCGTGTCACCTCATCAGCGAACGCCGAGAGCTGGTCAACCATGGTGTTGATCGTGGATTTCAGCTCGAGAATCTCGCCCTTCGCCTCGACGGCGATCTTCTTCCCCAGGTCTCCTTCTGCGACGGCGGTGGCGACCTGGGCGATATTGCGGACCTGGGAAGTGAGATTGTCGGCCATGAAGTTGACGTTCGTCGTCAGGTCCTTCCAGACGCCCGAGACGCCGCGGACCTGGGCGCGCCCTCCCAACTGGCCCTCGGTGCCGACCTCGCGGGCCACACGGGTCACCTCATCAGCGAACGCCGAGAGCTGGTCAACCATGGTGTTCACCGTGAGCTTCAGCTGGAGGATCTCGCCCTCGGCATCCACGGTGATCTTCTGGCTGAGATCGCCGTTGGCGACGGCGGTGGTGACCTGGGCAATGTTGCGGACCTGGGAGGTAAGGTTCGACGCCATGAAGTTGACATTGTCGGTGAGGTCCTTCCAGACGCCCGAGACGCCGCGGACCTGGGCGCGCCCTCCCAACTGGCCCTCGGTGCCGACCTCGCGGGCCACACGGGTCACCTCATCAGCGAACGCCGAGAGCTGGTCAACCATGGTGTTCACCGTGAGCTTCAGCTCAAGCAGTTCGCCCGTCGCCTCCACCGTCACCTGCTGGGTAAGATCACCCCGTGCCACCGCTGTGGTGACGACTGCGATGTCGCGTACCTGCGCTGTGAGCCGCGATGCCATGGTGTTGACAGCTTCTGTCACGTAGCGCCAGTCTCCGGACAGCCCTTGCACCTTCGCCCGTCCGCCGAGTCGGCCCTCGGTGCCGACCTCGCGGGCGACCCGGGTCACCTCGGCGGTGAACTTGGACAGCTGGTCGACCATACGGTTCACACCACACCCCAGGCGGCGCAGGTCACCTCGAAGCTGACGGTTTGCGTCGTAGAGATCCACGTGCTGCGTCAGATCACCATCGGCGACTGCCTCCAGGACGCGCGTTGCGTTCACCATCGGCACCACGAGAGCTTCGAGCAGGGTGTTGGCTGCGTCCACACTCGTGGCCCATGCCCCTGGGCCAGGGCTGGCGGTGAGCCTCGCGTCCACCCTGCCTTCCCGCACAAACTCGCGACGTACACGCTGCAACTCGACGGCAAGATGGTGGTTGCGGGCCACGATCTGGTTGAACACGCCGGCCATCTCGGCGGCAATCCCGCGGTCCGGACCAGGAACGTGGACCGTGAAGTTGCCATCGCACAAGGCATGCATTGCGGCGAGCAGCGGACGCAGCTCAGCCAAACTCACTTCTTGGCTCCCGAGCGCGTCCGGAATCCCCGTGTGCCGGGGCTCCGTTTCCTGACTCACGGAGGCCATGGAGTCGGGCGAGTCGGGCTTGGAAGTCATAGCCAGCAGCCAATCTCTACCGTTTCCCCCCTGTGAACGGATAGTAGTATAGGCAGCCGCGGGGATCTCAAGTAAGGTAGCTTCACACTAAATCTGGGAACCAAGCCAGGCCCAGGGACCTCAACCGAGGTGGCCCATGAATCCGTCGTCCCCTCGCCTGAAAGTATCGATATCCCGAATCAGGCTACTGCCAACAGACAGTGCAGTTGTCGGCGCATGCATGTTCATGCGTACTCTGCTGGCCGAACGGCCGGTCACTTCAGATTCTTTGGTACAAGCCCATGATGAGCGGCTGATTGACGCCGTCGTTCTTCGAGTCGACGAGTTGGTCAGCAACGCTGTCGTGCACGCCGAAAGCGATGTCGAGGTCATCTGCCGCATTGAAGAAGGCCGCGACACAGGTACCGAAGTCGAGGTCATCTGCCGGATCGACGACGGCCGCTGGCCGCTCACGCCCTGGCTGGTCACAGGGGGTTCCTCGCGTCAGAAAGAGGAAAGTGCCGCCCTCCCAGAGCTGGAGCAACATGCGGGTGAAGGGGGCGCAGAGGTCGCCCACCAGCTGGCAGCGACCACTGAAGAGACATGCTACGGCACAGGCAGCCCCGGCCGGCAGGCGTACGCACCCGCTGAATACTCAATGAGATTCCGCCTGAAAGTACCGGCAGATGAAGGGGAGACGCTCAGTACCCATACGGATGCTCGCGAGCACAGCCCGCCCACCATGGCTCCGGACGTAACTACAGCAGCGCCGGATGGCTCTACTCTGCATGTTCAGCACGAAGGTCTCGGTCACTCATTCCTGGCGGAGGCAAGCGAACTGCTCGCCGGTCAACTCGATGAAGATTTGGTGGCCGCACTCGCAGGGCAACTCCTGGTGCCCAGGGTTGCCGACTGGTGTGGAGTATGGCTGAGCGGGATAAAGAGCCAGATGCGGCTATCGCGTGTCTGGCACGCGGATGAACAGCTCATCGAACCGTTGCGGGAACTACTCGAAAAGAACCCGCCCCCTTACACGCTTCGGGCAGGGGGGTTCCCCCTGCCCACGCTGGCGGGCGTCATCAATGCCGACAGGGGAAGGGCAATTGCGCTCCCGCTGGTGGCGGGCGGCTCCTGCCAAGGCGTGATTGTTCTCGGCAGCGCCAATCACCGACAGGCTGCCGGTGTGATTCATCAAGTCGAAAGCATGGCCAGGCTCGTCGCCCAGGCGGTTGTCACAGCGCGCCAGTACTCTCGGCAGACCACCATCAGTCGGGCACTGCAGAGCAGGCAGCTGCCTGGTTCGCTTCCGTGCGTGCCAGGGCTCGATACGGCAGTCACCTACGAGCCGCATGAGGAGGCACAGACCGTCGGTGGGGACTTCTACGACCTCTTCCCCAAGGGGGACGGTCGTTGGTGCTTCCTTCTCGGCGATGTACAGGGCAAGGACCCCGAAGCGATGTCCCTCACGGGGTTGGCCCGTCACATGGTGCGCTTCTTGGCCGGCGAGGGTCACAGCGTCGAGACCGTTCTCCAACGGCTGAACGTTGCCCTGACGGACGACGGCGCCGAAACCGCGGCCTGCGGCGGAGAGCATGCATATGGACGCTTGCTCACCCTGCTGTACGGGGAACTGGAGCCGGACACGGTTTCCGGCGTCGTGCATTGCAGGCTCGCCAGTGCCGGTCACCCACTGCCCCTGCGGTTGTTCACGAACGGCACGGTGGAGCCTGCGGCGGAGCCGCAGATCCTCCTGGGTGTCGATCGCAACGCACAGTTCAGTGCCGATTCCTTCGACCTCATGCCCGGCGAGATAATGCTGTGCGTCACCGACGGCGTTACCGAACGCCGCAGAGGCACCCAGCAGCTCGACGACGACGACGGTCTGCAGAACACGCTGCGCCGGTGCACCGGCCTGAGCGCCGCGGCCGTGGCGAACCGGGTGCGGCAGGCCGTGTACGACTTCAGTACTGAGCCGGTCGGGGATGACCTTGCGATCCTGGTCGTGAAGGCTCTGCCGCCGGCAGCGCCGATGAACGTGCCCAACAGGCCGACGCCCAGAAGAGGTGTTAACTGACTGCCGGCGAGCCACTGGGACAGCGGTTATTCGGGTGCCTCGATACACATCGGAAGCCACTGCAACCTCACTGTCGTTCTCGCCTCCGCCGCCGCCGAAGAGGCCGCGAGGGTGCAAT
The DNA here is from genome assembly GCF_040651435.1 of Streptomyces sp. NPDC048479. Classification (NCBI taxonomy): domain Bacteria; kingdom Bacillati; phylum Actinomycetota; class Actinomycetes; order Kitasatosporales; family Streptomycetaceae; genus Streptomyces; species Streptomyces sp. NPDC048479. The sequence continues at coordinate 35,938 of NZ_JBEZKA010000038.1, forward strand.
CGCTTGTAGGTCTGTATGCGAGGTCGGCAACGATCTCATTGCCGACTGTGGCGACCAGACCTTCGACGTGTGAGGGGCGCGGCGTTGCGTGGACCGTTCCTTCGAACCATCGACAAAGACGGTTCCTGCACGTGCCAGAGCGGCCGGACGATAGTGCAAGGCCGACGCCGCCACCATCGCATCGCATCGATGGATGCGATCTGCACCCTGCGTCTGGCGGAGTCGTGATCGCGGGCAGTCATGGCCACCCCGTGCCTCCCCTCAGGTGCACGCCTTCGGCACACCACCGTACGAGGTGGGATTCTCCGAGCCAACCCAGTTGCCGCAGGTGCAACACCAAATCCAGCGAAGATGCATCCACCAGGGCCACAGCAGCAAGAGCCCCACACCGCGGGATTCCGAGGCCGGTGACCCGACAGCGTTGGCAACGGCTAACTGGACAGCCGGCCACAGCAAACGCTCCAACCCAAAGGGCGGGCCGGAGCCCGCCGCACACGCCGCTCAGGTACTCGGTGTCAACGCTTCCTGCAACGGTCCGGCTACCGTAAGACACCGATTCTGCTCGGGCCTGCTGGCCGCCTCGCCCGCAGGCTTCAGGATCTAAGCCGGCCGGCTGGGCAACGCCAAGGCCGATCAAGCGTTCGCCGTACCGGGCCCGGCACGCCACCGGACGGATCGAGGCCGCCACTCCGGGAAGGGAGTCCTCTCTGTCGCTGATCGGCCCCCCACTGACGGAGGACAGCCCTCAGGCCGTCCAGGAGTCCTCACAACGGCTCGCCACCAGCGACTCCCCCACTGGCCGTCGTGCAGCCGCATGGAAGCTCCCGCCGACCTGTCCGCGCCATCGCCCCGCGGCAGCCTCTGCCTGCCGCCACAACGCAGCAGGCAGCAAGCCCTACGCGGAACAAGAAGAGCTCCCGCGCGACGGCAGATACCAACTCAACCGACTCAAGAACGAATTGCCGGCTTCTGCACTGCATGATGCGGCTGACGGCCCGCTGATCGCGGCCAATTAAGTGAGCTGCATCATGCCTGGCCCCGGGGTCCGCGAACCCAACCCTGCCAACACATCTCAAACCCCGCGAAAGAGCATCGTGATCGTCACGGCCCCCACCCCCGGACACTGGAACCAGCTATACGGCACAACGTCGAGTTGAAAGTCACCCCGCCCGCCCGAACCCGGTGCGGTTCAGGCAACCCCCATTCCGCAAATGCGCCGGGCTCCATAGCCTGACACCGCCTGGTACTCGGTGGCAGTGGTTCAGGAGGTGATCACAGGTGGACGGCCCCCTCATAGAAACGGTATCGGAGAGGTTCGAGATATGGATCAAAGGAGGACAAGGGCCGCTCTCGCAAGTCCGAACCGCCTGCCAGCAGCTCACCAGGAACGCAGGATGGCCGCCTGAGAGTCAGGGAGACCTGACTCTCGTGGTGTCCGAGCTGGTGACCAACGCCTACCGCCACTCATCGGGTCCCTGCAGGCTGAGTCTGGAAGTCTCAGGAGACGAAGCAGTGGTCGAAGTATGGGACAGTGATCCGCACATTCCCGCCCTGCCTTCCCTGTCCACCGCCCCGCCTTCCGAGGCGGCCCTAGCTTGCGGTGGTTACGGACTGGGAATTGTCGCCTCATTGTCCAAGTGCCTCGATTTCCATCCTCAGGAAGTCGGCGGAAAGACAGTCAGGGCCGTCCTCATTCCCTAGCCTCGATCCTTCGTGACGGCTTGCCGCTTCATCTGGTGGGCCGTTTCGGCTTGTTGGACGGGGTGCGGGCAAGCCAGTGAGCCCTTTCCAACCTGGCTGTGGCGTCGGGGTGTTGGTGGGCATGGGCTGTACGGAACGACGAAGCTCCTGGTAGACGGGTGCTCGACCAAGATCACCCGTGTCCGCCAGGAGCTTCGCGTGCTTGTCTACCCGTCGTCGATCGCTCTGTCCAGCCACACGCTGCGGCACCTGACCCGGCAACTGGCCGCTCACCGGCGGGAGATCGGCACGCGATGGCGGCGCCTGCCCGTCGGCCGTCAGGCCCTGCTCGCCCTGGCCCACCTGCGATGCGGCGACACGTCCGCCCAGCTTGCCTCCGGGTTCGAGATCGGCGTCGCGACCGTCTATCGCTACATATGCGAAGCCGTCGAAGTACGGGCCGCGCCCACGCTCAGACCCTGGCCCAGGCAATGACGACCGTCCGGACGAAGGCGTACGTGATCCTGGACGGCACCCTCCTGCCCATCGACCGGAACGCCGCCGACACCCCGTACTACTCCGGGAAACACAAGCGCCACGGCATGAACGTCCAGATCCTCACGGATCCATTTCGGCCGACTGCTGTGGGCTTCCGCGGCCCTGCCCGGCTCCACCCACGACCTGACCACCGCGCGCGAACACGGCATCATCGACGCGCTCGCAACAGCAGGGCCAAAAGTGCTGGGCGGACAAGGCGTACCAAGGGGCCGGCCGCCATGTCCGCGTACCTTTCCGGGGCCGCCGGCTCAAGCGCTGGAAGCGAGGGCACAACAGCACCCACGCCGAAACCCGGTGCCTCGGCGAGCAGGCCATGGCCCTCCTGAAGGGCTGGCGCCTGCTACGCAAGCTCCCCTGCAGCACCAACCGGATCACCGACATCATGAAGGCCGTCCTCGTCCTTCACCACGCCTCAACCTGAAGTTGGAAAGGGCTCAGTGGCCCGACTGTCGCGTCGGGTGGCGCCGGGTTCCGCGGCTCCGGCGTGCGGGTTCTGGTCGTAGGGGTGGGTTGTGACTGCTGGTCAGCCGGGGTTCGCAAGGGCCTGCAGTCGTTCGATCGCGTCGGTGATCACGTTGGTCCAAGTCCAGTGCGTCGCGAATTTCAGGTGCCGGCGGCGGGCTGTGGTGACGAGCTGGGCGGCGGCGGAGAACAGAGGGGATCCGCAGGCGGCGGGGCTCCCAGAGCCGGGCCCAGCCTGTCAGGGCCGGCATCGGCATCCAGGCGAGCAGGTCCAGGGCGAGCTGGACGATCTCCAGCCAGATCTGGTTCTGCGCAGTGTCGTGGAGGGGCAGGTTGCGCAGGCCAGTGGCATTGGGCTCCTCCAATGCGGTCCTCGGCTCTTGCCCGCTGGCGGTGGCGCAGTTCGAGGCGGTTGCGATCGCCGCGTGGGTAGTGTTGGTGGCGAAGCAGGTCGGCCGCAGTCCGTCGGCGTCCGTGAAGCGCAACTGGGCGCCGGGGTGCGGGCGTTCTTTGCTGACGATCAGCCGCATTCCCTGCGGCCGGCCCTTGACTACGTCGCCGTCGAGCTCGGCGGCCCAAGCGCCGTCACGGATCTCTGCGCCGGGTTCGGTGGCCGCCCTCCAGGCCGGGCCGGGAACCTTCAGGACGGCGTGGTGGATCTGCTCGGTGATGGTCATGCCGACCGAGTACGACAACCACCGGCCGCGTCTGGCCGGCCAGGCCACGAACTCGTGGGTGCCGCCGCCGGAATCAGTCCGGATCAGTGTCTGCCGCTCGCGCCGGTACTTCTTCGGCAGCTGGGCCAGGGCGAGTTGGGCCAGGGCGAGTTGGGCCGTGGTGATGTGGTCGACGGCGGTGTTGCTGCCCGCGTTGCCGGCCGCAGCAGAGCGGCGACCGGCTCCCCGCTGCCGCCTCGGCCGTGGTCGACGAAGGCCATCAGCGGGTGGTGCCCGAACGTCTTCTTCCAGGTCGCGGCGGCGTCCCGCTCCTCGGAGTGGGCCAGCACGAGCACCCCGTCGAGAGACACGAAGGCCTCTTGGTTGGCGGAGCGGTTCCTAGACAGCTCCACTCCACAACTGGAGGCCTTCGTCACCTCACAGGTTCAGACCATTTCGTCGCACGAACTCAACCAACCTGCCTGGGCATTACAACCAGGTACACGAGTAATGCCACCCGGAACATGTCGGCGCGAAGCGGTTCGCCGAGGTGACTCACTGCGCGGTCGACGGTGTAGCAGTCATCGCAGCGTCCCGACCGACGCGCAGGTCGGAGCCCCGGCCAGTGGGAGGCCGCGACATTGAACGGTGGTGCGGAACCGGCCCCCTTATCGCGGACGCCAGGTGCGGATCTCGAGATGGGTGATGTGGGCGCCAGGGTGGACTACGGCCGGTCTCGACAAGCCACTGTTGGACGGCGGCGGTGACGTCGCCGCCTGCGGCGTCGACGCGGCGGGCAAAGTCCGCTGCGTCGAAGCCGCCGGTGGCAGCGGAGCCGTAAGAGCGTTCCTCGGTGTGGTCGGCGCGCTGGATGACGTCTCGGCGGCTGCCGGGTGAGTCAGTGCGGCTGCCGGAGGCGAGAATGTAGCCGGCCGGTCTTCGGCATGCGGAGGGTGAACGCCAGGCGCAGTCCTTGCCGGGCGGCTTCGGCGATCAGGGGCCGCAGGCGGGCGGAGCCGGAGGCGATGGCTTGGACTCCGGCGCGACCGGTGCCGGTGCCGGTGCCCGTGGGGGTGATGAGGACGGCTTTGGTGCGTACGCGTGCTCGGGCGCCGGAGGCGGTGGTGCGGCGGGTGATGCGTGGGGCGGCGATCGCGGCGAGTTCGGCGGGGTCGGTGATGCCTGCGGTCTGTACGGCGGCGAGGACGTGGGTGAGGGCGGGGACGAACGCGGCTTCCTTTGCCGCGCGTGTAGAACTGGGAGACCAGCGAGGCTTCGCGGTTGATGATGCGGGCGATGTCCCGCTTCGTGAGGCCTGGAGCTGGTCGGCGAGGCGTGCGGCCTCGTTCAACTGGCGTGCTGCGGGGCGGCGGTTGCGCGGACGCCGGCATCACGCCTGCCCGGTGGTGCGGGCGGATTGGAGGACGGCGCGGCCCCTGTCGCGCAGGGCGAGGAGTTCGTCTTCGGTGGTAGGTGCGGGTACCGGCCCGTTCAGCTGGCCTTTGCGGAGGTAGTCGCCGGGCTGGCCGTGGTAGGGCCAGTTGTGGGGCTGGGTGAGGTAGACGGCGTCGGTGCGGAAAGCAACGACGGTTTTGGGCGGGGCGTGCAGGGCGCCGACGTGGGTGGTGTCCTCGCGCATGCGCTGGGAGAGGAGGGCGGCGCGGGCGCCGGACCAGATGCTGGCGGCCCATTCGGGGTGGGCGTTGGGGTCGCGGGTGAAGCCGGCGGGCCGCTGCCAGGTGATGGTGTCGTTGTCGAAGCCGATGATTTCGGCGTCGGGCGGAACGTCCCGCTCCATGGTGCGGGGGGTGGTGCCGGTGACCATGCGGGGGCGTTGGGCGAAGGAGCCGATGCCGTACAGGAGCAGGGCGCACACCGCGCGGGAGGCGAGGTAGCCGTCGGCGAACTGGCCCTTGGTGGGGGATCGTGCGGGTCCACAGGTCACGGCCGGTCTGCGAGGGCGAGCCCATCAGGACCGCATCGGGCCAGTGGGCGCGCAGCGCCTTCCACAGCAGGACGAACGCGTCGCGGACGACGGCAGGGGTAGCGCCGGTGGTGTCGAACCACTCCCCCACCGACCGGATCTCGACATACTCATCGCCGTTCTCGCGCTGGTAGCGGCCGACGGGGTTACGGGCATGGACGAAGTGCCCGGCCATCCGGTCCTTGCCGCGGCCGGTGTCCGTGCGCCAGCCCGGGATCGGGACGTTCAGCCAGGCGGCGACAGCATCCCGAAGGAAGGGCTGCTGGGGCGGCCATCCCAGGGCCGTTCGCGCCGCCTTCCAACCCCGCTCCCCCACGAAGACGCCCCGCCGGATACGCATCTGGAGCAACTGACCTGTATGCCGTGGCGGTTCGGCGACGAGCCACCGGCACCGGACGAATCACAGGTGTGGTCGGTGGCCGGCCAGACATGACCCATGCCAGATGCTGCTGGCCGTGCGGCGCGGCGTGTAGCTACCTGTCTGGAGAGCGTCACGATCGCTTCTTTCGTGGCACAGGCAGAGGCGGGGCGCCGGCCAGGTGTTGTGCAATCCGGATGATGGATAGACGGCCAGCGCGGGGAACTTGCTTCGTTTCAGATCACGCCGATTCGCGGTTCCATTCAAATGGAAGTTAGGATCGCCGCCAAATGGCAGGTCGACCGGCAGCGAGCTGTCAAGAAAGTGCCCGCGCCCAGGCGTTGGCACAGCAGGAGCGCGCCTTTCGTCAGGCGCGGGGATGGACGCGGGAGCGGCTGGCGAGGGGGACACAGTCATGCCGGGCCCGGAGGCCAGCGGCCCTCTTGCAGGACCGCGAAGAACGTAACGGCGGAAAATTGTCGGTCTCGCTGGGCTCCTCCCGCACCTACGGGGAGGTGGCCGCACCTGTCCCCGCCCTCGGTGAAGAAGCCGGCGAGATTCGCCAAGCACGTGACAGTCTTCACACTGCTCGGCCAGGCCGGAGTTCCGCCCGACCTGCGGCCTTGTTGCCCGGAGCAGGTCGCGCGGCGGTCACGACGAGTTGGTGCCGGCTTCGATGATGACCTGCACGGGGGTGCACGGAAAGCGAAAACCCCCGGCACCGGTGCAACTCCGCTCCACCTGCCGCCGTGGCTGCTCGCAGCGGACGACTCCCGTGCCGAGCCGGATTCTGCAGTGACCGGCGTCACCAGAGCTTGCCGTCGTAATCAGGCAGCTTGAACGCCCGCTCCGCGTGGCCGCCGACTAGGTCCGTCACCGTGTTTCCGATATTCGCGACGATCGTGTACCCGTCCCGCTCAATCTCCTTGCGTTTGGCCGTCTTGAACTCGGCCGGGCTCTCGAGAGCCTTCGTAACCGGTCGGCTGTAGAGGCCGTCGACAGGGTATCCGGCATGCCGCAGATTAGCCTTCGTCGCTGCATCCGCGATCTCCGTACGGGCCGTGACGAAGAAAATCTTGACGCCGTTCGAGCGGGCTGCCACCACGACCTGCAAGACAGCCTGGACCGGCGGGATCGGTAGTTCGTCCGCGTAGGCGGTCTCCAGGGCAGAGTTGTCAATGTCCAGGACTATCGCAGCACGCTCACTCGGTTTGAGGCTCCGCGTGCGCGCGTGCAGATAGGCACTTGCCCGATGCGCGACCTCCTGAACGTCCTTCTGCCAGATCTCGTAGGGAACGTCCGACCTGCCCGGCAGGTCAACTGACGAAGAATCGGGGCTGGAAGGGAGAGCCGTCGAGGACGCATCGGCGAAGGGGGCCGTCGTCACCGTGATGACGACCGCACCAAGTGCCGAGATAAACACGTTAGAGCGAACAGGCATGAGTGCATCTATCCGTTCCGCTATGGGGAATTGGCTCAGAAACGTAGCCCAGAATCATGCTGCGAGCGTGTAACATATACGGCTCGTTCCTTACAGGGGCAGCCCTCGGGGCGGAACTGGGAAGTCCGCTTTACGTGACGTAAATTACTCCCGCGGAACTTTACGCAACGGCAGGTGCAGGCCGAGCAGTTGAGGGGAATGCTTCTGTCCTCAGGTGCCCCTCCGGCCTGCGTAGTTGAGTGCTGCCGCAGCAGGTGGTGCGTGGCGCGTCGCGGGCTCCACTGAAATACCCGTCGCCGCTAGACCGGAATATGATCCTCCGCGCCCGGGTCACCGCCTGACCACGATATGCGAGGAGATGAAGGGGGGATGTAATCGGCCCATGGGAAGCCTTGGCCTGCCGCAGGGCCGGGCCCAACCTCACAGGGCCATACACCTGGGCCGAAGTATGGCTGACCCTGACGGTGCGACAGAAAGCGGTCCGCGCTCTACCGCCCAAGCATCCGGCGTATCAACGAGTCTGCGACCAGCGGCCGGACGTCGTCCATAGTGCGAACGAGAGGTCAAATACGTGTCCAAATGGTCAACCCGCCTCCTTCTCACGGCAGTGACGGGCACTCTGGTGTCAGTGGGCACCCTCGCCGTGACGGCCCCGGTAGCAACCTCGGCAAACATGAGAAACCCTTCACCGGCTCCGGCGAAGCCTTCACCTGCTCCCGAACCCTTGAGCGTCCGCACCATCGGCTCCTTCACGAAGATCTATGACGACTCGGGAACCGGCGCCGACGATGATGTCGCCGTCTGGCGGCCGGACCTGGGCAACATGCCCGGCTACCACTCCCTGGGCGACGTCGCTATGAACGTCCACGACCGAGCGCCCGCGAACGCGTTCGTCGTCAAGGGTCCCAAAGACGCATTGGAGCCCCCGACCGACTACCAACTGATATGGAGCGACCACGGCTCAGGCGGAGACCAGGACGGATCGCTGTGGCAACCGATTGCGCCTCCCGGCTACACATGCCTAGGCGGCGTTGCGGCCCACGGCTACAGCAAGCCGTCCACCGACGTGGTCCGCTGCATCAAGACGGTCTATACCGCGCCGGGAACGCCTCGAAAGGTGTGGGACGATGAAGGCTCGGGAGCGGAGATGGACGTCAGCATCTGGGAGGCCGCTCCCATCGATGCCCACGGTCTGATCGTCTCCGGCTTCGTCGCGCGCACTTCGCACGAACAGCCCGGAAACGCCGGCCTGTACCGGGTCCTCAACAAGACCATGACCGACATACCGGCATTCTCCGCGACCCCTGTCACCCCCAAGACTGCCCGCGCCATGGCCCCCCGCATATGGCTGGACTCCGACGAGCAGTACTTTCCTGCTGACGTCGAGGACTTCCTCCCTCACGTCCGGGAGGAAGACGGCTACCTGGTCACCAAACAGCCGCTCGGATGCGACTCGTGCACTGACCCCAGGTTCCTTTACGGACAGCGCCCCTACGAGCGCGACGTCCCCGCCTACGCACAGATCCTCAACCGCACCCAGGACGGTGCCCCCACCACCATCACAGACATCTTCTACTGGATGTTCTACCCCTACAACCAGGGCAAGGAAGTGTGTGTCGGATGGGATTCACCGGCGGGCTGCATCGGCGGAACCAAGAGATTCGGTAACCATGTCGGCGACTGGGGCCACGCCGCCATCCGATTCGTCGACAACCTGCCCCACCAGCTCTTCCTGAGCTCACACTCGGGAGGCACGCAGTACTTCTATGGAGACAAGAACGTCGAGCTCCACAACTGGCAGCCGGTCGCATACGCAGGCCGCGGATCCCACGAGCTATACGCAACGCCGGGCAGGCACGTCTACCACGAACTGCCCCAAGGCGGAGACCTTGCCGACGACACCGACCAAGGCATGATGTGGGACACAGCAGCGGCGCTCGTTCCATACCAGTGGCAGCCGCTCGGCTCGTACAAGGGATCTCTATCCTGGCTCAACATCACCAGCCGCTGGGGCAACCCTGAATCAGGGTGCCTCCCCATCATCGACCAGTGTGTACTGGAAGACGGCCCCACCGCGCTCATGAAGCGCGACTACGCCCAACCACCTCTGACACCGCTCGAATGAGACTATCGATGCAACCAGGCTGCCGACAGCCCGTGGTCACGGCGGGCCAACGCCATAACCAGCACCGTGTCCCGGTGTGTACAACCGCTCCCAAAGACTGAGCGGGCGTGAGTCCTGCTACCAGGACCCGTGCTCAGCCGAACACCCCGAACGGCCCGTTCGGCAGGAAATTGCCGGCGCACGCCAACCACACCGGCGCGCTCAACGCGCTCAAGAGGACCGGGCTGGTCCTCCGCACGGAGGCTTACAGGCCACCTCCCGATCCGCGTAAGAACGAGACGCCGCGCCCCACCTGGCGGCGGGCTTCGGCGTGTCCGCCACGACTGCTTGGCGCTACATCGACGAGACCGTCGATGTCCCGGCCGCCTGTGCACCGGGTCTGCGTGAAGCCCTGGTGGGTCTGAGCGAGGGCGATGGTCCCGCCAATTCTGCGATGATCCTGCCGAGTTGATCCCATGAGACGCCCGTGCAGAAACGATGCGCGAGAGCCATACGGGCCAAGGGTCGCTTCACAACTTTCCCAACCCGTACGGCTCGCCACATGTACTACAGGGGTGATGCGAGAGCTTGCTGGCGGCGTTGCTCGTAGCAGGTCCGTTTGCTGATGGTTTGGTGGATTCTGCGCCATGCGGACTGGGCGAAGACGAGAGCAGGAGTGTGGTGAACGTGCCAGGCGGCCTCGCGGAGGAGTCGGCGGATCCTCTCGGCGGTGTAGTCGATCAGACGCCCGGTCACCCCGACAGCTGCGGGGACGGCGCCGCTATGACGGGGTGGGCATCCAGGTCCGGGGCATCCTGCTCACGCACCTCGGCTGCGTGTGCGGTTCGGGCGGCGGTGACCGACAGGAACGCTAAAGCCGCTACGGACGAGGTGACATGGCGATGCCACTGGTCCCAGCCGCGGACCTCGTACTGGTCCAGGCCGCAGTCGGTTTTCGCGGTCTCAAAACAGTCTTCGACCGACCACTGCAGCCCTGCGACCTGCACCAACGTGGTCAACATGGTGGAGGGGCGGGCATGCACGGCGCAGTAGGCCAACTTGCTCGGTCGCTGATGGAGCGGCGGACCAGCATCAGGTGCGTCCAACCCCGACGCGGACCCCGGCCTCGGACGGCCAGGCCACCTCGGCCATGGCCCAGTCGTAGTACCGCTCGCCCTTCGCGCCGTGGCCGCACGAGCGGCGCTCAAAGAGCAGCGGCAACCGGGAGACCAGCAGGTCAACCCTCATGGGCTTGGCTTGGTGTCCGGGGTCTGCACGGTCTCGTCGCAGCCCACCGCCATCAGTAGCCGGCCCGGCGGCGTTCGAGTGCGGCCCGCAGCTTGCGGTCTTGCCCGTAGACACTGTCGGCGGCCACCCACCCGAACGGCACCTTCGCCCGCGCGCCCGCTCGACCATGCGTCTGCCCAGCTCGGGCTTGGTGACCACTTCTTTGCGGCGGTCGGCGGACACCCCGGCACTCTCACAGCGCGCAATGTCGCCGGCCCTGTGCTTACCGAGGTACAACTCGCGGTCGATCAAGGCCCGTCCATGCTCGTTCGCGTACACGCGAACACTGCTACCTGGCAGTTCTCCGTGTTCCCGTTATCCCGGCGTCTGCGCGGCGACCCCGGCCGACATCTTCCCCTTCTTGAGGAACGCGGTCTCATCCAGTACGCGTTGCCACTACACGCAGCGCGGCCACACGTTCGTGGGACGGCCCGGCAAAGACCGCCCCACGCCCAAGCCGTTGACCAGCACGAATGAAGAAGTCCGGCTGGAGTATTAGCCGTGGCGCATGGTCGAGGCGGACGAGGCCGACCCGGCGCAGATGCTGCCGCACCGCGGGTCCGATGGAGAACTGTTCGATGCGGAGCACCGGCCGCTGTGATGCGACGCCGCACGCTGCTGCGGGATGAGAGCACCGCCTGGAAGGCGATGGCTCGCGAGACCTGCGGACCTCAATCTAACCTCCGCCGCCGCCCTTCAAGGACAGACCGCCGAGGAAGCCGCATGCATCGCGCCGAAACCACCTGCGGGCGGGCCGCAAGTTGATGCAACCCATCCTCGACCGGTACATCGCCGACGCCGAACCCTGCCGCCGGGCGCCTGGCGCCGCTGGGGCGTCGCTCGCGGCCCGTACGTCCGCGCGTTTGACGAGAAGGCTCGCGCCGGACTACATGATCCCTTTCCAGTTCCAAGGTCGGGGACCGCGGCGGCCGCGCAAGCAGTCCACTCGGTGTTGGGCCTGTGCTGCCCACTCCGGGTTGCTCGCGGCGTGCTGAGCAGCGTAGGTGACCATGCGTAGTTCCCGGGCTCCGGCGAGGGTGCGGTAGCCGGGCCATGTGGTGACGTCGATGCCGTAAGCGTCGCAGAACGTGGCGTACTGCTCCCGGGGGACGGCGCCTGTCGTCGTCATGCGCACGGCGGTCGAGACCAGGTCCCATTCCGGCGGGCCGACGGACATCCGCTCGAGGTCCATCATCACCCGGCCGGTGGCCGTGCGGACCAGGTTCCCAGGCCATCCGTCGCCGTGGATCACGCACTCCGGCAGCCCAGCCGGCCGCTTCTCCCATGCCACTGCGAGGCCTTGGTGAAGCTCGTGGAGCCAGCGTCGATCGTCCTCGTTCAGCGTCGTGGCCGCCTGCAGACGCTCACCGACGCGGACGAAAGGATCGAGGTACCCGAGGTCGAAGTCCGGTTTCGGCAGGGCGTGGAGCTGCCTGAGCAGCAGTGCCACGTCAGTTTCGGTGCCGTGCTCGTGCGCGGGCAGCTCTCCCCAGAACGTGACCGGTCGCCCGTCAGCCTCAACTGGCTGCTGTACATCGATCGGCCGTACGGCGCGGACGCCACTTGCGGCGAGCCACTGAGCTACCCGGACTTCGCGGCGGGCCGCCGCAGCTTGGCCCGGCCGGGCAATGCGTACGATCACACCTCCCGGCAGGCGCCATATCTGGTTCTCGGCGATCCGAACGGGGACGGCCGTACTCGGGTCGAGGCCGACGGTGGCACACGCCTGCTGTAGAGCGAGGAGAGCGGGTGCGGTTGCAGACGTCGTCATGCCCGCACGGTAGCGGCGATCCGCTCCCGCAGGTCAATGGCGTCGCTGAGCTTGGCGTGGGCGCCGGCGAACCGCCCGAGCTGGCGCAGGTCATCAACCGCGCGCCGCGAGGTCAGGCGCCCCACCTCGTCCAGGGCGTCATGGCCGATCACGGCGGCCTGACGCGGATCCCCCGTGGCCATCATCAGGGACGCCAACTTGGTCCTTGAGATCGCACGAGATCGCGCGAATGCCGGGTCGTGCCCCTGAACGGCCGCCCAGAATCGCTCTCCCGCCTTCCCGGGGTCCTGGCCGGCAAAGACCGCCAGATCAAAGAGGGCGTGAGCGGTATCGCCGGCATGCTGCGCGTCGTCGTAGTAGGCCATCCACTGCGGGTCTTCGGCAGCGTTTCGATCGGCGAACGCTTCGTCCGCCTGCCCCACGGCGGCCAAGGTGTCCCGCACGTTCCTCATCCTGGCGAACGCCCGGGCACGCGCAGTGTGGAGCATCGCCCGCTCGGTGGGCGTCAGCCGGTCGGAACGGACCAAGCCCTTCTCCGCGTGGGTCAGGCCCTCGTCCGGCTCGCCCACCCACACGGCCTGTCGCGCCAGGAAGGAGTACGTCTTGGCGCGGAGGTGCCAGTCGCCTGCCTCCTCCGCGCACTCGGCAGCGAACTTCCACGTCCGCCGGGCGTCATCGTGGGCGTACGCGTCGAACGCGCTTGCGCCGACGACGATCCCGAGGCGGGAGACGGCCGCGAACAGGTCTGGGCGCAGGACGTCGGGGCAGTCCGCATACAGCAGGCCGGCGGCCCACTGCATGGCGCGGCTGGAGACGTCCCGGACCATCCCGCCGCCGCCGTACGAGTTGTCCCAGCGGCTGATGCTCGACGCGACACCGAGGACCTGGTCTATGTCGAGCGGCCTGATCGTGTCGGGCTGCTGAGCGGGAGTGGACGGTGAAACGAGTTGGACAAGGTCTATGGGGACGAAGGCAGCGAGGCTGCTGGCCTGGAGGAATTGGCGACGGTCCACGGGCGCAGGACTCCCGGTCAGAGGTGGCGGTGCATCTCCTCCCAGGATGCGGCCTTGAGTGACCTGAACACTTCGTTCCTCCGGTGGAGCAGCCGGCTTATCGGCATCGCGCCGCTTCTTATCGGCATCGCCAAACACCATCGGCCAGGCCCGCGCGAAGACGCCGCCCGTATCCAAGACCTCGTCGAGCTGTGCGGCGAGCGGCTGCTGACAGCTCGGATACTTCCCCTTCTCGATCGCCAGGATCACATCGTCGCTGACCTGAACTAACCGGCCCAGCTGCCGAGCTGACAGGCCGTCCAGCTTCCGGCGATGACGCAGCTCGCTGCCGAACCAGGCTCCGGGGGATTCCCCCGGGTTGAGCTGCTTCTCCGGCTGCGGCATTCCTTCGCCCCTCTTTGACTCCATGATGCCGATTAGTGGAGATGTCGGCATCAGACACTGCACGTTCGCTCTCCGCACTGCCTCAATAGTTGCTGAACGGGAAGGGACCAGTACACACCGCAACTAGGCCTCGTACACGGGGTTCTGGACGAACGAACGGAACTGCGATGAATCAACTCGCCGAAGCCCCCGCGGCTGCCGCCCATGCACTAACGGTCAGTATTCCGGGGCAGTTGGAGATGACTCTCGACGCGACGCCGAGCGCCATCGCCCCGGTTCGGCACATCGTGGCCAGACACCTTCAGCTGTGGGGCGACGGCTTGGACACGCTCACCGACCGGGCCCTCCTTGCCGTGAACGAGTTGCTGGCCAACGTCTGCGAGCACACCGCAGGGGATCGGAGCGGCCGACGGAGCGCAGGCCTGCTCGTACAGCGGATCCCTGACGGCATCTGCATCAACGTTCGTGACAACGACCCTCGACAGCCGGCCCTACTCAGCCCCGAGGACATCGACGAGAGCGGTCGTGGCTTGCTCCTGGTGCGCGCTGTCGCCGACGGCTTCGGTGTCTCGCCCAACCCAACCGGCAAGGACGTGTGGGTCTCCCTCATTCAGCCGCCGGAGAACGTCGAGTCACCGACTCGCTAGCGCCGCCTCCCCATCGCAGCCCACCCACTCATGGAGACCCCCCGCATGCCCCCCACCACGGCTCAGGAGCCCTCTGTCCGGCGCACACTCGACGGGACCAGCAGGAAGCCCGCCCGCGTGTGGTCCCGTGACGACGCCGTTCTTGAGCGCATCGTGGAACTGCTCCGTGCTGGGCTGCCCCTCGATGATGCCTACGACGCCCTCGAGGATGTCCTCGGCGAGCGCGCGCGACCGGACGCGCCCGAGGTCGAAGCGCAGACGCAGAAGCTACGCGGCATCATTCAGCAGCTGGTCGACCTTGCGCTCGAACGACGCGACGACCCGCCCAGCGAGGACGTCACGGCCCTCGTTGCGCGTGCGCAAGCGTTACGGGCAGAGGAACCGCCCACGGACGGGGCGCAGGCCCGAGGGCACCTTCGACGCCTCGCCCTGGTCACGCAAGACGTGCTTGAAGCCCTCGACGAGGACGACGAGCAGTGAGCGCCGCGACAACGCCCCTGAGCATTGCGTTGCTGCCCCCAGGCGAGGCGTACGACTTCGAATTCGTTGCCTCTCGCCTGTCGGACGCCAGTCTGCTCGACCGCAGCGTGGCGGTGCGCATCCACCGGGCCCCGCTCCTTGCCGTTCCTGTCGGCGGCCCCCGACGGGGCGGATATTTCGACGCTGGCACCGCGCCTGTCGCGCTGGCAGTACGTGACCTGCTCCTCGCTCGGCCCGGCTTCCCTCTCCTGCGCATCCGTCTCGTATCCGAGCGGTGGATCGTCGAATGGGGCGAGTGCCCTCCCGCCCGGCCGTCTCGAGAAGCAAGCGCCCGCTTCTACGGGTACGGCAGCCCCAGCGTGCCTCACCCTTTCGCGGATCCCACGGTGACCACAGGCACCCTCTCCGGCCAGCCTGACGCCGAACCCCTGCCCCCGGAGGCCTGATGTCAGCCCAAAACATCCTGCGCATGACCGTCTTTGCCCTCACCGTCGCAACCGTTATCACGGCTGCCCAATGGCGATAGCCCGCGGGACCTGAAGACAGCCTCGGGTGGGCCGTTGCCTCGGCCGGCCCGCCCGACGGCGTACGACCCCCTCGCGCGTCGTCTATCCCCTCGGCGTGCGAGGGGCCTTCCGTCGAACTGCTGCGCCGCACACGAATGGCGCCCTACCGAAGAGAAGTTGTGATCCCCGATTTCGTCCCCGCGCTGTTGCGCCAGGGAACTGACCCGCGCGACGTCCCTACGATCGCGGCGGCAGACATTGACGGATGGGCACGGTCGTTGGCCAAACGCATCCTCGACCTGCTCGACAGCCCCAGCACTGCTGACGGCTCCACGACGTCCTCCGCCGCGGACGGCCACACGTATCTGCAGGTCGAAGGACCCACCTCCGACGGGCTGACCCTCTATGCCCGTCTGGCCGGGCGTGGTCATGCCGGGCCCCGACCGATGTTGGACACCGCGGTGGTCCTCACTCTGGCCGGGAGCATCGAGCTCGAGGCGTACCGGCATCAGCAGGACGTCGACAGCCGAAGCCCGCAGTACGTGCGCAGCTTCCCGCCCGAGACCGCGTTCGCTGCCCATGCCGGGACGCTGTGCACGCTGCAGAGCAGCGCGGACGGTGTCCAGCTGATCGTGACCGACGGCCGCCTCAAGGACACGGGCGTACTGCCGAGTGCGGAGGAGCGTCGGTCAGCAGTACGAGACACACGCAAGAGGCTCGCCCACGCATTGGAGAGCACCGAGGTCCGCGGCCGCGGCACGAGTGACTGGCCGGCATGGCTGGATGCGTGGCCGCCGATGAACGTCCCCGATGTGCGCAGCACACACCGGGAGGGCAGCGCCTTGCTGCAGGGACTGGACGCCGACCGGGGACTGCTCACCCGCCTGGTCCACGAGATTGAACACGACCCTGCCCGGCTCGCGGGAAGCCGGGTCACCCTGCTTCTCGACCGCCTCGCGCACTACCAGGCGCCCAAGCGGGGCTTCGAAGTTCGGCTGAACATGAACCCGCGCCGCGTCAACCAAGAGGTCCCGCACAACCACTCGTACAACTTCGTCACACGGATCCTGACGGGCGGCTACGTGCACGTCGTGCGCCGCCGTACGGACTGCGGTGAGGGCGAGTTCGGCCAGGCCGACCTTCTGCCCAGCATCGTCGCCATAGAGCGGCCCGGGGCCAGCTACACGCTCGGGCACCCGATGGTGCATCAGGCGCTCATGCTGCCCGGCACCGTCACCCTGTTCGTGCGTGGCCCGCGTCTCAAATCCCGCTCGCACGCCCTCGCTGACCTGATGCCCAGCGTGGACACCTGGCCGGCGCCCGCCGCGCGGGGAACTCGCCGGAGGTCATTCACCGGCGCTACGAGGGCTGCATCGATGGGCACGAGGAGCTGAACAACAAGAAGATCGAAAAGGCTATGGGGTGGGTCGAGGGGACGATTGAATGACGTAGGGACGGATTTGTGGCAGAGCCTATTGCTGCATGGTTTCTTCGTGAGAATCGAGCCGCCGACCACAACGCGACGCGGGCCATCGTGGAACGATGGCCCGCGTCTGACTGCTTCAGACGATGAAGTCGACGTGGACGGGATTGTCGTAGCGCCGTACCCAGGAATTAGCGGGCTCGTCCCACTCCAGAAGATTACCGGAGAGATCCTTTTGCCAGTCGGGGCACGCCACCCTGAGCTCATCATTGCTCAGGCGCCTGTGCCCTGTGACAAGCCTGTCGTAAACCGGCTGGGCATTCACCGCCTCCTCTTGGTTCTTCGGCGGTTTAGGGAGATCACCCGTGATGTCCGTGATCACCTTGAAGGTGCTCCCGTGGCCGAGCTCGGTCGCCGGATTGTTCGGGTCTCCATTGGGTTCGATCGTCACGGTCGCCACTCCGTGTGCGGTGCCGTGGAACCCGGCGTAATCCAACCAGCCTTCATATCCTGGGCTGATTTGCACGGGGTACGTGTCGCTCTTCGTGGTTGACTCTCCCCAGGCGTAACTGTACGTCGCAGTGACCGTCAGGGTCATGGATGACGAAACGCTGAAGAGGGGGATACCGGATGTGAATCCGATGGACTTGGCGAGGGAGATACTCCCCCCGGCGGTATGGGTGGCCGTCTGCGTGTGCGACCATGAGACGGAGGGATTGTCCACAGCCTTTTCATTGCAGTTTGTTAGCGGCTTTCCGCTGGCGATTTGCCTGTAGTCTTCCTCCCAGTGAGTGCGTTCCGTCTCGTGGAATGACTCCAGATGGCACTGACCCGCGCCGCTACTGAACCCGACCCTGTTGCAGTAGTCGGTCACCGTCGCCCCCTTAATAAGGCCATCGCCGGGAACATCAGGAAATCCCGCGTAGATACCGCCGTACCCGTCCTGGTGTGAGTCCAGGACGTAACGATCATAAGCGGCAACGGAATCGTCTATTGCACTTGCTGGAGCCACACTCCCGGCCATCAAGACCGAAGTAGCGGCCACTACGTTTGCAACGGCGGTAATGCGACGCATACCCATCTCCTCCAAAGTGAGAATGCCGGGCCTTTGATGCATACCACGGCTACGTCGAGCGAGAGGATGCGGTCAATCCAGCTCTCGCATTGCCGAACCTTAGCTTCGGCGGCGTCCACACCTGGCTTCGTGGAATCTCCAAGTCCGTCATTACGTGCGTCGTATGATGACCCCCCTTACGAGGCGAACTCCATACCCCCCTCGTAAGGAAACACCGCCACTTTTTTACAAGAGCAGTTTCCCCAGGCGCGGTCCGGGAGCCTTTTTCGCGTGTAGATCATGAGGATGAGAAGGGCAGCGGAGACTGACGAGACTCTGTTCGGGCTGATCCGGGCATGGCGGAGGATCCGCCACTGCTTGATCCGCGAGATCGTGCGCTCGATGGGGGCGCGGAGTGCTGCGTGGACCTTGTTCGGACCTCGGCGGCGATGTCTACACCTACCGCCACCACGTCACCCGGGCCGAGCGCGCGACCGCTCCTCGCGCACCGACCCCAACCTCGACGAGCTGCACCAAGCCGGAATCCGCCCCGGCGCCACACGCCGCCAGTTCACCACCGCTCTGGTCCACCCGCTCACCCCGCGCGGCATCAAGGAGACGGTGATCAGCATCATCGCCAACCTGCGCGAACACTCCAGCACCTGGCACAGAACGAGCGCGGTCGTTCTCCTACTGGGCGCCGCCTACCTGGTCGGCGGCTGGCCCGCCCTGATCTTCGGCGCCCTCATCTCCCGCCTGGCGCTCCACCCGCAGCTCGCCTGGCTCAGCCTGATCAACGAGCGCACCTGGTTCGACCCCGACCCCCGCAGCGGCCCACCCGCCTGGGTCGAGGCCAGACGCTGCCTACGCCTCTACCCCCACGGCAACCTGGCTGCCCTACGGCGATCTCTACCATTACGCGCACTCCGCCCACCCTGGCCTGCGCTGGAACTACCTCCCCGCCCTGGAGCGCCACCTCCCCCCCGCCCCACTTCACCCCCGCTGGCCTCCTCCTCGGCAGCACCTCCGTTGCCCGCCGCCACCACCAAGCCCTCGGCCGCTCCAGCGACCTCGTGACCCTGCCTTCAACAGCTGCGGCCCCGAACCCAGGTGCACCTGGGTTCGGGGCCGCAGCCCTATGTCAGCAGATGATGCACGTCAGTAGCCATTGGGTCCGTAGGGGCTCCATCCTCGGAGGAACGGTTTCAAGTCCTCCGAGCGTGGCTCCGGGACCTGCGGAAGCCGGAGTTCTTGAGCGAGAAGGCTGACGCGGGCCAAGTGCCCCATAGCCCATTGGATCCATTCCTCAGCCTGGATCCTTTCGGTTCCGGCGGGGAGGGCGGCCGCGTGCGCTCGGGCCGCCTCCAAGTACTCGCCCAGCCGGATGGCCCGGCGCCATGACGCCTCCTGCGCTTCGAAGTTTGCTGGTCAACCTGCCGACGGCGCGCAAGATCAGGGACGGCATCGCCGCGGTGGACACCGCCATCAGCATCGCCCAGGCTGCCTCCAACGCCGCCAGCCTCTCGGACATCTTCTTCAGCGGGGGCGGCAGCCTGGCCATCGGCATTTCGGCGGGCGTGATCGCCAAGGGCGGCCTGCAGGCGTGGCAGAACGACGTCGAGTCACAGCTGCAGGCCAACCAGCTGAACGCCGGGATCGAGCAGCGCCGCGACGAGTGGCGGCGCCAGCTGGTCGCCACCGGTCAGCACTCCCTGGTCGCCGCCGCGCAGGTGGTGACCGCCCAGGACCACGTGACCATCGCCGTGCAGGAAGAGGCCATCGCCACGCTCCAGCACAAGCAGGCGGTGGCGACCCTCACCTTCCTGGGCAACCAGTTCACCAACGCCGACCTGTACCTGTGGCTGAGCACCACACTCGGCGGCGTCTACCGCTACTTCCTGCAACAGGCCACCGCCACCGCCCGCCTCGCCCAGGCCCAGCTCGCCTTCGAGCGCGCCGAACCGGCACAGGCGCTGATCCGCGGCGACTACTGGCAGTCCCCCGCGCAGGCCACCGGCCCCGACCGGCGCGGCCTCGCGGGCGCCGAGCAGCTCGCCGAAGACCTGACCCGCCTCGACAGCTACGCCCTCAGCTCCGAGCGGCGCCGCCTCAACCTCTCCCAGACGTTCTCCCTGGCCCGCCTGATGCCGGTGGAGTTCCTTGGCCTCCGCGAGAGCGGCACCCTCACCTTCGCCACCCCCATGTCCCTCTTCGACGCCGCCTTCCCGGGCCACTACCTGCGCCTGATCCGTCAGGTGCACACCAGCGTCGTTGCCCTCGTGGCGCCGGACCGGGGCATCCGCGCCACGCTCCGCTCAGGCGGCATCTCCCGGGTCACCACCGGGCGCGACGGCACCTTCCGCGACATCACCGTGCGCCACGACTCCTCGGTGGTGGCCCTGACGTCCCCGGTCGGCGCCACGGGGGTCTTCGAACTCGACGCCCAGTCGGACCTGCTGCTCCCCTTCGAGTCCAGTGGCGTCCCGCAGTACGGTGCCCAGGACGGAAACGGTGAGGAGAGGGGGCGGATGACCGGGCACACAGAAAAGGTGCCCTCGCCTCGCAGCACCATTGTTTGTCCGAACCGCTGATTTTGCGAATCAGCCATTCGGCGTACGCCACAATGTGCCAGCTGCCGGGCACGGGAGCGGTAGCTCCCCTCGTTCTCTCCCGTGCTGAAGGCCCCGTCTCCCTCCATCGGGAGCGGGGCCCGTCTCCTTCCTCCGCTCGCCGCGGCACTTCATGCTGGGCTCCTCTCGCTGAGTCCGGGATTCATACCGGAACGCGTGGATTGCGTGGTGGGAGTACATGAACCAGTGGGCTCGCTCGCGCGGGCTGGATTGCCTTGCCCTACGAAGGAGGAGTGATGGCTCAGCAGGTTCGCGAGATCATGACAGGTACTCCTGCCGCGGTGGGACCGCAGACGTCGGTGGCCGAGGTGGCCCGGCGTATGCGTGAGGAAGACATCGGAGCGGTCCTGGTCGTCGAGGACGATCAGCTGCGCGGTCTGGTCACTGACCGGGACCTGGTGGTGCGGGTCCTTGCCGAGGGCAAGAGCGTCGAGGCCACCACCGTGTCGGAGGCATGCAGCGCCGACCTGGCCGCCGTCTCCCCCGACGACGAAATTGACCGCGCGGTGCAGCTGATGAGGGAACAAGCGGTGCGCCGGCTGCCGGTCGTCGAAAACGGGCACCCGGTGGGCATCGTCTCCCTCGGAGACCTGGCCATCGAGCGCGACCCCGGCTCCGCGCTGGGCGACATCAGCTCGGCCGAACCCAACCAGTGAAACGCCACAGCGCCGGTGCGGGACCCGGCTTCGACTGCTGACACGTTTCGTCCCAGGCGCCAAGGGAACCACCCGCGGGGTGCGGCTGAGCGGCCGCGGTGGGATGAAGGACAAGGGCACGGAGTCCAGGGGCTCCGTGCCCGGCCCGCGGACCGCCTGGGTGATGGTCAAGCGGTCTCGGCCCGCCCTACCTGGATGCTCAAGGCAGATCTCGAAGAATGGAGGCTGAGCGCCTGGAGCGGCTCATCCCGGTTCTGTGTGAGACCGGCGAGCGAGGCCAGCGCACGGGTTCGCAGGGCTGACAGCCCTCGCCGGCTGCGAGCTGATGTGCGTTCCTACTGCCGCGGCCTCGCAGCCGCTGGCACGCCGGAGGTCAGCGGCCCAGGGCTTTGCGCAGCTGCTGCTTGTTCATCGAGGAGCGTCCGTCGATGTTGCGCTTCTTTGCCTCCTCGTATAGCTGGTCCCTTGTGGGTCCTTGCGCGCCGCTGTGGGAACGCTCGCCGCCGCGTTGGGATGCGGACTTCTTGTCCTGAGTGGACGTCTTGCTGGCCGTCTTCGACTCCCCCGACCTGGCCCGCTCCTTGTTGACCGTCCGCGAAGCAATCTCCTTCGCGCGCCCGGTGGAGGCACCGCGCTGCTCGGCGCTCTCCTTGATGTGCTCGTACTGACGCTCCCGCTTGGGGCTGGAACCTGCCGGCATGACACCTCTCCTCAACCGTCGGACCTCTCAGCAGACCGAGTGATCTGACCTCAGACGGACCGGACGGCCATAGCGGCGCCCCCACTCCTCGTCGACCAGGCCGGCCAGCAGGTGCGGAGCTGTGCCGGCCAGCTCTTCCAGCGCGGCGCGGACGCCCTCGGTGACCAGTTCCAGCCGAGTCAGGTCGCGCACCGCGGCCAGGACGTGGGTGGAGTCCGTGCGCTGGGTGGTGCGTTCGCGGACGAGACCTGCCTCCTTCAGGCGCGCGAGCGCGAGGTCGAGGAGACGGTCGGCTCGTCCGCCCTCGGTGAGACGGTCGCGGAAGTCGGCCAGCACGCTGTGGTGGAAGCCGGGATCGTCCAGTTCCATGGCCAGCGCGTACTTGAAATCGATGCGGCAGCGAACCACCTCGGCCGCCTGCCAGCCTGCCAGTCCGACAGACCGAGCAGGACTGCAGCACACAGACGGTGGCCAGCTGGGCGGGCGAGAAACCCGGGCGGCCGTCGCGCGGGTACCAGTCGGCGAAGTCCTCGTCACGCCACAGCCCGCCCAGGTGGTCTCTCACCCACATCGCCGTTGTGCCACCCGGGTTGCTCGCCCGTGCCATCTGCACGGTCAAAGAAGGGACTTGCTCACCAGAACGGGCGTGGAGCGACAACCGGCACCTCGACAACTGCATCGGTCCATGAACAGAGCCGAGCATGCCCGTTGATCATGCTGCCCCGCCGGGGATCACCAAGATCCCCGACAGAGTCAAGCTGAAGGTGACGAATTCTGTGTTGCGTCAGTGTCAGTGGTGGAGGCCGCCGGCGGCTACGTGGATGAAGACGGCTGCGACTTGATGCGGGGTGGTCAGGAGGTCTACGTAGCCGCCGATGGGTTCGATGGCTTTGCCGACTACCTCGGCGGCTTGGCGGTCGCCGAAGGCAACCACGCTGAGCTGTACCGGGCGATTGGGGTCTTGCAATGCCTGCAGTCTCGTGGACAGCTGGCCTGCGGAGGCTCCGCCGGGGTCGTCCTGGTTGCGACCGTCGGTGAAGACCATGACCTGGTTCGGTACTCCGGGCCGGTAGCGGTCACGCGCGCTGGTGTACGCGGCCAGGATCGTGTCATGGAGGCCGGTTCCTGTGGGTCTTGCGTTCATGGTGTTCAGCGCAGTGGCCAGGGCCCGCCGCTGACCGCGGCTCAGCATCGCCTCGCGGAGAAGTTCGCGATGATCGCTGGTGCCCTGGAGTCTCACGCCGAACTCCCACAGGCCCAGCCGCGCATCGTTAGGCAGCATGCCACCCAGCGACCGCACACCTTCGCGCACCAATCTGATCAGAGGAGTGGTCGAGCCGGGGGCGGGATTCGCCATCGAGCCGGACACATCGACCACGATGAGCGCATCGGTACGCCGGTCCTGCGCATACCACGTGGCGAAGACGTGATCGACATGATGACCGCCCAGGACGGGGAGAGCCTTCTCGAGGTTCGTCGCGAGCAGGCCGGCGTTCGGCGTCGCAGTACCGTCGGCGTCGCGGAGATGCGCCATGGCGCGGGCCTGTGCGGCTTCGTCTCCGCTGAGCGCCGCCTGCAGCCGCTTCAGGCCAGCGAGACTGCGGGGGTCCGCGATTCCCGTTGCCGTGGGCAGCCAGGTATAGCGGAGCGTGGCTGCGAAGTCACGTCCCGGCAGGGCGCTCCGCCCCGACGCAGATGCTCCCGCCAAGGCGTACTCGGGCACCAGACCGACCTCGCCGGCCCTGGTCCGCAGTGCTTCGCTGGAAGCCGCCACAGTGCGAGTAATCCCACGTGCCCGGGACAGCCACAGCGCGGACGCATCCATGTCCTGGGCCTGCCAGACAGCTTCCGCCATGGCCCCAGTACCAATAAGGCCGTCACCCGACCCAGCAGGTTCCCGTACTACGAGCCGCAGCGTCCGGGCGTCCACCAGCTTCGCAAGCGCCATCCACGAACCACCGGCCGATCGCAGCCGCGCACCGGTGGCTGCGTCGCTCACCATGTACAGCGGGCTGGTGGCGAGCACAGTACCCGCGCCGACGGTGTCCTTCGCCAACTTGACCTCAGCAGCGGCTGACGACCAGGAAGGGTCGTCCGGGATCCAAACGTGTGCTTGGTCTTTCGCCACAGCGGCTGCCGCGGCCCGCCCATCGGAGTACGTCGTGTCGATGCGCACGCAGTCCGGTCCCTGCAGCAACTTCGGCGTGACGCTGTCGATCATCGGCCGGAACGAGGTGGCGGCAACTGCCCGCAGCGCGGTACATGGTCTGGCGCTCTGATCGTCGGGCCGCAGCATCAGCATGCCGACCACAGCCGCCACCACGGCCATGGCAACGCCAGGCCACCATCGACGCGCGGCATGGACCGCCCGATGCTTGGCCATGGAAACTCCCCAAGGGTCGTGCAGCTGCGCGTCCCGGCCAGCGCCTGGTTGATGGCGTTCTTCGACCCAGGCGGGACAGCCCGTCGAAGATCTCTTTGCCGAGTCCTGGGCCGGCGACGTAGGCCGCGATGGCGGCGATGCCGATGGTGAGCTGGGTGGACATCCGGATGCCGGTGAGAACGACCGGCCAGGCCAAAGGGCGCTGGACGATGAACAGAGACCGCTGCGGGCCCATGCCGGTGCCCCGGGCTGCTTCCAGGATCGCCGGGCCGACCTCCCGCAGGCCGACGATGGTGTTACGGGTGATCGGCAGTAGCGCGTATACGACCAGGGCGGCCACCGTCGGCGTCCAGCCAAAACCCAGCAGCGGGATGAGCAGCCCCAGCAGGGCGAGGCTGGGGACGGTGAGGAAAGTCCCCGTCACCGCGACGGCCACGGAGCGGCCGACCGGGTGGCCCCAGGTCGCGACGCCGAGTGCGACCCCGAGCACGGTGGCGATCGCGATGGCCGTCCCGACGACCAGGGCATAGTCCAGGGCCTGCTGCGACAGGTCGTCCGTATGTGCCTGCCGACGTACTCGAAAAACCGGTCCATTCTTCCTCCCGGCCAGGGCGCTGGGAGTCGGGCGCCGATCGGTGTGCTGAACCGTAGGGCGGCGAAACATGAAGGACAATCCGAGTTGTCCATATCGCAACCGGTGTCATGGGGTGACGGCGCTCGTCCGGATTACGGACAGACGACCTCCTGGCTGTCCCCGCGGACATTGAGCCTTTTCAGCGTTGCCTCTCCAGGGTGAGGACGGCTTTGGCTGCTGACGAGAGGCGGTTGGGACTGCAGCGTGCGTGGTGGAAGATGCGCCAGCGCTTGACGGTGGCGACGCCTCGTTCGACGGGGTATCGCAGTCGGGCGTGCGCCCTGTTGACCGATCTCTGCCCTGCGGTGAGGTCCTTGCCGGGCGGGCGCCGGCACGGCACGGCGAACGTGCCGCCGGCGCCGGTGTAGGCGAGGTCAGCCAGGGCGGGGATGCGGAGTCTGACGCAGGTCTTCACGATGCGGTGGGTGCGGGCCGCGGTCAGGTCGTGGCTGCGGCCCGGCAAAGGTCGCGAGATCCACAGGAGCTTGCCTTGGGGATTGGTGATGACCTGCAGGTTCACGCCGTGGCGGCGGTGCTTGCCCGAATAGTCGGCGCGGCCGTCACCGACGCGGTCGCACTCGGCCAGGGTGCCGTCGACCAGCACGTACTCGGCGTCCGCCTCATGCAGGGCCCGGGTCAGACCGGGTGCCTGGCGGGCGAGGAGGTCGATGACCTGGTGAACGTAGGCGTGGGCAGTGCCGACGCTGATCCGGAAGCCAGCCGCGATCTGCGTGAGAGTGTCGTGCTTGCGCAGGTACACCAGTGCGACCAGGGCGCGCTGTGAGGGACGGAGTTTGCACCGGCGGTCACCCTCCC
>NZ_JBEZKA010000039.1:0-56408 GCF_040651435.1 Streptomyces sp. NPDC048479
TTCCTGCACACCTACAACCACCACCGCTGCCACACCGCACTCGAAGGCCAGCCACCCATCAGCCGCGTGAACAACGCTCCAGGTCAATACACCTAGTGGGCGGTCCAGCCGCCGTCGAGGGTGAGTGAGGTGCCGGTGATGAAGGATGCCTGCGGCGTGCACAGATACAGCACCGCTTCGGCGACCTCCTCCGGCTCGATCAGCCTCTTGATTGCGGAGTCCTTGAGCAGTACATCGGTGAGGACCCGGTCCTCGGCCACCGCGTGGGCCGCCGCCTGGTCCGCTATCTGCTTCTCGACCAGTGGCGTACGCACATAGCCGGGATTGACGCAGACTGAGGTCACCCCGTGCGGAGCGCCCTCGAGGGCCGCGGTCTTCGAGAGTCCCTCGAGACCGTGTTTGGCGGCCACATACGCGGACTTGAAGGCAGAGGCGCGCAGCCCATGTACGGACGAGATATTGACGATACGGCCCCAGCTCTGCGCGTACATATGCGGCAACGCACCCCGTATCAGCCGGAACGGCGCTTCCAGCATCACCGTGAGCACGGTGTGGAAGACGTCCGGCGGGAATTCCTCGATGGGCCGGACCAATTGCAGCCCGGCGTTGTTGACGAGGATGTCCGCCCCGGCGGCCGCCGCCTCCGCCGCGTCGAGATCGGTGAGGTCCAGGAGCTCCGGTTCGACGACCCCGGCCAGCCCCGCCGAGTGTGCGGCGAGTGCGTCGAGACCCTCGGCATCGCGGTCGACGGCCCTGACCTTCGCGCCGGCGGCCGCGAGCCGCAGCGCGCACGCACGGCCGATGCCGCCCGCCGCGCCGGTGACGAGTGCGGTTCGGCCGCCGAGGTCGAGGGTGACGGGACGAGCGTCGGGGTGAGGTGCGGGACCTGGTGTGGTGGGCGCGGTCATGCTTCGCACCCTAGGCAGTGATCATCCCCCGACCGATGTGGTCAGCGCCCACACTTCAGTGCTCGATGGTGGGTTGGAACCATGCCGGTCCCTCGGTGAGAGCCTGCTTGATCCGGAAGAGCGAGAACTCCTTGAGCTCCGGCAGCGCGTCCACGGAGAACCACCCCACCTCGAGCGACTCATCGTCATTGACGCGTGCCCGGCCGCCCACCGCGCGACAGCGGAAACTGATGTCCATGAACTGGCACTGGTCGCCGTTGGGGTAGGTGACGGGCTTCCGCAGCGCCTGGACCAACACGACCCGCTCCGCGACACAGCGCACCGCGGTCTCCTCGTAGACCTCGCGCACGGCCGTCACCGCAGGCTGCTCCCCCGGCTCCGGAATCCCACCGATGAGCGACCATTTGCCGGTGTCGGCACGCCTCCCCAGCAGCACCCGCCCCTGATCGTCGAAGACGACCGCGCTGACGCCCGGCAGGAGGAGGAGCTGGTGGCCTGCGGTGGCCCGGAGCTCACGGATGAAGTCGGGGGTTGCCATGGCCTCGACCCTAACCGGCGTCGACCGTGCCCCGCTCGACGGTGCCCTGCCCGGCCGTGCCCTGTACGGCCGTGCCCTGTACGGCCTTCCGCCGCCGCCCGGCTTGCACCGCCCGTGCCACGACCCAGCCCACACCGCCCGCCGCGACCAGCACCAGGATCCCTTCCGGCCAGGTCCCGAGCCGAGTCGCCGGCGTGAGCGAGGAGCGCAGCGGCACCTCGGCGACCAGCGCGCCCGCCGTGAACATCTTCGTCTTCTGGACGATCTTCCCGTCCGGCATGATCACGGCGCTGACACCGCTGGTCACGGGGACGACGACGGAGCGCCCGTGCTCGACGGCCCGCACCCGCGACATCGCCAGTTGCTGATACGTCATCTCGCTGCGACCGAAGGTGGCGTTGTTGCTCGGCACGGAGATGAGCTGCGCCCCGCTGGTGACGGTGTCACGCACCGCGTCGTCGAACGCCGCCTCGAAGCAGGTGACCATGCCGACCTTGGTGCCCGCCAGGTCGAAGACACCCACCTTGTGCCCAGGTCCGAAGTCGCGCCGCACCCGGTCGACGTCGGAGCTGAAGAGGCGTACGAAGGACCGCATCGGGATGTACTCACCGAACGGCTGGACATGCCGCTTGTCGTAGGTGTCGACAGGGCCGCGCGTGGGGTCCCATTCGATCAAGGTGTTGCGCAGATTGCCCGTGTCGGGAGTGACCACCGCGCCGACGACGGTCGGCACGCCGATCGCCTTCACCGCCTCGTCGATGACCAGCCTGGCGTCGGCGTTGCGGTACGGGTCGAGGTCCGAGGAGTTCTCCGGCCACAGGACGAAGTCCGGCTTGGCCACCTTGCCCGCCTTCACATCGGCGGCGAGCTCCTCGGTGCGGCGGGCGTGGTTGTCGAGGACCGCGCGGCGCTGGGAGTTGAAGTCGAGTCCCAGCTGCGGCACATTGCCCTGGACCGCGGCAACGTTCGCGGTGCCGTCCTCGGCGGAGTCGTCGACGAGCGGCAGGGCGGCGAGGGCCGCCGTGACCGGGACGAGGACGGTGAGCAGCGCTGCGGCCGCGGCGCCGCGCGGCAGCTCGCCGGTACGCCGGTGGGCACGGACCCGGCGGACGGTCTCGTACAGCCCGAAGCCGCACAGTACGACCGCGAAACTCAGTACTGGTGTCCCGCCCAGCGCCGCGAGCGGCAGGAAGACGCCGTCAGCCTGCCCGAAGGCGATCTTGCCCCAGGGGAAGCCGCCGAACGGCACACGCGCGCGTGCAGCCTCGCTCACGATCCACACGGCCGCACCCCACACCGGCCACACCGGGAGCCGGGAGACCGCGGCGATCCCCATGCAGGCGAGAGCGACGAACACCGCCTCCACCGCGGCCAGCGCCACCCACGGCACGGGGCCGACCTCCTCGCCCGTCCAGATGAGCAGCGGCAGCAGAAAGCCGAGGCCGGTGAGGTAGCCCAGGCCGAACGCGGGCCGCAGCCGGCGTCCGTACAGCGTCCAGCCGAGCAGCGCTAGGCCGGGCAGCGCCAGCCACCACAGGGGACGTGGCGGGAAGCTCGCGAAGAGCAGCACTCCGGACAGCGCGGCGGCACCCGGCCGCAGAAGGCGCCGCAGCAGCGGTCGGCCGGCGACGGGGGCGGGCTGTCGGGTGTCTACGGTGGTGATGGTGGCGCTCACCCGGCGGAGTCTACGGCGCTGGGCTGTGCCCCGGCAGTCCGGTCCTCGTCGGCCGACGCACCGACACCGGTGTGCCGGCTCTCGCACCGACCGGCGGACCGACTGCCGCAGCGGCTCGCCACGGGCCCACGGCACCGACTGACGCACGGGCTCCCCACGGGCCCCGGCACCGACTGACGCAACGTTCCTGCGCAACCCATCCACAAACCCCTGCCTCTGCCGTTACCGTGTGCGCCAGCCCTGCCACCCGACACGATTCGGCTGCTGCGGCAGGGCCCGTCACAGGTCGGGGGGTCGACGGGATGGCTGCACCGGACGTCCGGTCCGCCACGCGGGAGCGCGGCAGCGCGACCGATATCGCCGGCGTCGTCGTCCTCAGCGGCTGCGCCGTGTGGTCGCTGATCAGCGCGGCCGGACGCGAGGCACGGCCCGAGGGCGTGCTGCTCGCCGTGTTCGCCGTCGCCGCCGGATATGCCTGCGGCCGTATCTGCGGCACGCTCCTGCCGGTCGCGGCCGCCTCGGCCGCCGCACTCGCCGCACTCGGCCTGGCGATCGCCTCACGCCAGGGTGTGCCCGGTGCGATCGCCGGGACTCCCATCCAGCCGGGGCACACGGGTGCGGCTGCGGCGCTGCTGGTCCTCGGTGCGGGTGCAGCCTGCTGCGCCGCCTCTGCGGCCCGTCCGGCCGCGTTGCGCCTCGCGCTGCGAATGCTCGCTCTCGCCGTCGCCTGCACCGCACTGGCGCTCGGTTCCGTCGCCGGGTGCGCGGCGGCCCTCGGCATACTGCTCTGCTCGCTCGCGGCGGTCCGGATGCGTCATCGGACGGTGGCGCTCGTCGGCCTCGCCGTCGCCACCGGTCTGGTGGTGGCCACCTCGTGGGGTGTGGCCGAGGACACTCTGCCGGACGGGCTGACGGTCTCGCTGCAGGGCCAGCTCACCCAGAACCGGGTGGATCTGTGGCGGGATGCGATCAGTCTCGCCAAGGACGATCCGGTACGGGGTGTGGGTCCCGACCGCTTCGGCAAGCTCAGCACCACCGCACAGCAGTCGCTGGGCTCCGACGGCAAGCCGCACTCGGCCTCGTTGCAGCAGGCGGCCGAGCAGGGTGTGGTGGGCGTGGCGCTGCTGGGTGCGGCGTTCGGCTGGATGCTGTACGGCTTGTGGCGCTCGCCGCGCTCCACCCCGGTCGTGCTGAGCGCGGGAGCCGCGCTCACGGCGCTGGCGGTCCTGGCGAGCGTCGGCAACGCGCTGAGCTTCACGCCGGTGACGGCGGGCGCCGGGCTGCTCGCGGGTCTGGCGACTGCGCACACGGCGGGCGGGGGCTCGGCGGAGCGCGGTACGCGCACGGCCCGGTGGCCGGACGCGGCGGCGGACAGCCGGACGCTCTAGCCGTCCCGCGGAGCCGGCACGAGGGAGCGGTGGTTCAGAGCTCGACGGTCTTGTTGGTCCCCGCGAGCAGGAGCCGGTCGCGGATGGCTCGTACGGCGGCCTCCGCGTCGTCCACGGTCACCGTGAAGGTCCTGCCGCCGCCCAGCGTGACGACGACGCCCTCGCCGCGGCGTACCACAACGGCGGTGCCCTGCTCCGGACGCCAGCGGTAGCCCCAGCCGCCCCACTGCCTCGGGGTCACCTCCGGAGCGAACTCCGCGCCCACCACATGGTCGAGCGGGATGCGCCGGCGCGGCAGACCGATATGACCGCAGCGCACCTCGACCGCGTCGCTGTCGACCTTGACCGCCACATGGACAAAGGCGAGGGTCCCGAAGAGGATCAGCAGACCCGCTGCCACACAGCCGATCACGGACATCAGCAGTGGGGCGATGCCCGAGGTCCAGGCGGAGTCGACGGCAAGTTCGATGCCGAGCGCCATGCAGGCGGCGCCTGCCGCGGCGAGCAGCCACTGAGCACGGTTGGTCGCACGGCCGGTCCAGACGGTGGGAAGGGGCTCTGCGGCGTGCCCCTCGTCGCGGAAGTGGTCCCTCATGGCTAGCAGCGTACTCAGGTTCCGTCTGCCGGGCATGGTCTCGGCCACAAGGACCAACCGCACACGGATCGGGCCCGCGTCCGGGCCGCTGCACCGGGCGTGCGCAGGGCCCGGGGTCGTCGGAACGGCCGGACCCGGGGATCGTCAGAGGACCACCCAAAGAGCGTCAGAGCGCCGGGCTGACGGCCTGGAGCAGGCGGCCCTCGGCATAGTTGAGGGCCTGGTCGGGCAGGGCGGAATCACGGCCGCTGAGCAGCACCGTGAGCCGGGAACTCGGCTCGGCGCCGGGGGCGGGCAGCTCGCCGATACGGCGCAACGCCTGGGCGGCGACCGCCCCGGCCGAGCCGTGCAGCGCAACCGGCGGCAGACCGGGCGGCTGTACTGCGGCGCGGATACGTTCGGCGACCAGCTCGTAATGGGTGCAGCCCAGGACGACGGCCCTTACATCGCGTGGTGTGAGGGCGGCCGCGGCGGCCACGGCATGGTCGATGGCAGCCTCGTCAGCCTGCTGAACGGCGTCCGCGAGACCGGGGCAGGGCACCTCGGTGACGGCGACCGAGTCGGCGAAGTCCCGGATGAGGCCGCGCTGGTAGGGGCTGCCGGTGGTGGCGGGGGTGGCCCAGATGGCGACGGGGCCGCCGCCGGCCGAGGCCGGTTTGATCGCGGGGACCGTGCCGATGACGGCTATACCGGGCTCCAGCTCCGCGCGCAGCGTGGGCAGGGCGTGCACCGATGCGGTGTTGCAGGCGACGATCAGCGCCTCGGGGCGGTGTGCGGCGGCCGCGCGGGCGGCGGCGAGCGCGCGGGCGGCGACATCCTCCGGCGTACGCGGGCCCCACGGCATACCGTCGGGGTCGGAGGAAAGAACGAGATCCGCGTCGGGCCGCAGCCGACGTACCGCGGCGGCGGCCGCCAGCAGGCCGATTCCGGAGTCCATAAGCGCGATCTTCACCCGGTCACCATAGTCGACTGCCCTTGCGGTACTGGCGCGGTGGGGCAGACTGCGGCGAATGAGCGCCCTTGCCTGGATCGCCTTCGGATCGCTGGCCGCATGGGGATGGCTGCTGTTGGGCCAGGGCTTCTTCTGGCGTACGGACCAGCGGCTGCCCCGGCGCGCGGCCCCGTCACTCTGGCCGGATGTGGCCATTGTCGTGCCCGCCAGGGACGAGGCCGAGGTGCTGCCGGTCAGCCTGTCCTCGCTGCTTGCGCAGGACTATCCCGGCCGGGCGGAGATCCTGCTCGTCGACGACGGCAGTACGGACGGCACGCCGGAACTGGCGCGTGCACTGGCCGAACGGCACGGCGGGCTGCCGCTGCGGGTCGTCTCCCCCGGCGAGCCGGAGCCCGGCTGGACCGGGAAGCTGTGGGCTCTGCGGCACGGCATCGCGGTCGCCCGGGCGCGCGAGCCCGAATACCTGCTGCTGACCGACGCCGACATCGCACACGAGCCGGACAGCCTGCGTGAGTTGGTGGCCGCGGCCCGTACCAACGAACTGGACCTTGTCTCGCAGATGGCGCGGCTGCGGGTCGTCGGCGGCTGGGAGCGGATGGTCGTGCCGGCGTTCGTCTACTTCTTCGCGCAGCTCTATCCCTTCCGGTGGGTCAACCGGCAGGCGGCACGCACGGCGGCCGCGGCGGGCGGCTGTGTGCTGCTGCGCGCGGAGGCCGCCGAGCGGGCGGGCGTGCCGGAGTCGATCCGGGAGGCGGTGATCGACGATGTGTCGCTGGCGCGGGCCGTGCAGCGGACCGGCGGCAGGATCTGGCTGGGGCTGGCGGAGCGGGTGGACAGTGTGCGTCCGTATCCGCGGCTGGCGGACCTGTGGCGGATGGTGTCGCGCAGCGCGTACGCACAGCTGCAGCACAGTCCGCTGCTGCTTGCCGGCACGGTGGTGGGGCTCGCGCTGGTGTATCTCGCGCCGCCCGCCGCGCTGTGCGCCGGTGTGTTGACCCATGACGCGGCCGCCGGCTGGGCCGGAGGTCTGGCATGGGCGGTGATGACGGGGACATATCTGCCGATACTGCGCTACTACCGGCAGCCGCTGCTCCTCGCTCCCCTGTTGCCGTTCACCGCTCTGCTCTATCTGCTGATGACGGTTGATTCGGCGGTGCAGCACTACCGCGGTCGCGGCGCGGCCTGGAAGGGGCGTACATACGCCCGTCCGGAGGCCGCGCCGGACCGCTGACATCATCACCGGGGACCTTCACCAGCGACCTCCACCGGGGGTGCCGGCCAGGGATGTCGCCCGGAGACGTCACTTCCTGCCGGGTGTCCAGTTCATGCCCCAGCCGTAGGCGTAGTCGACGGTGCGCTGCGGGCTCACGCCGCGCTCGGGCACGAGGAAACGGGCCTCGCGCTGGACGACGAGATCGGAGCCGGTATTGGTGATCAGCGCCAGCGCGCAGACGGTCGACGGCACAGTGCACTCACCGAGCGAGAAGTCGATGGCGGCGCCGTTCTGCGGCTGGAGAGTGACGGTCGCATCCAGGTCGGCGAAACTGCGCGCACCTTCGTAGATGGTGACAAAGATGACGACCCGGCGAAGCCGGTCCTTGTGGTCCAGGTTGATGGTGAGGTTCTCGCCGGACGTGCCACCGGTGCGGTCGTCGCCGTCGAGGTGGATGTACGGGGGCTGCTGTAGCGCGCCGAAGGCGTTGCCGAGTGCCTGGACGACCCCCTTGCGGCCGTCGGTGAGTTCGTAGAGCGCGCACAGGTCCAGGTCGAGGTCCCCGTGCATGGCGACGGCGCGACCCAGTTTGGCGCCCCAGCCCTGGAACTGTTTGCGCACCTGCCAGCTGAGGTTGACCCGCATGGCACCGGAGGTGCCGCCCTGCTTACTGAGGGAGACGGACGGGGTGTCCTTCGTCAGCGTCACCTTGGTGAGGCGTACGGGAGCGGACGGCGCGGCAGCGGGACGGGGCGGCAGCGAGGGCACAGCGGGCGTCACGGGCGCGGCGGGTGCCGGAGCGGCAACGGGGGCCGGTGGGGCGGCCGGTACCGGGGCCGGCTGCTGCGGTTCGTCGACCGTGATGCCGAAGTCCGTCGCGAGGCCCGCGAGTCCGGTGCTGTAGCCCTGTCCCACCGCCCGGAACTTCCAGGCGCCCTGCCGCCGGTAGAGCTCGCCGAGCACGAAGGCCGTCTCGACCGTCGCATCCTGGCTCTCGTACCGGGCAATCTCCGCGCCGGACGCCGCGTCGAGCACCCTGACGTACAGCCCCGGCACCTGCCCGAAGCTGCCTCCGTCGGCCGACGCGGCCAGCACGATCCGCTCGATCGCGGGCTCCACGCGCGCGAGGTCGACCGACACCTCGTCCGTCACGCCGCCCGCCGCAGTCCGCTTCCCTTCATGGCGTACCGCGCCGGAGGCATGCGCCGGCTGGTTGTAGAAGACGAAGTCCGCGTCGGAGCGGACCTTTCCCGATGCCAGGAGGAGCGCCGAGGCATCGACATCCGGCACCCCGGGGTCTGTACGCCATCCCAATTCGACGCGGACCTGCCGCGCCGGCACCGGAGCATTGGCTCCTTTAAGCATGGACATGCTCGCCCCCATCGCGAGTCGGGGTGCCCGAAGAGTTCACCGTGCGGCCAACCTAATCCTCCGGGAGCCTCCGGCGCCCCCGCCGACCCGTCGGTAACCCGCTCTCAGCTCGCCGTTTACAGGATCTGAACGTTTCCGGACGACCGTTTTTCCCAGATTCGCTCGCATTGGGGAACCCTGGTCACTCGCATCTACCGAAACAACCCTCTTATCGGGCTCCCCAACCAGCACATCGTGGGCTTAACTTATGTGCCATGACCTCCCCCCGCGCCACCTACGGCGGCGGTTACTACTCCGCTCCGTCGTTCCCCGACACCCCCATCTACGACTCCCTGGTCGCGGAGCGGGGCACGCCTCAGATCGCCCCGATCCGAGTGCCTTCCGCGTATGACACCGGCAGCAGCTACACCGCCAACAGCTATCTGCCGGCGCTCCCCGCGGCGCTGCCCGCACTGCCGGCAGCTCCCTCGCAGTCCGGCCCTTTCTACGGCACTCCCTCCTACGGCTATCCGCAGCAGATGCAGCAGCCCGTACCGCTGCAGCACGCGCCCGCGCCGTACATCCCTCAGCAGACCGCCGTGCCGCGCGGCTACCCGGGCCCTCAGCCCCAGGCCCAGCCGCAGCAGCGTCCGGTGGCCACCGGCTACGAAGCGATGCGCCCGGCGGCTGCACGTCCCGCGCCGGCACCCGCTGCGTACGAGGACCCGTACAACCGCCCGTACCAGGGCCGGGGCTACTGACCGACCGGAGGTCAGTGGTGGCTGGCACTATGGCTTCATGCCGAACCCAGTTCTCCGTTCCATCCATGTCCACCCGGTCAAATCGGTGGCGGGGTATGCACCCGGCGAGGCGGCTGTGGAGCCGTGGGGGCTTGCCGGGGACCGTCGGTGGACACTGATCGACTCCTCGGCCAAGGTGGTCACGCAACGCCAGCAGCCACGGCTGGCGTTGGCCCGCGCCGAGACACTGCCGGACGGCGGGATCCGGCTGACCGCGCCCGGGCGTGAACCGCTGAGTGTCGCCGTCCCGGAGCCGGTGGGCACCACGACGGTGGAGATCTTCCAGGACAAGCTCGAGATGGTGCCCGTCGACGGGCAGGTGGACGCCTGGTTCAGCGACTACCTCGGCACCGAGGTACGGCTCGTCCATCTCGACGACCCGGCCCACCGGCGCCCCATCGACCCTGAGTACGCACGCCCCGGAGAGACGGTCAATCTCGGCGACGGCTATCCGTTGCTCGTCACCACCCTCGCCTCGCTCGACGCGCTCAACTCCCTCATCGCACAGGGTGATCATGCCGACGAGGGCCCGCTGCCCATGAACCGGTTCCGGCCGAACGTCGTCGTGGACGGCGCGGCGCCCTGGGCCGAGGACGACTGGAAGCGGATCGCGATCGGCGAAGCCACCTTCCGGGTGGCCAGGCCCTGC
The DNA here is from genome assembly GCF_040651435.1 of Streptomyces sp. NPDC048479. Taxonomy (NCBI): domain Bacteria; kingdom Bacillati; phylum Actinomycetota; class Actinomycetes; order Kitasatosporales; family Streptomycetaceae; genus Streptomyces; species Streptomyces sp. NPDC048479. The sequence goes on from NZ_JBEZKA010000039.1 coordinate 10,069, forward strand.
GGCCGGTGTGTCATCACCACCACGGACCAGCACACCGCCGAGCGAGGCAAGGAGCCGCTGCGCACTCTCGCCCGCCACCGCCGCTTCGGCGACCGGCTGGTGTTCGGACAATGCCTCGTGCCGGAGCGGACCGGCTTCATCCGGGTCGGCGACGCCGTGACCGTCGTCGAGTAGCCCGGACCGGACTGGATCCGCCGGTTCGGCCCTCCCCGCGGGAACCCGGCGTGCCCGCGGGCGCGTTGGACAGACGACGGGGGTGAAGGGCGAGGCAAGGGGGCCGCGGCCGGTCCCGACTGGGGACGTACGGGCGCGGGCAGCTGACCGTTCTCGTCCCGTCAACTCCCGAGCCTCGCGCGCGCTACGGTGGTGCGACCCCCTCGGGGGTCAGGGGGCGCCCCCCTCAGAGGCGCGGCGGAGCAGGATCACGAGGTGGGGGCAGAGCAGCACGATGGCACAGGGCACGGTCCAGGTGACGCACACCGGCACATCACGGTGGCGGCGCCGCACAGGCGAGTACCCCTCCCTCGCCGCAGCCCTGGAGGCCGCAGGCGACGGCGACATCCTCACGGTCGCCCCGGGGACGTACCGCGAGAACCTCATCGTCCAGCGGGCGGTCACCCTGCGCGGCACGGAGGGCGCGGTCGGCTCGGTGCGCATCGCGCCCGCCGACGGTGTGCCGCTCACCGTGCGCGCCTCCGCCACCGTCCAGGACCTCCATGTGGAGGGGCAGGACACGGCCGCCCCCGCTCTCCTGGTCGAGGACGGCACTCCCGAGCTGATCGATCTGCGGATCGTCACCCGCTCCGCGGCCGGTCTGGAGGTGCGCGGCGCGGCCCGTCCCACCGTCCGCCGCTGCACCGTCGACAATCCAGCGGGCGTCGGAATCGCCGTACTGGACGGCGCGGGCGGCGTGTTCGAGGAGTGTGAGGTGGTGGCGGCCGGCCAGTCGGGCGTCTCCGTGCGCGGCGGCGCCCATCCGCGGCTGGAGCGCTGCCGGGTGCACCACGCCTCGGGCGCGGGACTGTCCGTCACCGGCGAGGGCAGTGGCCTGGAGGCCGTCGGCTGCGAGGTGTACGAGGTGAAGGGCACCGGCGTGCAGATCGCCTCGCGCGCCTCAGCACATCTCACCGACTCCACCGTGCACCGCACCTCGGCCGACGGCATCACCCTCGACACCGACGCCGTGCTGACCCTTTCCGACTGCGACATCTACGAGATCCCCGAGAATGCGGTCGATCTCCGCTCGCGGTCCGTACTCACGCTCACCCGGTCCACGGTGCGCCGATTCGGGCGCAATGGCCTGTCCGTCTGGGACGCGGGCACGCGCGTGGACGCCAACCAGTGCGAGATCCACGACAGTACGGGCGACTATCCGGCCGTATGGGTCAGTGACGGAGCGACCGCCGTCCTCGACTCGTGCCGCGTCCACGACGTCCCGGACGCGCTCTTCGTCCTCGACCGCGGCTCACGTGTCGATGTCGTCGACAGCGATCTCTCCCAGGTCCGCAACACCGCGGTGTCGGTGAGCGACGGCGCTACGGCGCAGCTCGACGACTGCCGGATCCGGGAGGCGTCCACCGGCGCCTGGTTCCGCGACCACGGCAGTGGCGGCACGTTGAACGGCTGCACGATCGACACCGCGCAGACCGGCGTGATCGTCACCAAGGGCGCCGATCCGGTGATCGAGCGCTGCACGGTCACGTCGCCCGCCGAGGCCGGTTTCTATGTCTCGGCGGAGGGCCGGGGCACCTTCCGCGGCTGCCGGGTCACGGGCAGCGGAGGCTATGGCTTCCATGTGATGGACGGCTGCCGTACGACACTGAGCCGCTGCCGGACCGAGCGCTGTGCGCGCGGCGGTTACGAGTTGGGCGACGACGACGGTCCGGTCGTCGAGGACTGCACCAGTGATGAGAGCGGCGTGCGGTCCAAGGGCGAGCAGACCACGGCCGTGCTGACGGCGACCCAGTCCCCCGGGCTGCTCTCCGCGGTCCCCGGACAGCGCCCCGCCGAGGCCGAGCCGTTCTCGACCGCGGAGCCCGTACGCACCTCCGGCGCCGTCCTCGGTGAACTGGACGCGCTGGTCGGCCTGGACAGCGTCAAGCGCGAGGTCCGCACGCTCACCAATATGATCGAGGTCGGCAGACGCCGCCAGGAGGCGGGCCTGAAGGCCGCCTCCGTCCGCCGCCATCTGGTCTTCACCGGCTCACCCGGCACCGGGAAGACGACCGTGGCCCGGCTGTACGGCGAGATCCTGGCCTCGCTCGGAGTGCTGGAGCGTGGCCATCTCGTCGAGGTCTCCCGGGTGGACCTGGTCGGCGAGCACATCGGCTCCACCGCGATCCGCACCCAGGAGGCATTCGACCGGGCGCGCGGCGGGGTGCTCTTCATCGACGAGGCCTACGCCCTGTCCCCCGAGGACTCCGGTCGGGACTTCGGCAAGGAGGCCATCGACACGCTGGTGAAGCTGATGGAGGACCACCGGGAGGCGGTGGTGGTGATCGTCGCCGGCTACACCGCGGAGATGGAGCGGTTCCTCTCGGTCAACCCCGGCGTGGCGTCCCGTTTCTCACGGACCATCACCTTCAGCGACTATGTGCCCGAGGAGCTGCTGCGGATCGTGGAGCAGCAGGCCGACGACCACGAGTACCGGCTGGGCACGGGCACGAGTGAGGCGCTGCTGAAGTACTTCACCGCGCTGCCCAAGGGGCCCGCGTTCGGCAACGGCCGTACCGCGCGCCAGACCTTCGAGTCGATGGTCGAGCGACACGCGGGCCGGGTCGCGGCGCTCGCCGAGGCGAACACCGACGACCTGACCCTGCTCTACCCGGAGGATCTGCCGGAACTGCCCTGAGCCGCGCCGAACTGCTGGGTGAAGCCCTGCGCTACCCCGAACCGCCCCGTGCCTGCCGGGGAACGCCCGGGCTGAGCCGGTCGAGGAGTTCCCTGCGTTCCGTGGCGAAGGCCGGGTCGGCCTGGTACTCGGAGTGCCCGAGGATCGGTTCCGGCAGCGGATGGCGCGCCGAACGTCCGTACACCACAGGGTCTTTGAGCGCATCCCGGTCCACCTCGGGATGGTCGCCCTCGGCAGGGATCATCACCGGCCCGCCGATCGGGTCGGTGCGCCGCCACAGATTGCGCCAGCAGTGCACCTCGCTGCGGAGCTCGCTGAGGGCGACAGGTCCGAAGTACGCGGGGAACCAGCGCCCGTACAGCCGCTCCAGCGGGGATCCGTACGTCAGCAGCGCCACGCGGCGGCGGGTGGCCGCCGGCAGCTGCCAGACGGCGGCCGCGGCCAGCACACTGCCTTGCGAGTGACCTGAGATGACGAGGCGCCGTCCGCCGGTCCCCGCGGTCCAGGTGCACATCCGCCAGGTCAGATCGGGGACGGCACGCTCCGCGTAGCAGGGGGGCGCGAAGGGGTGTGCGGCGCGCGGCCAGAAGGTGCCGACGTCCCAGAGGATGCCGATGGTGCGCCGGGCCGAGGCGTCGCGGTAGGCGCGCCGGCCCCAGGTGACGAAGAGTATGAAGCCGAAGCCGATCAGCCAGGAGCCGATCGCCTGCGCCGCCTCCGCCGCGGATTCGACGAAGTCGTGGCTGTCGCCGAACGCCTTGCCCGGCACCTCGCCACTCACCCATGCGCCGGCGACCGCGCCCGCGCCGAGAAGCAGGGTGGCGCCGGAGACGATGCCGACGATCCAGGGGGCGACGTCGGTGAGCGCGGCCCGGGCCCGAGTGCCCGCTATCCGCCGCGTACGGACGGCGTCCGGGCGCCCTTCCGCGTAGTCCGCCTCGACCGGTTGCGTGAGCCGGCGGGCGGCCAGCCAGGTCCGTACGGCGAGGATGACGGCAGGGACCAAGAGGGCGATCAGCAGCACCGGGATGACGGAGGCCTGCCAGCTGAGCAGCACCGGGGGCCCTGGGATGGAGCCTTCGCCGCCCATGCCCGGAGTGCCGGACCCGTCCAGCCAGTCCGCGACGCGCTGGGCCACACCGCCGGTCATCACCCCGCCCAGGGCGCAGGCGAGCATCGCGACGGCGGGCCCGCCGAGGCCGGCCAGGGCCGCACGCACATGGCGCGCACGGCGGTGGAGTAAGCAGGCGGCAATGGCGAGTGCGATGACCAGGGCGCCCTGCGCGAGTGCGATGACGCGGAAGGTGACATCGCCGGGGAGGGTGGCGGTGGAGACCCAGCCGGGGCGGGACCAGGAGGCGTACAGCACCGAGAGGCCGAGCAGCGCGAGTGCGGCGCCGGGCAGATAGCGGACAGCCGCACGGTCGAGACGGGCGTCGAGCCGCTTCTCGCTGCGGCCTCTGCGGAAGGCCACCCACACCACAGCCAATCCGCCCACGAGGAGAGTTGCCTCGAGGAGCCGGCCGCAGATCTCCAGCAGGGTGCTGGTGGCGCCGCGGTCGTGGCGGGCGGCGGCCCCGGCGACCGCGGCGGCCACGGTCAGAAAACCGGCAGCGGTGTGCGCGGCGCGGAGCCGGGCGACGAGCCGGCGGCCGTACCAGAAGCCCGGCCGGCCGAGGGCGGGCCGCACGGTCTCTTTCTTCGGCCCCTCGGTCTGCTCCTTCGGCCCCTCGGTCTCCTCCTCGTCCTCCTCGGTGGCCTCGTCACCTTCCAGCGCGTCCTCGCCGGTCGGCGGCCGCTGGGACTCGTACGCGCTCCAGGTGCGGTTGGAGAGGTACCAGAGCAGGCCGACGAGTGCGGCCGGCACCACCGCGGCGAGCGAGAGGCGTCGGCCGGGCTGCGACCACCAGCCATGCTGAGCGCTCGACAGAAAGCCGAGCCAGGACCTGTCCCGGGTACATGCGGGCGAGCCCGCGCACTGCCATGCCACCAGGTCGAGTGCGACCTCGCAGGCGGCGGCCGTCAGGAGCACGGTGAGGCTGAGTGCGACGAGCCGCACCAGCACTCCGTACAGCCGTGTGGTCCCTCGGCGGCCCTTGGCCCGGGGACGCATCCAGTGCGCGAGGTTGACGACCATGAAGGGGAGCAGCAGCAGCCACAGGGCCCGCGCGCCGTTGCCCGAGGTGAGGTTGGACCAGCAGTACGCCTCCGGGATGGGCCTGTCCTGGTAGCGCTCGGGGTGGAGTTCCGCCTCCGCGTCTTCGGTGCGCCGGAACACCGCGGCCTTCTCGTCACCGGTGATCCGGACCGTTCTGGGGTCGCCGAGCATGTCCTGCGGGGTGGCTCCGCCGACGCCGTGGACAAGCAGCTCGAGCGCGGGGCCTCCGCTCTGCGGGACCGGTGTGCCAGGGGACACTTCTGTGACTCGCTCTCTCGATGGGAGGATCGGTCAGCGCGCGGTCGCGCGGCGGTTCGGTACCAGAGTCCCGGATCGTGGCTGCTCGCCGCACGGCTCTCACGGAATCTCCCCGAGCCCGTTCCGCCGAGCCCGTGCGAGGATGAGAAACCCTTGGCCACAGGCGGTGTACGACATGGTGGACGACGACATGGAAGGACCGGCCCCGGCAGTGAGCGACAACCAGAACCTGCTCGCGGAGCAGCGGCGTGCCCTGATCCTCGACGAGGTGCGCAGGCGCGGCGGAGTGCGGGTCAATGAGCTCACCCGCAAGCTCAACGTCTCCGATATGACGGTGCGCCGGGATCTGGACGCCCTGGCCCGGCAGGGGGTCATCGAGAAGGTCCACGGCGGCGCGGTGCCGGTGGTCGAGGCGAGCACGCACGAGCCGGGGTTCGAGGCCAAGTCGGCGCTGGAGCTGAGCGCCAAGGAGGACATCGCGCGGGCGGCGGCGAAGATGGCGGTGCCCGGCAGTGCGATCGCGCTCTCCGGCGGGACCACGACCTATGCCCTGGCGCACCATCTGCTGGAGGTGCCGGATCTGACGGTGGTCACCAACTCGGTGCGGGTCGCGGATGTGTTCCACGCGGCGCAGCGGGCGGGAGCGGCGGGCGATCAGCGTCCCGGTGCGGCCACCGTGGTCCTCACCGGCGGGGTGCGTACGCCCTCCGACTCGCTGGTCGGGCCGGTGGCCGACCAGGCGATCCGCTCCCTCCACTTCGATGTGCTCTTCCTCGGCGTGCACGGAATCTCGGTGGAGGCCGGGCTCTCCACACCGAATCTGGCGGAGGCCGAGACGAACCGCCGGTTTGTGCAGGCCGCGCGCCGCGTGGTGGTGATCGCCGACCACACCAAGTGGGGGACGGTGGGCCTCAGTTCCTTCGCGCGCCTGGCCGAGGTCGACACGCTGGTGACGGACGCGGGGCTGTCGGCCGAGGCACGCGAGCAGATCGCGGAGCATCTGCCGGGGCTGGTCGTGGCGGGCGGTCCGGAGAGCGCCGACGGGCAGGACGGCTGACGCCGGATGACCGTCTTCCGGATCACGCGGGCCGTCCCGCGGCCCGCCGAGGAAGTCTGGGCGCGCGTCACCGACTGGCCCGCGCATACCGCTCAGGTGCCGCTGACGTCGATCACTGTGGTCTCGCCGTATCCCTCGGGCATGGGGACGGTGTTCGTTGCGCGGACCGGGCTGGGCCGCGTCGGCTTCGACGATCCGATGGAGGTGGTCCGCTGGGAGCCGCCCGGGAAGCGCGGGACCGGACGCCTTCGACTGGAGAAGCGCGGCAGGGTGATCACCGGCTGGGCCGAGATCGAGGTGCGCCCGGAAGGTTCGGGCGCCGTGGTGGTCTGGGTTGAGGAGCTGCGGATCCGCTTGGTGCCGCGGCTGTTCGATCCGCTTGTCCGCCGGGTGGGCCGGCTGGTGTTCGGCCGAGCGCTGGACGGACTTCTCGCGGGCCTCGCGGGCCTCACGGAAAGCCGGTGAAACCGGCAGCGGCTACGGACAACTGACAGCCCGCCAGCTATGGTGTGCGGGCCCCGCTCCACCCCTCCCAGCTGGAGGTACGGTCCCATGGCACGCCGACTGAGCCCCGTGGAGCTCGACTTCGTCGAGTCCGCCCCGCTGCGTCTGGTCTTCTCGGCCGAGGTGAAGGCCTCGCCGGGAGCGGTGTACCGGGCGCTCGCCGAGGATGTGACGAGCTGGCCGTCCTGGTTCACCGCCGTCACCTCGGCCACGCCCACCGACGGGGGGGCGGGCCGCGAGATCAGGCTCAGGGGCGGCACCTTCTTCGCCGAGAAGATAATGGCGACCGAGCCGGACGAGCGCTTCGCGTACCGCGTCGACGAGACCAACGCCCCGGGTCTGCGGGCCCTGTTGGAGGAGTGGCGCCTGACGCCCACCGCGACCGGCACCCGGGTGCAGTGGACCTTCGCGGCGGACGCCCCCGCACTCATGCGTATCGTGCTGCGGCTGGGCCGGGCGGGCCTGGGCGCCTCGTTCCGGGGCGCGGTGCGCCAACTGGACCGAAGGCTCGCCCGGTCCGCCGCGCAGTAGTCCGGGTGATCAGCCGCGAAGCGGTCGCGGTGGTCAGCCGGGCCAGACGCCGGTGGCGAGGAACTCCTCGATCGTCGCGCTGTACGGGGCGATGTCGAGACCCTGTTCGTCCAGCCAGGCATCGGAGTAGTACTTGTCGAGGTAGCGGTCGCCCGGGTCGCATATCAGGGTGACCACGCTGCCCTTCTGCCCGTTGGCCACCATCTCGGCGATGATCTTCAGCGCGCTCCACAGGCCGGTTCCGGTGGAGCCGCCCGCCTTGCGACCGATGGCCATGTCCAGGGCGCGTACGGCGGCGACGCTCGCCGCGTCGGGCACCCTCATCATCCGGTCGATGGCTCCGGGCACAAAGCTCGGTTCCATACGCGGCCGGCCGATGCCCTCGATACGGGAGCCGCAGTCGCTGCTGGCGAGCGGGTCGCCCTGGGTCCAGCCGTCGAAGAAGCAGGAGTTCTCCGGGTCGGGGACACAGACGCGGGTGTCGTGCTGCATGTAGTGGACGTAGCGGGCGATGGTCGCCGAGGTGCCGCCGGTGCCGGCCGTCGCGACGATCCATGCGGGCTCCGGGTAGCGCTCCAACTGCAGCTGCTGGTACATCGATTCGGCGATGTTGTTGTTGCCGCGCCAGTCGGTGGCCCGCTCCGCGTAGGTGAACTGGTCCATGTAGTGGCCGCCGGTCCGTTCCGCGAGTGCGGCCGACTCCTGGTACATCTTCCGCGAGTCGTCCACGAAGTGGCACTGCCCGCCGTGGAATTCGATCAGCCGGCACTTCTCGGCGCTCGTGGTGCGCGGCATCACGGCGATGAACGGGACGCCGATCAGCTTGGCGAAGTACGCCTCGGAGACTGCGGTCGAGCCGCTGGACGCCTCGATGACCGGTTTGCCCGGCCGGATCCAGCCATTGCACAGTCCGTAGAGGAACAGCGACCTGGCGAGCCGGTGCTTGAGGCTGCCTGTCGGATGGGTGGACTCGTCCTTGAGGTAGAGGTCGATGCCCCACTCCTCGGGCAGCGGGAATCGCAGCAGGTGGGTGTCGGCGGAGCGGTTGGCGTCGGCCTGGACCTTGCGCACTGCCTCCTTCAGCCATGCCCGGTAGTCCGGATCGCTGCGGTCCACATCTATGGTGGCGATCGCCTCTCCCGCCACTGGCTTCTCACTCGTACTCATGCGCGCCGTTCCTCGTCCTGTCGAAATGCGGCCCCCACTGGCAACAGTAAGCCCCCCACCTGCACAAACGTTCACTTTGGGGGTCCATAGGAGTCACTTGTGGGCCGGGACTTGTGCCGGTGCGACCGCACGTACTGGTGCATGCGCCCGTAGTTGTGCAGACTGCCAACAGGAAACGGTGCGAAGGGGGCAGAGGCACGATGGGGATGACAGAGACCGAATTCAGCGCCACAGGCGTACGGATCGAGCGCTGGCCGCGCTCGCTCACGAGGGCCGGACAAGTGCTGATCAAGGACGGCACGCTGGCGCTCCTGACCAGCTACGGCCGGGTGATCGAGAGCGCTCCCGTCCGCGGGGTCAGGGCCGGTAAGCCCTGGTTCGCCGACGATGCGAGCACGGTGGCGACGCTCAATGGCAAGCGCTACCGGCTGACGATGGGGCAGCGCAGCCGCAGGCCGGAGGGCCGGGCACTGGCCGGGCGCTTCCTGGAAGCGGTGCGCGGCGCCGGCGGCCGTCGGAGCTGAGAGTACTCACCCGGGTGCTGCGAGTTGCGGAGCCGTGGTCAGTGGTTCACGCTTGTCTCACATCACTCAGGGTGCACCGGCGGTAACGCTGTGATCCAGCCCCGCCGGACAAATCAGCAGCCAGCCAACTGCTGGATCCGATCCTCGTCTTCTTCCGGACCTCATTCGGGGAGTCGCAGCCGTGATCAGCCAGCCAAGCAGGCACTGCACGGTGGAGCTCCAGGCCCTGCCGTCGCGGATCGGTCAGGTCCGCAGAATTCTCTCGGCGCAATTGCGCTACTGGCATCTCGATCCCTTGATCGACCAGGCAGCGCTGGGCGTCACCGAGTTGCTGACCAATGTTCACCGGCACGCCGAGCCGGACAAGATGTGCACGGTGGAGATCGAGTTGCTGCTCGACCGGCTCACGGTCTCCGTCCACGACAACGATCCACGTCTTCCGACCGTAGGGGACACAGACCTCTTCGCCACTTCCGGGCGCGGGCTCGGGCTGATAGCGGCGGTGAGTGACAGCTGGGGCGTACGGCCCGAGGGCGAGACGGGCAAAATCGTCTGGTTCACGCTCTCCACACCCTCGCCCGCAGTGGCTCTGCCGCCGTATTCGGTGGTGTACGGGGCGACGGCCGACGAGCCCTTCCCGAGTGCGGCGAGTTCGGCGGGGTCACAGAACGGGACGCGTCAACGCGCCGCCGCCCGGCCGGCTGTTGCGCGCTGACCGGGGCGGGCGCTTCGGAATCGCTCATCGGTGGCGATGGCGCGCAGTACGTCCAGGCGTGCGGGGCGGCGCGCGGGCCGCCGGGCAGCACACCGGCCGGCGCGACCGCCAGGAGCTGCACCGCCGGTATGGCGAAGGCGGTGTCGCCCGCACACTCGGACGCCTTGACGAACACCCGGCCGAGCAGTCCGCCGAGCGTCAGGCCGCCTGATGTGACCTGGCTCGGCAGGGGATGGGCACAGCTTCGACGTGCAGGCGATAGGGAGCTTCAGCCGCACCGGACGATCACGCCCGTCGCCGAACTACCGGACCGCGCGGCCACGTGATCACTGAGCAGCACTGCGGGCGATCCGGTCCAGGACGGCCCCGGTACCCGCCACCATGGGCACCGCATTGATCTCGGGGTTCCTCCAGGGGCGGTGCTCCAGCAGATGCGCCTCAAGTTCGGGGTATCGAGCCGCGTTGTCCTGAAAATCACCACTGCGCGCGCCGGACGTCGGACGCACGCGGCATTCCGTTCAGGGTCCACTCCTGCCGGGAGAGGAGCGCCGCCGGCCTCCTGGTTGCAGATCCAGAAGAAACGCCTCGGGCGGGCGACAACGCTCCATCCAGGGGCCGCCAGGTCTACAGCTCGGACCCCCGCGAGACGCCAGGTCGACGGAAAGGCTATGAAGAGGGCTTGACTGTCGTCATGCCGCACCGTCCTTGCCGATGCGGCCGAACTGCTCGTCCAGGACGGACAGCCGCCGCCAGTACTCTTCGTCGTCGATCTCGCCGGCGGCGAAGCGACGGCCGAGCATCGCGATCGGCGAGCTCTCGCCGTGCGTCGCGCGGGTCGGTTGCCAGGGGCCGCGACGGCCGCGCCATACGGTGCGGCGCAGGACGGTGACGACGCCGATGACGACGGCCGCCCAGATCAGCGGGAAGAACAGAATCCACGGGCCGGGCCCGTCGTAGGCCAGTGCGTTCATCTCGGCTCAGCTCCTCAGTGGCGATGGTGGTGCGTGTTTCCTCGTCGCTTCCCAGGCTCCCGCCGACCGGGTCTCACGTCGTCGTACGGCCAGCGGCAGTGCACGTACCACCCGGGGAGTATGCGGGGCCTTCGCGGCTGCTCCGGGCCACTGTGGATTCTGTACCTACTAGTATGTACAGTGGGGTCATGAGCACTCCTGAACGGCTGATCGAGGCCACCCGCGAGCTGCTGTGGGAGCGCGGCTATGTGGGCACCAGCCCCAAGGCGATCCAGCAGCAGGCGGGCGCCGGCCAGGGCAGCATGTACCACCACTTCACCGGCAAGCCCGCCCTGGCGCTGGCCGCGATCCGGCGTACCGCACAGGAGATGCGCGCGACCGCCGAAGTGACGCTCGGCGGCGACGGCACGGCGTACGAGCGGATCAGCGCGTATCTGCTGCGCGAGCGCGATGTACTGCGCGGCTGCCCGGTCGGCCGCCTCACGATGGACCCGGACGTCATCGCCAGCGACGAGCTGCGCGCCCCGGTCGAGGAGACGCTCGACTGGCTGCGCGGACGCCTCGCCGGGATCGTCCAGGAGGGCCTGGACGCGGGCGAGTTCACGGCCCCGGTCGATCCCGCCGGGACGGCGGCGGCGATCGTCGCGACGGTGCAGGGCGGCTATGTGCTGGCGCGTGCATCCGGCTCTCCGGCCGCCTTCGACGCAGCGGTCGGCGGACTGCTCGCGCTGCTCACCCCTCGTAACACCACTGACGCCTGAGGGAAGTCCGCGCCGACGAGCGCCCCGCCCGACCACGCGTACCGAGGAGCCCTTCATGCATGCCATGCAGTACGAGATCACGCTGCCCGCCGACTATGACATGGAGATCATCCGCAAGCGGGTGGCGACGAAGGGCCATCTGCTCGACGACTTTCCCGGCCTCGGTCTGAAGGCCTATCTGATGCGCGAACGCATCGACGGCTCGCCGGTCAACCAGTACGCACCGCTCTACCTGTGGACCGCGCCGGAAGGCATGAACTCCTTCCTCTGGGGCCCCGGATTCCAGGGCATCGTCAACGACTTCGGACGTCCCGTGGTCCAGCACTGGACAGGACTTGCGTACGAGGAGGGCCCGGCGGCCGGGGCCCTGCCCCGGTCCGCCACGCGTCGTCGGGTGCGGATACGCGAGGACGAGCGGCCCGCCTTCGCCGTGGAGAGGGCGCTCGCCGCGCATCAACAGCTGGCGCGCGCGGGCGGAGTGGTCGCGGCCGCCGTCGCCATCGATCCGCGGCACTGGGAGCTGCTGCACTTCGCACTGTGGGCCGAGGACGCGCCCGAAGCGATCGGTGACGTCTTCCAGGTGCTGCATCTCTCCGCCCCGCACCGTACGGAGCTGCCGCGGGGTCAGCAGTGGTGAGCCTCGTCCGTACCGTGCTCGGCGACATCCCGGCCAGCGGGTTGGGGATCTGCGACGCCCACGACCATCTGTTCCTGCGCAGCCCGCGGCTGCCGGGACAGGAGCTGGACGATCCGGCGGACGCGGCCGTGCGGCTGCGCGCCTTCCGCGAGCTCGGCGGCCGGTCGGTCGTGCAGTGGACGCCGTACGGCCTGGGGCGCAGGCCCGAGGAGCTGGCAGCGCTCTCCCGCGCGACCGGCGCCCATGTGGTGGCCGCCACCGGTCTCCATCAGGCCGTGCACTACGCGCCTGAGATGCTCGGCCGCCTCCCGGAGGATCTTGCCGAACTGTTCACGGCCGAAGTGACCGAGGGTATCGGCGGTACCGGGATCCGGGCCGGTCTGATCAAGGTGGCGGGCGCCTTCCACGGCGTCGACGCGCATGCCCGGCTCACCATGACGGCCGCGGCCCTGGCCCATCACCGTACGGGCGCGCCCATCGCCGTCCATCTGGAACTGGGCACGGCAGCGCTGGACGTACTCGATCTGCTCTGCGGCGCGTTGGAGGTTCTGCCGCAGCACGTGATCCTCGGTCATCTCGGCCGCTCTCCGGACCTGGCCGGCCAGCGGGACGCGGCAGCGACGGGTGCCTATCTCGTCTTTGACGGCCCCTCGCGGGCCCATCACGGCACGGACTGGCGCCTGCCCGACGAGCTGGTGGCGCTCGCGGACGCGGGTTACGCCGGTCAGCTGTTGCTGGGCGGCGACATGACGACTCCGGAAACCCCCGGTATGCCGTATCTGCTGCGCAGACTGCGGCCGCGGCTCGAACCGGCCCTCGGCAAGGACGTCATGGACCGGATCCTCGTACGGAATCCGGCCCGCGCCTTCGCCCTCTACCGGTCCTAGGTCAGGTCTTCCAGCTCGTGTTCCATCCGTCGGCGTACGCGCGCTTCGTGAATGAGGCGTCCCACGAGCGCGCCCCCGTAGACGACGAAGCCGACACCCACGAGCCAGGACTGGATGACGAGCACGGTCCCGAACGGGCCGTAGGTGACGGCGTTGGAGGCGATCAGCGGCGAGAAGACAAGCTGTGAGAAGACCCGAAGGCCGAGCATGCCCACGGCCGTGGCCACCGCCCCGGGCAGCAGGGCGCGCCAGCGGACCCGGCCGCCGAGCAGCACGCGCTGGGAAAGCCAGAAGAACAGAACGGTGCCGATCAGGTCTCCCAGGCCGCCGAACACCGTGGCCGGGGCGGAGTCGGCCGGCAGCGGCGCACTGACGAAGGCCAGGCTGGCGGCGACGAGCAGGGCCAGCCAGACGACATGCCGCCACATGGTGTGCCAGCGGGCCGTCGGCAGATCCCACACCTTCTCGTAGCCGGTCTGAACGGCCGACCCGAAGGTCAGACCGAAGACGGTGAGGGCGGCGAGACCGAACGCGGTCGTGCGCTGCAGCGCCTGCCCGGGCACGCCGAACAGCCGCTGGACCTCGTCCAGGGATGACTCCGAGACCCCCAGTGCCTGGCCCAGCCAGCGGGCGAAGCCCTGTCCACTCGCCGGGTCCGCCGCCGCGACGACGACCAGAAGGGGGACGAGTGTCAGAAAGCCCAGTGCGGCGAAGCCCATGGCGCGGTGCATCAGCTCCAGCTCACGGCCGCGCTCCCAGGCCAGGCCGATGGGAGACGCGTAAAACCTGCGGCGCAGGTCCTGAAGCCGGTGCGCATGGTGATCCGCGCCGGAGGGCTTGTTCGTCATAGGTTGTCGATTACCCGAAAGTGCACTGAGAGGTGTCCATTGTGCCCCCGGACGGGTGGTGGCGCCTGCGCCGTCGGCCGGTCGTTGAGCCGGCCCCGCCGAGCGGCGGAGGCCGTCCGTGCCGACCGGTCGGCGCCCGCCCCCGTACCCGCCCGCCGTCGTGTGTGAGCCGGGTACGCCGACGCACGGTCCGCCGGGCCATACGCCGGCCGCCGTCAGCTGAGCGCACCCAGCGGGTCGTCGAGTACCGGCTGCCACGCCAACTCGGCCGCCCCCACCAGGCTGTTGTGGTCGAGCGTGCAGGCGAGGATCGGCACACCGCCGCTGCGCCCCCACAGGCTGCGGTCGGCGACCACGGCGCGCAGCCGTTCGGGATCGGCGTCGAGCAGCTCGCGGTGCAATCCGCCGAGGATGATGCGGTCGGGGTTGAGGATGTTGACGAGCCCGGCGAGCCCGAGGCCGAGCCGATCGATAAGCTCCTCGGCCGCGTTCCGTACGGCCGGGTCGTCGTACTCCGTGCGCAGCAGATCCCGGGACTGCTGCAGCAGCGAGACCTCAGGGCCCGGGCGGCGGCCCGCGGCGGTGAGGAAGGCGAGCGGGTCGGCCTCGACGTCGAGGCAACCGCGGCTGCCGCAGTGGCAGGGGCGGCCCTCGGGGTTGACCGTGAGATGCCCGACCTCGAGGGCGAGGCCCGAACTGCCGGTGTGCAGACGGCCGTCGAGGACGAGCGCGCCGCCGACGCCGCGATGGCCGGTGGCGACGCAGAGCAGATGCTGGGCGCCACGGCCCGCGCCGTGGCGGTGCTCGGCGAGCGCCGCGAGGTTGACATCGTTGCCGGTGAAGGCGGGGCCCCGGATGCCCGCCGCGCGGACGCGTTCGGCGAAGATGTCGCGGACGGGAGCCCCGGCCGGCCAGGCGAGGTGCAGCGGGTTGAGGGCGGTGCCTTCCGGTTCGGCGACGGCGGAGGGCACAGCGAGGCCCGCGCCCACGCACCGTCGACCGCTCTCGCGCAGCAGGGCCGCGCCTGCTTCGACGACCTCGCCGAGCACCTGCGCCGGGTCTTCGGAGACGGTGACGCAGCCGGGCGCGGTCGCGACCGTACGGCCGCCGAGCCCGACGAGCGCGGCGCGGAATCCGTCGGCGTGCACCTGCGCGGCGAGAACGACCGGGCCCGCGTCGTCGACAGCAAGGCGGTGCGAGGGCCGGCCCTGCGAGCCGGCGGCGGCGCCCGGGCGTGAGTCGACCCGGATCAGCCCGAGCGCTTCGAGTTCGGCGGCCACCGCGCCGGCGGTGGCGCGGGTGACTCCGAGCTCGGCGGTGAGCACGGCGCGGGTGGGCGCCCGGCCCGTATGAACCAGTTCCAGCGCGGGGCCGAGCGCGCTGCGGCCTCTCTCCAGCCTCGTCCTGGTGGTCATCGCCTTGCCGTTCATGCAGGCGAGTCTCCCATGATCCGGAGGCTGAGCAGCCGCCTTGTACGGATCGGGCCCGACCCCTATCCTGAGTTTGTGCCGCTTCTAAACAAACTACGGACGGCCGTACCGGGGGGACCTGGCGGAAACACCGCCCCACCCTCCCTGTCCCCCCTCCGTACCGCGCTGACCGTGTTCTTCGCCCTCGACGGCTTCATCTTCGCCGGCTGGGTGGTCCGTATCCCCGCCATCAAGCAGCAGACCGGCTCGTCCGCGAGCGATCTGGGCCTCGCCCTGCTCGGAGTGTCGGCGGGCGCGGTGGTGACGATGACGCTCACCGGGCGGCTCTGCCGCCGCTTCGGCAGCCATCCGGTGACGGTCGTCAGTGGCGCACTGCTGGCGCTGAGCATCGCGCTCCCGCCACTGACGCATTCGGCGCTCGCCCTCGGACTTGTGCTGCTGGTCTTCGGTGCGGCGTACGGCGGGATCAATGTCGCCATGAACAGCGCCGCGGTCGATCTGGTCGCGGCGATGCGGCGGCCCGTGATGCCCAGCTTCCATGCCGCGTTCAGCCTCGGCGGGATGATCGGCGCGGGCCTCGGCGGCCTCGTCGCCGGCGGCCTCTCCCCCACCGCGCATCTGATCGGCCTCACCGGCATCGGCCTGCTGGTCACGTCAGCCGCCGGGCGGGTGCTGCTGCGCCGTCCCGCACCCGTCAGCGAGCGCACCACGGCGGTGCCGGGCCCGCGGCGCCTCCAGGGCCGTACACGCCAACTCGTCGTACTCTTCGGCGTGATCGCGCTCTGCACGGCGTACGGGGAAGGGGCGATGGCCGACTGGGGAGCGCTCCATCTCGAGCAGGATCTGCACGCCCACCCGGGCATCGCCGCCGCCGGATACTCCTTCTTCGCCCTGGCCATGACGGCCGGCCGGCTCTCCGGCACGGCCCTGCTGGAGCGGCTCGGCCAGACCCGCACGCTCGTCGCGGGCGGTACGACGGCGGCAGCCGGCATGGTGCTGGGCGCGCTCGCGCCGACGGTGTGGCTGGCATTGCTCGGTTTCGCGGTGACGGGTCTGGGGCTCGCGAACATCTTCCCGGTGGCGGTGGCCAGGGCGGGCGCGCTCGCCGGTCCAGGCGGGGTCGCGGCCGCGTCGACGCTCGGCTATGGCGGGATGCTGCTGGGGCCGCCGGCGATCGGGTTCCTCGCCGACTGGTTCTCGCTTCCGGTGGCACTGACGACGGTGGCGGCGCTGGCGGGTGGCGCGGCGCTCATCGGGTACTCGGCCCGGAACGCGTCCGCACCCCGAGCCGACTGAGTACTCCTGCTGCCTGCTCAGGCGCATCCGCCGCCCGGGAGCCGATCAGCAAGGCATGACCTCTCGCCGCCTGGGTGACCTCGCGCGATCGGCTTTGGGCAACGCCGTCTCACTGGCCCACCGGCGTTGTCGCCGTGCTGGTCCTGACAGGAGTTCCTGCTGGGGCTCCTGTGGCATTGATGCGCCGCGGTATCCGTACGACGGTCCTGCCGGCGGTCGGGCCGCGCTGGCACAATCTCCCGCATGGAGACCGCTGAGCTGATCAAGTCCCTTGTCCGGGAGGGCCAACTGCTGGCCGCGGCCGCAGCCGAGGCAGGCCCCGAAGCGAGCGTGCCGACCTGCCCCGGCTGGCAGGTGCGGGATCTGCTCCGGCACATCAGCATGGTCCACCGCTGGGCGAGCGCCTTCATCACCGAGGGCTGCACAAGTTTCCAGCCCGCCGACGACCCGACCGAGCTCGACGGCGACGAGTTGCTGGAGTGGTTCCGGGAGGGGCACGGTCTCCTGGTGGCCGCGCTGAGCGAGGCGCCCGCGGATGTGGAGTGCTGGAGCTTTCTGCCCGCACCCTCACCGTTGGCGTTCTGGGCCAGGCGGCAGGCGCACGAGACGGCTGTCCACCGCACGGACGCCGAGTCGGCACTCGGCGGGAAGCCGGGGCCGGTCGCCGCGGACTTCGCGTTGGACGGGATCGACGAGCTGCTCGGCGCCTTTCACGCCCGCTCCCGGAGCCGGGTGCGCACCGAGGAGCCGCGTGCCCTGCGCGTACATGCCAGCGACACGGACCACGTGTGGACGGTACGGCTGTCGACCGAGGCTCCGCGCACGGAACGCACCGAAGAGGGGCCCGCGGACTGCGAGTTGAGGGGGACGGCGGAGCAGCTCTATCTGACGCTGTGGAACCGGCTGCCGCTCACCAGCGTGTCCGTCACCGGCGACGCGGAGCTCGCGCGGCGGTGGCGCGAGCTGTCCGCCATCACCTGGTCCTAGCGGTCCCAGCCCCTCGTACGGAAGCCCACGGAGATTTACGTGGACGGGCCACGGAGATTTTTGTGGACGGGCTCCCTTACGTGGACGGGCTCCCTTACGTGGACGGGCCCGACAGCATCCTGGAGAGCACCGCGCGCTGCAGCGGCTGCACCTCGGCATGGCGGGCCCGGCCGGCGTCGGTGAGCGCGACCCGCACTCCCCGCCGGTCCTCGCTGCACATCCCGCGGGTGACAAGCCCGTCCTTCTCCAGCCGCGCCACCAGGCGCGACAGCGCGCTCTGGCTCAGGTGGACCCGGGATGCCAGCTCCTGGACGCGGAAGGAACAGTCGCCGCCGTCCGACGTCTCTTCGGCGAGTACGTCGAGGACCTCGAAGTCACTGGCGCCGAGCCCGTGCTGATGCAGCTCGCGGTCGAGCTCGCAGATCGTACGGGCGTGCAGCGCAAGGACGTCCCGCCACTCCTCGACGAGCACTCGCTCGGACTTCTTCGCCGCCATGACCGCACGTTAGCAGAAAAGACGCACTTTGTTGCGTCGGAATTAAATGCACTTGCACTCAATGCATGTGCATGTACTGTCCTCCTCATGACCTCTCCGCTCAACGTCCCCGTAGCGCAGGAGCGCTGGAGCCCGCGGCTGTGGGGCACTCTCCTCGTGCTCTGCGCCGCGATGTTCCTCGACGCCCTCGACGTCTCGATGGTCGGCGTCGCCCTGCCCTCGATCGCGACCGATCTCCATCTGACCACCTCGGCCCTGCAGTGGGTCGTCAGCGGCTACATCCTTGGATACGGCGGCCTGCTGCTGCTCGGCGGCCGTGCGGCCGACCTCCTGGGCCGGCGCCGGGTCTTCCTGATCGCGCTCGCCGTCTTCGCGCTCGCCTCGCTGCTCGGCGGACTGGTCGACTCCGGTCCGCTGCTGATCGCCAGCCGCTTCATCAAGGGTCTGAGCGCCGCGTTCACCGCGCCCGCCGGGCTCTCCATCATCACCACGACGTTCAAGGAAGGCCCTCAGCGCAACCGCGCGCTGGCCATCTACACCACCTGCGCCGCCACCGGCTTCTCGATGGGCCTGGTCCTCTCCGGACTGCTCACCGAGGTGAGCTGGCGCCTGACCATGCTGCTGCCCGCGCCCATCGCCCTGATCGCGCTGCTGGCCGGCATCAAGCTGATCCCACGGAGCAGCCGTGAGGACTCCGGGAAGGGGTACGACCTGCCGGGCGCCGTCACCGGCACGGCCTCGATGCTGCTGCTCGTCTTCACCGTCGTACAGGCCCCCGAGGTGGGCTGGGCCTCGGCGCGCACCCTGCTGTCCTTCCTCGCCGTCGCCATGCTGCTCACCGTGTTCGTCACCATCGAACGGCGCAGCTCGCACCCGCTGATCCGGCTGGGTGTGCTGCGCTCGGGGAGCCAGATCCGCGCCAACCTCGGCGCGGCCTTCTTCTTCGGCTCGTACGTCGGTTTCCAGTTCCTCGTCACGCAGTACATGCAGTCCCTGCTCGGCTGGTCGGCGCTGCAGACGGCGCTGGCCTTCCTTCCGGCGGGCGCTCTGGTGGCGCTCTCCTCGACGAAGATCGGCTCGGTCGTGGACCGGTTCGGCACACCGCGCGTGATAGCCGCCGGCTTCACGCTGCTGGTGATCGCGTACGCGCTCTTCGTCCAGATCGACCTCACGCCGAGCTACGCCGCCGTGATCCTGCCGTCGATGCTGCTGCTCGGCGCGGCCTGCGCGCTGGTCTTCCCCTCGCTCAACATCCAGGCCACCAACGGGGTGGAGGACCATGAGCAGGGCATGGTCTCCGGCCTGCTGAACACCTCGATCCAGGTCGGCGGCGCGATCTTCCTGGCCGTCGTCACCGCGGTGATCACGGCGGGCGGTGACACGGGCCGCTCTCCGCAGGAGGTGCTCGACAGCTTCCGGCCCGGCCTGGTGGTGGTGACCGCGATCGCGGCAGCCGGACTGCTGATCACGCTGACCGGTCTGCGGACCCGCCGTGCCGTGCCGAGCGTCCTGGTCGCGAAGTCCTCCGGACAGCCGGTTCAGGAAGAGCCCGAGCGGGTGGCGGTCGGCGACTGACCCACACTCAGCTCTCCCGAGGGGGCGGCGCCCGGCGGACTCCTTGCCCGTCGGCCGCCGCCCTGTGACACTTCGGACATGGGGCGACGTACACAGGCGGAGCGGGACGCCTTGACCATCGAGACCGGATACGCGCTCCTCAGCGCGGTCCTGGTCGCGGCGGTCGTCTTCGGAGTGATCGCGGGACCGAAGCTGATGTTCGCCATGCCGTACACCGCCGAGCGCGGGCTGCTCATCGCGGGCGGCGCGGCGGCCGCGGTCGCCTTCGTGGTGCGCGTCGTGACGGTGCTCTGGCGTTTTCCGCGTACCCCGCCTCAGCCGAGCCAGCCGGGCCGCACCAGCCCCGACTCATAGGCCAGCACGACGAGTTGGGCCCGGTCGCGGGCGCCGAGCTTCACCATCGTGCGGCTCACATGAGTCTTGGCGGTGAGCGGGCTGACGACGAGCCGGCGGGCGATCTCCTCATTGGAGAGGCCGATGCCGACCAGGGCCATCACCTCCCGCTCCCGTTCGGTGAGTTCGGCGAGGCCCTCGGCGTCCGTGGGTGCTTTGGAGCGGGCAGCGAACTCCGCGATCAGACGCCGCGTCACTCCCGGCGACAGCAGCGCGTCCCCGTGCACCACCGCCCGTACCGCACGCAGCAGTTCCTCCGGCTCGGTGTCCTTGACCAGGAAGCCCGAAGCACCGGAGCGGATGGCCTCGAAGACGTACTCGTCGAGCTCGAAGGTGGTGAGCATGACCACCTTCACCCCGTTCAGCCGCTCGTCCTCGGTGATCCGGCGGGTGGCGGCGAGACCGTCGAGCAGCGGCATGCGGATGTCCATCAGCACCACGTCGGGGCGCAGTTCACGCACCAGCCGCACCGCCTCCTCGCCGTCACCGGCCTCGCCCGCCACCCCGATGTCCTGCTGGGCGTCGAGCAACGCCCGGAATCCCGCCCTGACCAGCAGCTGGTCGTCGGCGAGCAGTACGCGGATCACATCGTCTCCTTCGGCCGCACAGGGAGCTCCGCCCGTACCCGGAAGCCGCCGCCAGGGCGCGGGCCCGCATCGATCGTGCCACCGAGGGTGGCGGCACGCTCCCGCATTCCGGCAAGGCCGTTGCCGCTGCCGCCCGCGTCCGAGCCGGTGGCCGGTCCTTCGTCGTCGATCCGGAGGTCGAGGCGGCCGGGCGCATAGCCGATCCGTACCCGCGCGGTGCGCGAGCCCGAGTGACGTACGACATTGGTGAGCGCCTCCTGAACGATCCGGAAGGCGGCGAGATCCGTGCCGGGCGGGAGCGCGGTCCGGTCGCCGTCCGTCTCGACCTCGACGCTCAGTCCGGCGCTCGCGGCCTGTTCGACGAGTTCGGTCAGCCGGTCGAGGCCGGGCGCGGGCGCGCGTGGGGCGTCTCCCGGCGTACGCAGTGTGTCGAGGACCTGCCGCACCTCGCCCAGCGCCTCCTTGCTGGCCGCCTTGATGGTGGTGAGCGCGGTGCGGGCCTGCTCGGGGTTGGTGTCGAGCAGCGCGAGGCCGACGCCCGCCTGGACGTTGATGACCGAGATGGAGTGCGCGAGGACGTCGTGCAACTCGCGGGCTATCCGCAGCCGCTCCTCGTCGGCGCGGCGTTTCTCGGCGGCGGCGCGCTCGATGCGCTCACGGGCCCAGACCTCGCGTCGGACACGTACGAGCTCCGAGGCCGCGAGGACGGCCACCACCCAGGCGGCGATGACCAGCTCCTGCGCCCAGGGCGCGGCCTTGTCGCCGTGCGGCGGCAGATCGGCGTACAGCCAGTGGGCAATCAGCAGATGACCGACCCAGAGGCCGCCGACGGCCCACCAGGCGGCACGCCGGTGCCCGGAGGTGACGGCGGCGAAAGCGCCGACCGCGACGGTGAGGAAGACCGGGCCGTTCGGATAGCCCGCGGCGAAGTAGGCCAGCGCTGTCGCGGCCGCGCCGAAGACGGCGACGACGGGCCACCGGTTGCGCAGCAGCAGGAACGCCGGTCCCGCGAGCAGCAACACCCGCGCGAAGGCGTCGAGCGCCTCACGGTGCTGGCCCTGGGCGGCGAAATTCGACCCCACCAGCACGAACACGGCCAGCACGACGGTTGACGGCCAGGGCACCCTTGCGTTGTTCCGCCGTGCCTCCCAGTGACGCAACGGCGGTGGTCCGCCCCGTGCCCAGGGGGGACCACCGCAGTTCCGGGTGCGCTGCTCTTCCATACCGGCAACGCTAGACCGGGGCCGGGGCGGCGGGCGTCAGCCAGGCGTGGCGATCACACATACTCCCTGCGCAGTACAGCGACGGGGGCCGACGCCTCCTGGAGCCCGACGGGTCCAAGCCCTAGCGGTGCCGCAGTCCGACCTCGTGCGCGAGGCGGGCCGCGGCCTGGCCGAAGAAGACGTCCCGCTCCTCGACGACCCGGTTGAACTGGCCGAAGAGCTCGAAGGAGATGAGGCCGAAGAGCTGGGACCACGCGGCCACCAGGGCCACCACGACGGCGGGCGGCAGGTCGGGGGCGATATCGGCGGTGAGCCGGTGCGCTTCGGGGCGCAGTTCCCCGGCGAGCGGCGGCAGCGCGATGCCGCCCGAGCGGTGGGCGTCGCGGGCGACGGAGATCAGCGCGAGGCCGACGCGGGAGGCGGGTCCGACGGTGTCCTGGGGCGCGGTGTAGCCGGGGACCGGCGAGCCGTAGATCAGGGCGTACTCATGAGGGTGGGCGAGGGCCCAGGCGCGTACGGCCGAGCAGATCGCGGTCCAGCGGGCGGGGTGGTCGTCCGGGGCCGGGGCGGCGGCGAGGGCGGTCTCGGCTGCGGCGCCGACCGCGTCGTAGGCGTCGACGATGAGGGCGGTCAGCAGATCGTCACGGCTCGGGAAGTATCGGTAGAGGGCGGAGGACACCATGCCCAGCTCGCGGGCGACAGCGCGCAGGGAGAGCTTCGCCGCGCCCTCGGCCGCGAGCTGTTTGCGAGCCTCGTCCTTGATGGCTGCGGTGACTTCGATACGGGCCCGTTCCCTGGCCCCACGGATCGTGGTCATGGGGTGCAGTCTTTCACGTTACGGAGCACTGACCAACAACGAGAGCACCGCTCTTGCTTTGGATCACCGATCAGGTGCACACTGCTCTCAAGCGAGAGCGGTGCTCTCTCAATGATTCTCTCGACACCAGTGGAGATCACCATGTCGCAGGCGCACTACATCAAGCCCGGCCGCTTCGACAACATCGTCAACGGCACCATCGGCTGGCTGGCCAGACGCGGCGTCAGCCTGATGGGCACCGCGGAGCTCTCCGTGCGCGGCCGCACCAGCGGCGAGTGGCGACGCATCCCGGTCAACCCCCTCCCCTACGAGGGCGGCCCGTATCTGATCTCCGCCCGCGGCCACTCCCAGTGGGTCCGCAATCTGCGCACCGCGGGCGGCGGGCAGCTCCAAGTCGGCCGCAAGACCCAGCAGTTCACCGCGGTGGAGCTGACCGACGAGGAGAAGCCCGTACTGCTGCGCACCTACCTCGAGCGCTGGGGCTGGGAGGTCGGCCGGTTCTTCGGCGACGTCAACGCCAAGTCCACGGACGAGGAGCTGCTCGCCGCGGCGCACAAGCACCCCGTCTTCCGGATCACCGTGACCAAGTGACACCGGGCCGGGCGACACCGTGACACAGGGCAACACCCTGTCACCGGGCGACAGCGTGACGCAGGCGCCGGGCGATACCCGGCCCAGGACTGCCGGGGCGGCACGGCCCGGACGGCCCGGACGGCCCGGACGGCCCGGACGGTTCGGGGCAGCCCGGGCAGCCCGTTAGGCGCGCCGGTCCATCATTTCCAGTGCCCGCCGCGCCACCGCATGCGTACGCACCAGACCGGCCAGCGTCGTCGATCCGCGCGTGATGTCCGCGAACGCCTTCCACGCCGGCCGCAAACCGGTGATCGCCGCATGCAGCAGCCCCGGACGCCGCTCGAAGATCGCGAGCATCCGCCGCCCGACCCCCATCTCCACACCCAGCCCGGCCTTGATCGCGAACGCGTAGTTCAGCGCCTGCCGACGGGCGTCCACGGCATCGTGGGCCTCCGAGATCCGTACGGCCCACTCCCCCGCGAGCCGCCCCGACCGGAGCGCGAAGGAGATGCCCTCCCGGGTCCACGGCTCGAGCAGCCCGGCCGCGTCCCCGCACACCAGCACCCGCCCGCGCGACAGCGGCGAGTCGTCGCTGCGGCACCGGGTCAGATGCCCCGAGGAGATCGCCGGCTCGAATCCCGCGAGCCCCAGGCGAGCGATGAAGTCCTCCAGATAGCGCTTGGTAGCCGTGCCCTCACCGCGGGCCGAGATCACTCCGACCGTCAGCGTCCGCCCCTTGGGGAACACCCAGCCGTAACTCCCGGGCATCGGCCCCCAGTCGATGAGCACCCGGCCCGCCCAGTCCTCGGCCACCGTCGCCGGCACCGGGATCTCCGCCTCCAGGCCGAGATCGACCTGGTCGAGCTTCACCCCGACATGCGCGCCTATCCGGCTGGCGCTGCCGTCCGCGCCCACGACCGCACGCGCCAGCACGGTCTCGCCGTCGGCGAGCACCACGGCGACCGTGCGCCGGTCCGGGACGGCAGGGCCGTGCTGCTCGACGCGGGAGACGGTCGCGCCGGTACGCAGCACGGCGCCGGCCTTCTGCGCCTGCTCCACAAGAGCGGCGTCGAACTCGGGTCGGTTGATGAGCCCGAAGAGCATCCGCTTGGAGCGGCGGGTACGGGCCAGCCTGCCGTTCAGAGAGAAGGTGACGGCGTGCACCCTGTCCTGCAGCGGCAGTTCGAAGCCTGGCGGGAGGCTGTCGCGCGAGGGGCCGATGATCCCTCCGCCACAGGTCTTGTAGCGGGGCAATTCCGACTTCTCCAACAGGAGCACCTGGCGGCCCGCGACCGCCGCCGCATAGGCCGCCGAAGCGCCCGCGGGCCCGCCGCCGACCACGACGACATCCCACACCGGCTCGCCGTACTCACCTACGGCATCTGCGTTCTCGCTGCTCACGATCTGCTTCTGCTCCCGATCCGACGCATGATCCACGCCTTCGACGGCATCCTACGGCGCGGTCGCTTCCCGCCCCTGTGCGAGGATCAACCACACATTCGCCGTACACACACCGCACAACGTCGCACCCACGAGGAGCGTGCCCATGACCGTCGATCCGATCGCCGAGACCATTGCCTCTTTGATGCCCCGCGCCCAGGCGGAGCTCACGGAGCTGGTGGCCTTCCAATCGGTGGCGGACGAGGCCGTGGCGCCGAAGAGCGAGTGCGAGGCCGCCGCGAACTGGGTGGCCGGTGCGCTGCGCGCCGAGGGGTTCCAGGATGTCGCGCTCCTGGACACCCCTGACGGTTCGCAGTCGGTGTACGGGCTGCTGCCCGGCCCGGAGGGTGCGCCGACGGTGCTGCTGTACGCGCATTACGACGTGCAGCCGAAGCTGGACGAGTCCGCGTGGGTGACCCCGCCGTTCGAGCTGACCGAGCGGGACGGCCGCTGGTACGGGCGTGGCGCCGCCGACTGCAAGGGCGGCTTCATCATGCACCTGCTCGCCCTGCGCGGCCTCAAGGCGAACGGCGGCGTACCGGTGAGCATCAAGGTGATCGTGGAGGGCTCTGAGGAGCAGGGCACGGGTGGTCTTGAGCAGTATGCCGAGGCGCACCCGGAACTGCTGACCGCCGATGCCGTCGTGATCGGCGACACCGGGAATTTCCGGGTGGGCCTGCCGACGGTGACGGCGACGCTGCGCGGTATGACGATGATCCGGGTCCAGGTCGACACTCTCGAGGGCAATCTGCACTCGGGCCAGTTCGGCGGCGCCGCGCCCGACGCGCTGGCCGCGCTCATCCGCGTACTCGATTCGCTGCGCGCCGAGGACGGTTCGACGGTGGTCGACGGGCTCACCACGGACTCGACCTGGGAGGGGCTGCAGTACCCGGAGGGCGAGTTCCGCAAGGACGCCAAGGTCCTCGACGGTGTGGGCCTGATCGGCAGCGGCACGGTCGCCGACCGTATCTGGGCGCGCCCCGCCGTCACCGTGATCGGCATCGACTGCCACCCGGTGGCCGGTGCGACCCCCTCCATCCCGGCGACCGCCCGGGCGCAGCTCAGCCTGCGGGTGCCGCCCGGCCAGGACGCGGCCGAGGCGACCAAGCTGCTGTTCGCGCACATCGAGAAGCACACTCCGTGGAACGCCCGCGTCACGCTCGAGCAGGTGGGCCAGGGCCAGCCGTTCCGGGCGGACGTCTCCAGCCCGGCGTACACCTCGATGGCCGACGCGATGCGCATCGCGTACCCGGGCGAGGAGATGCAGTCCGCCGGCATGGGCGGCTCGATCCCGCTGTGCAACACGCTCGCCGCGCTCTACCCCGAGGCGGAGATCCTGCTGATCGGCCTGAGCGAGCCCGAGGCACAGATCCATGCGGTGAACGAGTCGGTGTCGCCCGAGGAGCTGGAGCGGCTGTCCGTCGCCGAGGCCCTCTTCCTGGTCAACTACGCCGAGTCCAAGAAAGCTTGAGCGCTCGGCGGAGATCGCGGAGAAGTTGGATCCGTGCGGGTCCGGCACGACGGTGACCAGCTGACTCCGGACGCGGGGATGTTGCGCGTCAGCCGACGGGGACGCCGGCCTCCAGGTTGAGCACGGTCCCGCGCTCGCGCGCGCGCAGCGCCCAGCGCAGGCGTTCGTAACGGGGCGGCGGCAGCAGTTCCGCCGCCTCCTCCTCGCCGACGAACCGCCAGCCGCGCAGCTCCGATCCGGGCAGCAGCACCCGCCGCGCCTCACCGCTCGGCAGCCGGCCGCCGTCGAAGAGCAGCCGCAGTCCGCCGAATCCCGGCGGCCGCGGCGGCTCCCAGTCGACCACCAACAGCCTGGGCACCTCCCCGAGTTCGATGCCGAGCTCTTCGGTGACCTCGCGCATCCCCGCGCGTGCGGGTGCCTCGCCGCGCTCCACCACCCCGCCGGGGAACTCCCAGCCCGGCTTGTACGTGGGGTCGACGAGCAGCACCCGGTCCGCCTCGTCGAAGAGCAGCACTCCGGCGGCGAGAGTTTCGGCGCTCGGCTCGGGCGTCTGGACGATCTCGCAGGCCGCGGCGGCCCCGGTCCGTACCGCTTCGGCGATCCGCTGCGCCGTCTCCTGCGGATCGAGCCGGCTGGTGTCGATGACGTGCGCGTCCGCGCTGATCCAGTCGAGGGCCACGAGATAGGGCTCGATGTGTTCGTACGCCCACTGTCTGACGCGCTGTTCGGCGTCGGGGATGTCCGGCTCCTCGCGGTTGGCTATCCGCTCGCGCAGGATCGTTTCACCCGGGGACAGCAGCACATGGCGCACCGCGATCCTGCGGGAGGCGAGCCCGCCGAAGATCTCGTCGCGGTACTCCTGGCGCAGCAGCGTCATCGGCACCACCAGCACCCCGCCCAGCTCGGCGAGCAGCGCCGCGGCGGTGTCCACCACGAGCCGCCGCCAGATCGGCAGATCCTGATAGTCGCTCACCTCGGCGAGCCGCTTCTGGGGCAGCTGGTAGCCGAGGGAGCCGCCGATCAGTTCGGGGTCGTAGAGCGTGCTGTTCGGGATCAGATCGATCAGTTCGCGTGCGGTACTGGTCTTGCCCGCTCCGAACGCACCGTTGATCCAGACGATCACGGTTCCCCCTCTGCCGTAGCCCTCAGTGGATTGCCCGCAACACCCTGCCACGGAAACCCGTTGCAGGAACCGGCCGGTTGATCACGTACACAACTGTGGCCGTGCTGTTGCCGGTTCACCACCACCGTCCCGCGCCCTGACGCGTCTCACCATACGAACGGATGCCCCCGCCGGGGCGTGACACCCGGGCGCGGAGCGTCGTTGGAGCGGGAGAGACAAGGGGGTGCGGGATGCGCCGTACGGTGTTGGAGCAGTTTCCCGCCGGGGGCCCGCGCGGCAGCTGGCCGGCCGAGGAGTTCGCACGGGCACGCCGGGACGAGGGTCTGGTGGCGGAGGTCGTGATGGACCTCGAATCGGACGCCTTCCTGGTGGTCGTTCCGCAGCGGACCGCGGAGGCGGTGGTCTAGCGTGACGCGGCTTCCGCCCCGGGCCGGGACGGAAGCCGGCCTGCCCGTCCGACTCAGCCCTTGGTGGAGCCGAGGGTGAGCCCGGCGATGAAGTGGCGCTGGAGCAGCAGGAAGACCAGCAGCGTCGGCAGTGCCACGATCACCGAACCCGCCGCCAGCAGGTTGTAGTCGGTGAAGAACTGACCGCGGAGGTTGTTCAGCGCCGAGGTGATGGGCAGCTTGTCGCCGTCGGAGATGAAGACGAGCGCCCAGAGGAAGTCGTTGTACATCCAGGTGAACTGCAGCGTGCCGAGCGCCGCGAGGGCGGGGCGGCAGAGCGGCAGCGTGATGCGCCAGTACTGCGTCCACACACTCGCGCCGTCCACGATCGCCGCCTCCAGGATCTCCTGGGGCAGGGTGCGCATGAAGTTGGCGAGGACGAAGACACAGAACCCGATCTGGAATCCGACCTGGACGGAGATGACGGCCCAGTACGAGTCGAACATCGTCATCGAGTCGGACATCCAGTACGGCAACGGGATGCGGTTGAACAGGACGTACAGCGGAGTGACGATCACCTGCTGGGGCAGCAGATTGCCGGCGGTGAAGAGCATCAGCAGCACGATCGAGCCGCGCATCCTCAGCCGTGACACGGCGAAGGCGACGAAGGAGGCGAAGAAGAGCGCGAGCAGCACTCCCGGCACGGCGATGATCAGGGTGTTGATGAAGTACTTCATCATCCCCGAGTCGCTGAAGGCCTGTTGGTAGTAGTCGAAGGAGAGCTTCTTCGGCAGCGAGAAGTAGCCGTGCTCGGAGGTCTCGTCGTACGGCCGCAGCGAGGCGTACACCGCGAGCAGCAGGGGCGCCAGGAAGGCCAGCGAGACAGTCATCAGGAACGCGTGCACGCCGAGCCGGCCGGGGCGCAGGGCGCGCTTGCGGGGCGATGGGGCCGCGGCCGGTGTGGTGGCGGGCGCCGGGGCGGTGTCGATCGTCATCGGTTCTTCTCCCCACGGATCTCCTGGACCAGATACGTCACGACGAATCCCATGGAGACAAGCAGCAGCACCACGGCGATCGCGGAACCGAAGCCGATCCGGCTGGCCTCGCCGATGATGTTGTCGGTGACGAGGACCGAGAGCAGCTCCAGGCCGTTTCTGCCTTTGTTGACGGCGTAGACGATGTCGAAGGCGCGCAGCGCCTCGATGACAGTGATGACGCCGACGATGACATTGACGGGCCGCAGGGTCGGGAAGACGACACGGAAGAAGGTCTGCCGCTCGCTCGCACCGTCGATGGCGGCCGCTTCCTTCAGCGAGGGGTCGACGGCTTTGAGGCCGGCCAGGTAGAGGATCATGACATAGCCGGTGTGCCGCCAGGCCGCGGCCAGCAGGATCATCCAGATGTTCAGGTCGGGATCGCCGAGCCAGTCGGTGGGGTTCTCGGTGTCCGCGAGGATCGCGTTGAGCGCGCCCTGGTCGCGGGAGAAGACCAGCTGGGCGATGAAGCCGACGACGGCGAGCGAGAGCACCACCGGCATGTAGAGCGTCGATTGGTAGAAGCGGCTGAACCGTACGCCCCGGTCGATGAGGACGGCCAGCAGCAGTCCGAACGGGGTCGCGATCAGTCCGAGGAAGGCCAGCCAGAGCAGGTTGTGGCGGGCGGCGGGCCAGAACTGCGGATAGTTGGTGAAGAGGTTCTCGTAGTTCTTCGTGCCGACCCAGTGGATGTCTCCGATGCCGTCCCAGCTGGTGAAGGAGAGC
Organism: Streptomyces sp. NPDC048479; assembly: GCF_040651435.1. NCBI lineage: Bacteria > Bacillati > Actinomycetota > Actinomycetes > Kitasatosporales > Streptomycetaceae > Streptomyces > Streptomyces sp. NPDC048479. The sequence continues at coordinate 39,495 of NZ_JBEZKA010000039.1, forward strand.
ACGATGGAGGCGAGGGTCGGCCCCCACACGATGGCTACGTCAAGCAGGATCGGTATGCCCAGCAGCACGCCGAGTACGGCGAGGTCGCGGCGGGTGAACCGCCGCGGACCTCGTCGAGCGGCGCGCCGCGGGGTGCTCACTCTCGTTCGCCCCGCGGTGTCGTTCGGGGTGCCCCGGTCGGCCTGCGGTTCCGGCCGGGGGTCCGGGGGTTGTCCCCCGGGAGATTGCAGCAGCGGCACGGGTGGTGGCTCCAAGTCGGTTTCGGCCGGTGTCAGTCAGTCTTCGGAGGCGAAGATGGTCCTCTTCTGCCTCTCGATGCTGTTGACCAACCCATCCACGTCCTTCGGCTTGTTGATGAAGGTCTGAATGGCCGGGATCATCACGGTCGAGGAGAAGTCCGGCCTCGTGTCCCGGTCCAGGAACTGCGAGATCTGCTTGGCGCCGGAGACGAGTTCGACGGCCTTCTTCTGCAGCGGGGAGTACTTGGAGATGTCGGCCTGGTCGCTCACGGCGATGTTGTTGGGGTCACTGGCGAGATAGATGTCCTCCGCCTTGCCCGTGGCCAGCCACTTGAGCAGGTCCTTGGCGCTCTCCAGGCTCTTGTCGTTCTTGAGGTCCTTCGACTTCTTCGCGAGCAGGACCCGTCGATGGGCGCCTCGACCGCGTCCTGTCCGTGCTCGGGATTGATCACCGGGAACGGGAAGAAGTCGATGTCGGCCTGCTCGCCCTTGGGGAACTGGGCGCCGGGGTGCGGGAGTCCGAAGACCGCCATACCCGCCTGCTTCTTCTGCAGACTGGTCGCGGCCTCCTGCCAGGTGCGGCCGTTGGCTCCGGGCTGGCAGTACGGGAGGATGCTGCGCCAGGTGTCGAAGACGTCCTTGACGCGCTTGTCGGTCCACGCCTCCTTGCCGGCCATCAGGTTCTTGTGGAATTCGTATCCGTTGCTGCGCATATTGATGTAGTCGAACGTGCCCATCGCCGGCCAGCCGTCCTTGTCGCAGAACGCGATGGGGACGAGCTTGTCCTTCTGCATCTGCTTGGCGAGCGCTATGTACTCGTCGAGCGTCTTGGGAGCCTGGTAGCCGTGCTGCTCGAAGACGCTCTTCCGGTGGAAGACGGCCCATGGGTAGTAGTAGTACGGCGTGAGGTACTGCTTGCCGTCCTCACCTGTGGACTGGGCCTTCAGCGCCGGCGAGAAGCCCTGGTAGCCCGCCCAGTTGTCGCTGATGTCGTGCAACAGGCCCTTCTTGGCGAAGAACTGCATGCGGTAGCCCGCGAACCACATGAAGACGGAGTCCGGCTTGCCCTGCAGGTAGCGGTTGATGTTCTCCTGGAAGGTGTTGTGGTCAACGGTGTTGACCTTGACCTTCCGTCCGTCCTTCGACTGCTTGCCGTACGCGGAGAACGCGTCGGCGAAAGCCTTCTTCGGCACCGGGTCGGACGAGTTGGACCCCAAAGTGATGGTCTTGCCGTCCCCGCCGGGCCCACTGCCGCATGCGGCGAGCAGCGAGGGCAGCGCGACCGCACCTGCGCCCGCCGCTGCGCCACGCAGCAGATTCCGCCGGGACATCCGATGTCCTGCCACGCTCCCGGGCGCGGCAGAACCGTTGAACGATGACTGCGCCATGTCCCCTCCTCCGGGGTGCAACTCAACACAACCCAACGCGAGAATTGGATCTCACTCCCAGAAAGGGGTGTCGTCAAGGGTTTTGGCGAGACATCGAACAACCGTTACCGCATCTCTTCCAACAGACTCCAACACGGCCTACCGTAAACGCTCGCGACTGACACGTACATGCCACCATCCCAAAATGCGCGAGTACGGAGGAACGTTACGATGCGTCACCTTCCCACCCGCAGTACCCGCCACAGAGTCGTCGGAGCGCTGGCCGCCGCGCTGCTCGGCGCGGCGGGGCTGGGCACACCGGCTCTCGCCGCCGGTGCCCCGGCCGCGCCGGCCGGTCCCGCGCCGGCGACCGGCTCGTACGGACTGACGCTGACGACCAAGTACCGCTCGCTGACCGGACAGCGGCTCACCACCTCCGCACCGGCGAGCGTGCATGTGGTCGTGGCGCCGCCCGCTGGCGGGACGTATCTCAGTGATCTCGGCGCACTGAGCGCGGAGAACGGCTGGGGTCCCGTGGAGCAGGACACCAGCAACGGCGAGAGCAAGGCCGGCGACGGCAAGCCGATCACCATCGGCGGCCAGGTCTTCACCAAGGGCCTCGGTGTGCACGCCGCGAGCGCCGTGGCGTACTACGCGGGCGGTAAGTGCACCACCGTCACCGCGCAGGTCGGCCTGGACGACGAGAAGGGGGCGAAGGGTACGGTCGCCTTCGAGATCTGGGCGGACGGGAAGAAGGCCGCCTCGACGGACGTACTGACCAACGCCATGCCCGCACAGCCGATTTCGGCGGATGTCAGTGGTGCGAAGGTCGTACGTCTGGTGGTCACCGACGGCGGTGACGGGGTCGACTCCGACCACGCCGACTGGGCCGACCTCAGGATCGGCTGCTGACAACCGCTGCCGCCTCGCCGTCACGGCCGAGCGAGGCGGCTGCGGCCGCACCCACCAGACCGGCGTCCGTGCCCGTCAGGGCCGGAGCCACCGTCAGCCGCTGTACGAAGGAGAGCGTGGCGTAGTCGTGCAGGGCACGGCGCAGCGGCGCGAAGAGCACATCGCCCGCGCCCGCCACTCCTCCGCCGATGACGGCAATCTCGATCTCGACGAGGGTCGCTGTGGCGGCGATCCCGGCGGCGAGGGCCTGGGCCGCCCGCTCGAAGGAAGCGACCGCGACCGGGTGTCCGGCCCTGGCGGCGACGGCCACGGCGGCGGCCGAGGTGTCGCCGTCGGGGCCGGGCTGCCAGCCGTTCTCCAGCGCCCGGCGTGCGATGTTCGGGCCGCTGGCGATCCGCTCCACGCAGCCGCGCGCGCCGCACGGGCAGAGATCGCCGTCCAGGTCGACACTGATGTGGCCGATGTGCCCGGCGTTGCCGGTGGGTCCCGGATGGAGCTTCCCGCCAAGGACGAGTCCACCGCCGACACCGGTCGAGACGACCATGCACAGGGCGTTGTCGTAGCCGCGGGCCGCGCCTTGCCAGTGCTCGGCCGCGGTCATCGCGACGCCGTCGCCGACCAGCGCGACGGGCAGCCCGTCGGCGGCCCGGCGCACCCGCGCGACCAGCGGAAAGTCGCGCCAGCCTGGGACATTGACCGGGCTGACCGTACCGGCGGAGGCGTCCACCGGACCAGCGCTGCCGATGCCGACGGCCGATGCCCGCACCCAGAGCGGGGAGGCGGCGAGCTCGGCCAGAACCGCCTCGACGGCGCGCATCACGGTGTCGCCGTCCTCACGGGCGGGTGTCGGGCGCTGCGCCCGCAGCACAATCCCGCCGCTGCCGTCCACCAACGCGCCGGCGATCTTGGTGCCGCCGATATCGAGCGCGGCGACGAGGTCGGTATGCATCGGTGTGGGATCCCCCGGGGAGCTGTCGGACCTGCGGATTCAGTAACAGTCTCCATTCCCCTGACAACGTTGTCCAGGGCCTATGCTCGACGCCACACCCTCGCACACCGGACAACGACAGGACAGCGCACTGTGGCCGAGACCGACCGTCACCCGCCGACGGCGGGCCGCACCCGAGGCCCCGAGCCCCGCTACGGCAATCGGCCCACCATGAAAGATGTCGCCGCGCGGGCCGGCGTCGGCCTCAAAACCGTCTCCCGGGTGGTCAACGGCGAACCCGGCGTCACGCCCGACACCGAACGCCGGGTGCACGAGGCCATCGAGTCCCTCGGCTTCCGCCGCAACGACAGCGCACGGGTGCTGCGCAAGGGCCGCACCGCCTCGATCGGGCTGGTGCTCGAAGATCTCGCCGACCCCTTCTACGGGCCGCTGAACCGCGCGGTCGAAGAGGTCGCCCGCGCCCACGGCGCCCTGCTCATCAACGGTTCGAGCGCCGAGGACCCGGAGCGCGAACAGGAGTTGGTACTCGCGCTCTGCGCCCGTCGGGTGGACGGGCTGATCGTGATCCCGGCCGGCCACGACCACCGCTATCTGGAGCCGGAGATAAAGGCGGGCGTCGCCACGGTGTTCGTGGACCGCCCGGCCGGTCAGATCGACGCGGACGTGGTGCTCTCCGACAGCTTCGGCGGCGCCCGCAAGGGCGTGGCGCATCTGATCGCGCACGGCCACCGCCGTATCGGATTCATCGGCGACCAGCCGCGTATCCACACCGCTGCCGAGCGGGTGCGTGGCTACCGCGCCGCCATGGAGGACGCCGGGCTCGCGGTGGACGACAGCTGGGTGTCGCTGGGCTCCACCGCTCCGGAACCGGTGCGGGCTGCGGTCGAGGCGATGCTGGCGGGCCCCGAGCCGGTCACCGCGCTGTTCGCGGGCAACAACCGGGTGACGGTGACGGCCGTACGGGTCCTGGCGGAGCGCGACCGGCCGGTCGCGCTGGTCGGGTTCGACGACATCGAACTCGCCGACCTGCTCGGCATCACGGTCATCGCCCAGGACGCCGCGACTCTCGGGCGTACCGCCGCCGAGCGGCTGTTCCGCCGTCTCGACGGCGTGGACGACGAGCCCGCGCAGGTGGCGCTGGAGACGGTGCTGATCCCGCGCGGCTCGGGCGAGCTCCCGCCGCCGGCAGACGGGTAGGCCGGGCACCGGCTTGTCGCTGTACCCGCCCTGGACGCAGACGGGCCCGGACCTGGCAGATGTATCTGCCGCCGCCGATGGAGTGGCAGACGGACGCCGGGGCCGGGTCCGGATCGCCAGTCGTCGAACCGCGGTTGGTGGATGTGCTGCCCGCCGCCCGAGGTGCTCGACCCACCGGTCGACCTGCCGCCGGTCGTGCCGGTGGAGCCGCCGGCGGTCGAACTTCCGCCCGGTCCTCGTGGCCGCGCACCTCGTCGACGGCGCGCCCGGACCACGCCCATGAGGTCCCGCGGCTACTTGGCTGTGGCCGTGAGGTCCCCGCGGCGGGGCGAGGCGAACCCGTCGAGATCGGCCCGGGTGAGACCGGTGAGCCGGGCGACCTCGGCGGTGTCCAGGGCGCCGCAGTCGATGCCGCGCAGCAGATAGCCACTCAGCGCCTTGGCGGTGGCGGGCTCGTCCATGACGTCGCCACCCGTGTGGTTGGCGTACGCGGACAGCCGTGCGGCGGCCTGCTCGAAGCCCTCGCGGTAGAAGGCGAACACGGCGGCGTAACGGGTCGGGAGGTGGCCCGGGTGCATGTCCCAGCCCTGGTAGTAGGCGCGGGCCAGCGCGCGGCGGGTGAGTCCGTAGTGCAGCCGCCAGGCGTCGTGCACCTTCTCGGTCGTGCCAACGGGCAGGACGTTGGTGGAGCCGTCGGAGACGCGTACGCCGGTGCCCGCGGCCGCGACCTGCATGACGGCCTTGGCGTGGTCGGCGGCCGGGTGGTCGCTCGCCTGGTAGGCGGCGCTGACGCCGAGGCAGGCGCTGTAGTCGAAGGTGCCGTAGTGCAGTCCGGTGGCCCGCCCCTCGGCAGCGTCGATCATCCGGGCCACGGTGGCGGTGCCGTCGGCGGCGAGGATGGACTGGCTGGTCTCGATCTGGATCTCGAAGCCGATCCGGCCGACCGCCAGGCCACGCGCCTTCTCGAACTCCTCGACGAGCCGCACCATGGCGGTGACCTGCTCGGCGTAGGTGACCTTGGGGAGGGTCAGGACGAGTCCGTCGGGCAGACCGCCGGCCTCCATCAGCCCGGTGAGGAAGATGTCGAGGGTACGGATGCCACGGTCGCGTACGGCTGCTTCCATGCACTTCATGCGGATGCCCATGTACGGGGCGGCGGTGCCACTGGCGTACGCATCGGTGATCAGACGGGCGGCCCGGGCCGCGTGGGCGTCCTCGTCGGCGTCACCGCGGCCGCCGTAGCCGTCCTCGAAGTCGATGCGCAGGTCCTCGACGGGCTCGCGCTCCAGCTTGGCCCGTACGCGGTCGTACACCGGTCCCGCGAGCTCGTCGGAGAGGCCGAGGACGGCGGCGAAGGATGCGGCGTCCGGTGCGTGCTCGTCGAGCGCCGCCAGCGCCTGGTCGCCCCAGGAACGGATGGTGTCGGCGACGAAGACATCACCGGGTACGTAGACGGTGTGGACGGGCTGGCGGGTGCCGGGGTCTCCCGGGTAGCGGCGGGCGAGTTCCGCGTCCACCGGCGCGAGGGAGGCGCTGATGCCCTCGCTGACCGCTCCGGCGAGGCTCGTTGCCACCTTCTCCTGCTGGCCCATCCTGCACCCTCCTGTTTTCCGCTCCACGGAATCAACAATCCGTATAGCGAAGTTAATAGGCGGTCGCGACCTGCGTCAATGGTCACCCGAAAGCGTGCGGGGCCGCGCGGTGGTGTTCACCGTGCGGCCCCGGGCCGTAGAAGACTTCCGCGGGTCAGCCCTTGCGGGTCTGGACCTCTGCGGTCAGCTGCGGGACGACCTCGAAGAGGTCGCCGACGACGCCGTAGTCGACCAGGTCGAAGATCGGGGCCTCGGCGTCCTTGTTGATGGCCACGATGGTCTTCGAGGTCTGCATGCCGGCCCGGTGCTGGATCGCGCCGGAGATACCGGAGGCGATGTACAGCTGCGGGGAGACCGACTTGCCGGTCTGGCCGACCTGGTTGGAGTGCGGGTACCAGCCGGCGTCCACGGCGGCGCGCGAGGCACCGACAGCGGCACCGAGCGAGTCGGCCAGCGCCTCGATGATGTGGAAGTTCTCGGCGCCGTTGACGCCACGGCCGCCGGAGACCACGATCGCGGCCTCGGTCAGCTCGGGACGGCCGGTCGACTCACGCGGGGTGCGCGCGACGACCTTGGTGCCGGTGGCCTTCTCGGAGAAGGTGACGGTCAGGGCCTCGACGGCGCCCGCGGCCGGAGCGGCCTCCACGGCGGCCGAGTTCGGCTTCACGGTGATGACCGGAGTGCCCTTGGAGACACGGGACTTGGTGGTGAAGGAGGCGGCAAACGCGGACTGCGTGGCCACCGGACCCTCGTCGCCGGCCTCGAGGTCGACGGCGTCGGTGATGATGCCGGAGCCGATACGGACCGCCAGGCGGGCCGCGATCTCCTTGCCCTCGGCGGAGGACGGGACGAGCACGGCGGCCGGGGAGACGGCCTCGTACGCCGCCTGCAGCGCGTCGACCTTCGGCACGACGAGGTAGTCGGCGAACTCGGGCGCGTCGGCGGTGAGGACCTTGACCGCACCGTGCTCGGCGAGCGCGGGCGCGGTGGCATCGGCGCCGGAGCCGAGGGCGACGGCGACGGGCTCGCCGATGCGGCGGGCCAGCGTCAGCAGCTCAAGGGTGGGCTTGCGGACGGCGCCGTCCACGTGGTCGACATAGACGAGAACTTCAGCCATGGGATTGCTCTCCTGCGAATGCGAAGTATCTGGGGGCAGTTGGGGGCTCAGCGAGCCTCAGATGCTGTGTTGACCCGGGGGGCAACCCCCGGACCCCCGGCAGCTAAATGAACTTCTGGCTCGCAAGGAACTCGGCCAGCTGCTTGCCGCCCTCGCCCTCGTCCTTGACGATCGTGCCGGCGGTACGGGCCGGGCGCTCGGCGGCCGAGTCGACCGCGGTCCAGGCGCCCTCGAGGCCGACCTCGTCGGCGTCGATCTCAAGGTCCTCCAGGTCCAGGGACTCCACCGGCTTCTTCTTGGCGGCCATGATGCCCTTGAAGGACGGGTAGCGGGCCTCGCCCGACTGGTCCGTCACGGAGACGACGGCCGGCAGGGACGCCTCGAGCTGCTTGCTCGCGGTGTCGCCGTCACGGCGGCCCTTGACGACGCCGTCCTCGACCGAGACCTCGGAGAGCAGCGTGACCTGCGGAACGCCCAGGCGCTCGGCGAGGATCGCCGGGAGCACGCCCATGGTGCCGTCCGTCGAGGCCATACCGGCGATGACCAGGTCGTAGCCGGTCTTCTCGATGGCCTTGGCGAGCACCAGCGAGGTGCCCATGACGTCGGTGCCGTGCAGATCGTCGTCCTCGACGTGGACGGCCTTGTCGGCGCCCATGGAGAGCGCCTTGCGCAGCGCGTCCTTGGCGTCCTCGGGGCCGACGGTCAGCACGGTGATCTCCGCGTCGTCCGCCTCGTCGGCGATCTGCAGCGCCTGCTCGACCGCGTACTCGTCGAGCTCCGACAGCAGGCCGTCGACGTCTTCGCGGTCCACGGTCAGGTCATCGGCGAAGTGCCGGTCGCCGGTGGCGTCGGGCACGTACTTCACACAGACAACGATCCTCAAGCTCACGCCGGCTCTCCTACTGCATCGTCTCTACTGAGCTGCCTTCTGTTGGCAGCATAGGCGCCTTACTGGGCGGATCCCGGTCGGGGCGGCCCGCGCTCCGAACGAAATATTACTCGTCAGTACACCCACCTCTTTCCACATATGCAAGCGCTTAGTCCTGTGACCTTGCCAACGCTCCGTAACCGGCAGGCTCCGGGAACTCTCAGTCCCGCAGAGCGTTGAAGCGTCCCTGGTGGTAGAGCAGCGGACGGCCGGCCCCCGCGGGGTCGCCGACGACGGCCTCGGCGATCACGATGCGATGGTCCCCGGCCTGGACGCGGCCGACGACACGGCACACCAGCCAGGCCAGTACGCCGTCAAGGACCGGGACGCCCTCCGGACCGGTACTCCATCGGGTGGGCTGCCCGAAACGGTCGGCGCCGCTGCGCGCAAAGGTCGCGGCCAGCTCCTGCTGGTGCTCGCCGAGTACGTGTACGCCGATGTGCTCGGCCCTGGCGATGACCGGCCAGCTGGACGAGGACGTACCCACACCGAACGAGATCAACGGAGGTTCGGCGGCCACGGAGTTGAGGGATGTGGCGGTGAATCCGACGGGGTGGTCGCCCTGGGCGGTGATCACCGCGACGCCCGCGGCGTGCTGCCGGAAGACGGAGCGGAGCAGGTCGGGAGAGGCCAGCTGAGCGGTGCCGAGATCGGGCGAAGCCGTCATGGAGTTGTCCTTCTGCAGGGGATGCGAACGGGGCGGCCGTGGCTGCTCAGACAGCCGGACAGCGCGCACTCGCGTTTCGGACGAGGTCCACATGGGGCCGCCCGTAGAGAAGGAGTTCTTGAGGCACAGCGTCAGCGTGACGATGGATGGCGGGTGCAGTCAAGCGTGTTCCAGGATGTGCGACACGAGTCACGGGGCGTCACACCGCCTGTCCGAGCGCGGCGATCACATCCGCCTTGCGGGGCTGTCCGGAGGCCCTGGTGACGATGCGGCCGCTCGCGTCGAGCACCAGCACGGTGGGTGTCTTGAGGATGTTGAGGTCACGGACCAGAGCGAGCCGCTCCTCCGCGTCGATCTCCACATGCGACACGCCGTCGATCATGTCCGACACTTCGGCGAGGGTGCGCCGGGTCGCCCGGCAGGGCTGGCAGAACGCGCTCGAGAACTGGACGAGTGTCGCCCGCCGGCCCAGCTCCACGCCCAACTCGGCCGCACCGAGGCGTCTCTCCGCGTCCCGCCCGCGCACCTTCATCCTCCCACCGCTCCGCCGCTGCCAGAGCCCAAAGACGCTCGCCGCCGCGAGCACCACCGCACACACCACGAGTCCTGTCATCCACCGCTGCAGCGTTCACAGGACCGCAAAGATTCCCGGCCCCGCACAGCGGATCTTCTGCGCGATGCTGTCGGGCATGGACATCGACGTCAGGGGCCCGCGCTTCGGAGCCGCCGTCACCACGCTCGTACTCGCCGCGGTTCTTGTCACGGGCAGCGGCGTCCTGCTCGCCTGGCAGGCTCTCTGCTTCGCCGCGGGAGCGGTGTTCGGCGTGCCGCGTTCTCCGTACGGATGGCTGTTCCGCACCGCGGTACGGCCGCGCATCGGGCCGCCGGCCGAGTTCGAGTCGCCGGCTCCGCCGCGCTTCGCGCAGGCCGTGGGCCTGGCCTTCGCCCTGCTCGGCCTGGTCGGCTATTTCTGGGGTCCGTCGTGGCTGGCCCTCACCGCCACCGGATGCGCTCTCGCCGCCGCGTTCCTCAACGCCGCATTCGGGTACTGCTTGGGATGCGAGCTGTACCTGCTCTTCCGCCGCGCCACCACGGCACGGTCATGAGGGGACACGTAAGCACGTGACAAGAATCTCGCCCGCCCGAGCCGCCAGGACTGGTCAGTAGGCTGCGTATGCGGCACGATCTGCCCAATGCCGAAAACCTACGGCTGCGTAACTTCCGCCGGGAGAACCCTCCCCGGGCACAACAGAAGGGCCCTCTCCAGATGGCAGAGCTCGTCTATCGGCCGGTCGTCGGCGCCGCTCGAACCCTGTTCAAGGCGTGGGACCTGAAGATCGACACTCAAGGTTCGGAGAACATCCCGCGCTCGGGCGGCGCTGTGCTCGTCAGCAACCACATCAGCTACCTGGACTTCATCTTCACCGGACTCGCGGCGCTCCCCCAGAAGCGCCTGGTGCGCTTCATGGCGAAGGAATCCGTCTTCCGGCACAAGATCTCCGGCCCGCTGATGCGCGGAATGAAGCACATCCCGGTGGACCGCAAGCAGGGTGAGACGGCGTACGCGCACGCGCTCGAGTCGCTGCGCTCGGGCGAGATCATCGGGGTCTTCCCGGAGGCGACGATCTCGCAGTCGTTCACGCTCAAGAGCTTCAAGTCGGGTGCGGCCCGGCTGGCCCAGGAGGCCGGCGTGCCGCTGATCCCGATGGCCCTGTGGGGCACCCAGCGGATCTGGACCAAGGGCCGGCCGCGTAACTTCAGGCGCAGCCACATCCCCGTCACCATCCGCGTCGGCGAGCCGGTCGAGGCCCCCGCCGACCAGTACGCGGGCGCGATCACCCGGCGGCTGCGCGAGCGTTGCCAGGAGCTCCTGGAAGCGGCCCAGCGCGCCTATCCCGTACGCCCCAAGGACGCGGGCGACACCTGGTGGGTGCCCGCCCACCTCGGGGGTACGGCGCCGACTCCGGCCGAGGTCCGCGAGGCGGGCTGAGACCACAGGAGCCGTTACCGGGGCGGGCGGACGGTGATCCGCGCTCCGGGGCTCAGCTTCTCCAGCGACTCGGCGAGTTCGGCGGCTGCGGCCTCGAGCTCGCCGTTCGTCATGGGGGCCATGCCCTCCAGCAGGAAGAGTGCGTTCACCGACTCCTCGGTGAGCCGGGTGCGTACGCCCTGGCGCCAGTTCCAGCGCCGGCAGGTGACGCCTTCGTCGTCGCACCAGACGACCTCGCCGGCGTCCGGATGCTCGACTGTCTCCTCACCCCCGGCGACGGTGACGAACGGCTCCTCACCCGTGGCCCGTACGAGCCGCAATCCGCCCTGGATGTGGTCGGTGTCCTCACCGCCGACCGGAATCAGATGGGCCACGCTGATCGCGTTGTAGAGATCGACCAGCCGGTTGATGCGCGGCAGCCCGCCGTCGGCGAGCGCCCGTTTGGCCAGCGCCTCGGCGGAATTGCGAGTACGGGACGGCTTGGCACCGAAGGCGGAGTACGCCGCACGCCAGGCCACCATGTGCGGGTCCTCGTGCGGGGCGTGCCCGTCCAGGCGCTCGGCGAGCCTCCGCGCGGCAACGTCCAGCAGGGCCGAACTGTCGGCATTGCTCTCCCCGTTGACCAGTCCGCGGGCCTCGACGGCCAGATGGATGAAGCCGGGCGCGAGGTCCAGGACCTCGTCGGACACGGTGAGCGTGAGCGTCATGGTTCGTCGTGCCTCACAGTTCGGCCGGGTACAGGGTCCAGAGGGTCTCCAGGTCGGGCGCCGCCCGGAGAGCGTCGAGCACGACTGGATGGGGTACATCATAGAGCACTGGATAGTCCATCTCATTGGACTCCGGCCGCACCTCGTAAGCGAGGCGCTCCTTCGCGAGCGAGAACTGTGCGTCGATTCCGGACTTGTTGCCGCGCGGATCCAGCCGCGCCCACTCCCCGCTGCCGCCGGGAAGCTTCAGCGCCGCCAGCCCATGGACGACATTCAGTCGCTGGTAACAGAAGGCGGCAGGGATGGACCCGGCGCGCAGCAGGGCGACGAGCGCGTGGGACTTGGCGCAGCAGATGCCGGTGCGCTGCGCGAGGACGTCGGAAGCACGCCAGGGGACCCGCACGTCCCCCGTGTCGCTGGAGTGCGGGATGGTGTCGCGGACGAATTCAAAGGCCGCCTTGGCGTATGCGTATGCATCGACACCATCGCTACGGAGACGAGCGGCCGTCTGCCGCACCAGCGGGTGTTCATGGTCGATGACCTCGTCAGCGGCGAGATACGCAGACAGTTCAGGGTTCTGCTGGATCAGCTCCATACCCGCCGACCCTAAGGAAGCGGCCGACCGGACGTCAATCAATTTCCGGTCGGCCACATATTTATACAGCGAGGTCTACTTCGCCATCTCTTCCTTCAGCGCCTGGACGAAGGCGTCGACATCCTCTTCGGTGGTGTCGAAGGAACACATCCAGCGGACGTCTCCCGCCGCCTCGTCCCAGAAGTAGAAGCGGAAACGCTTCTGCAGACGCGCGCTCACATCGTGCGGCAGACGCGCGAAAATCGCGTTGGCCTGTACGGGGTGGAGGATCTCCACACCGTCGACCCCACCCACGCCCTGCGCCAGCCGCTGGGCCATGCTGTTGGCGTGCCTGGCGTTGCGCAGCCACAGATCGCGCGTCAGTAGCGCCTCCAACTGCACCGAAACGAAGCGCATCTTGGAGGCGAGCTGCATCGACAGCTTGCGCAGGTGCTTCATATGGCTGACGGCGTCCGGATTGAGGACGACGACGGCCTCGCCGAAGAGCATGCCGTTCTTGGTGCCACCGAAGGAGATGACATCGACGCCGACGGCGTTGGTGAACGTCCGCATCGGGACGTTCAGCGACGCGGCGGCGTTGGCTATCCGGGCACCGTCGAGATAGACCTTCATCCCGCGCTCGTGCGAGTGCTCGCAGATGGCCCGGATCTCGTCGGGCGTGTAGACCGTGCCCAGCTCGGTGTTCTGAGTGATCGCGACGACCTGCGGCATCGCCCGGTGCTCGTCGTCCCAGCCGAACGCCTGGCGGTCGATGAGCTCGGGCGTCAGCTTGCCGTCCGGAGTCGGTACGGTCAGCAGCTTCAGCCCGCCCATCCGCTCCGGCGCGCCGCCCTCGTCGACATTGATGTGCGCGGACTCGGCGCAGATCACAGCGCCCCAGCGGTCGGTGAGCGCCTGAAGAGCCGTCACATTGGCGCCGGTGCCGTTGAAAACCGGAAAGGCTTCCGCCGTCGGGCCGAAGTGACTGTGCATGACCCGCTGGAGGTGCTCGGTGTACTCGTCCTCGCCGTAGGCGATCTGGTGACCGCCGTTGGCGAGCGAGAGCGCCGCGAGGACCTCGGGGTGAGCGCCCGCGTAGTTGTCGCTCGCAAAGCCTCTTACGGACGGATCATGGTGGCGCCGAGCATCGGTCTTCGTCGGTGTCACGGCTTGGGGGTCAGCCACAGGCGCTGTCCATTCGCTTCCCGGGCGGGCCGGTCCCAGACTCCGGCGATGGCTTCGGCCAGTTCCGTCACGTCCGTGAAGCCCGCGAATTTTGCATTCGGGCGCTCGGCACGCATGGCGTCGTGCACGAGTGCCTTGACCACCAGGATGGCAGCCGCGGTCTTCGGCCCCTCCTCGCCCCCTGCCTTACGGAAGGCGTCGGCGAGCGCGAGCGTCCAGGCCTCGGCCGCGGCCTTGGAGGCGGCGTACGCGGCATTGCCCGCGGTCGGCTGGCTGGCGCCGGCCGCGCTGATCAGCACGTAGCGGCCGCGGTCGCTGCGCAGCAAGCCGTCGTGGAAGGCGAGCGAGGTGTGCTGGACGGTACGGATCAGCAGCTTCTCGAGAAGCTCCCAGTCGGCGAGGTTGGTCTCGGCGAAGGAGGCGCTGCCGCGCCAGCCGCCGACGAGATGGACCAGTCCGTCGATCCGGCCGAACTCCTTCTCGGTCCTGTCCGCCCACTCCCGCGTGGCGTTCAGGTCGAGAAGGTCGACGGTGTCCCCGGTGACGGTCGCACCGCCGTGCGCGTACCGGGCGGCATCGACCGCCTCGGCGAGACGCCCGGGGTCAGCGTCGGAGGCGACGACTGTCGCACCGGCCTCGGCCAGGCGCAGCAGGCAGGCCCGGCCGGCCGGGCCTGCCGCTCCGGCCACCGCGACCACGGCGCCTTCCAGCGGACCTCTGCCGTTTTCCATCATGGTCGTCGCCTCCTCCGTGCGAGCGTTCACGCGGCCACCCGCTCGGCGCTCGCGGCGGTGATCCCCTTGGTGGAGGCGATCACAGCCTTCAGCTTCTTCGACAGCGCCTCATAGAACATGCTGAGCGGAAACTCGTCCGGGAGCACGTCGTCGACAAGTTTACGGGGCGGCTGTGACAGATCGAGGGCATCGGGGCCCTTGGCCCAGCGGGAACCGGGGTGCGGTGCGAGATAAGTCGAGACCAGGTCGTACGCGGCGAACCAGTGGACCAGCTTGGGCCGGTCGATACCGTCGCGGTAGAGCTTCTCGATCTCGGCGCAGAGATCATTGGTGACCTGCGGTGCCCGGTCCCAGTCGATCTTCAGAGTGTTGTCGGTCCAGCGCACCACATCGTGCTTGTGGAGGTACGAGAAGAGCAGCTGGCCGCCGAGCCCGTCGTAGTTGCGCACGCGGTCACCGCTGACCGGGAAGCGGAACATCCGGTCGAAGAGCACGGCGTACTGCACATCGCGGCCGTGCGCGTTGCCCTCGGCCTCGAGCTTCACGGCCTCCTTGAAGGCGGTGAGGTCGCAGCGCAGCTCCTCCAGGCCGTACATCCAGAACGGCTGGCGCTGCTTGATCATGAAGGGGTCGAAGGGCAGGTCGCCATGGCTGTGGGTGCGGTCGTGGACCATGTCCCAGAGCACGAAGGCCTGCTCGCAGCGGGCCTGGTCGCCGACCATCTCCTGGATGTCCTCGGGGAGTTCGAGGCCGAGGACGCGTACGGCCTCGTCGGTGACGCGGCGGAAGCGCGCGGCCTCGCGGTCGCAGAAGATGCCGCCCCAGGTGAAGCGCTCGGGAGCTTCACGCACGGCGATGGTCTCCGGGAAGAGCACCGCGGAGTTGGTGTCGTATCCGGCGGTGAAGTCCTCGAAGGTGATGCCGCAGTAGAGGGGGTTGTCGTAGCGGGTGCGCTCCAGCTCGGAGAGCCAGTCGGGCCAGACCATGCGCAGCACGACCGCTTCGAGATTGCGGTCCGGGTTGCCGTTCTGCGTGTACATCGGGAAGACGACCAGGTGCTGCAGTCCGTCCACGCGGCCCGCGGCGGGCTGGAAGGCGAGCAGCGAGTCCAGGAAGTCGGGGACGTCGAAGGCGCTGTCGGCCCACTTGTGCAGATCGGCGACGAGCGCGCGGTGGTACGCGGCGTCGTGCGGGAGGAGCGGCGAGAGCTCCTCCACGGCGTCGATCACCCGGTCGAGCGCGGCCTCGACGACAACACGGGTCGGGGCGCCCTCGGCGTCGAAATCGATCGAGCCGTCCTTGGACTGCCAGGGCCGGATCTGCTCGACGGCACTCTTGAGCGTCGGCCAGGCCGCGTGCTCGATCACCCGGGCAGCGGAGGATATGCCCCCTGCGGCAATGTCCTGCACAAGAATTTCCGTCATGTCACTTCCTCTACGGGAGAACCTCGCGTCAAGACACCGTATCCGTGCGAGGTTCCCCCGTACAAGTAGAGACTTGGGAAATTATCCTGCCCGACCCCATGGTCACCGAAAGTTTTGCGGTCTACCCAGGATTGATGCGATGGCTTCTATCAGTCCCCTCGGAGCCTGCCGCGCCCCGGCCGGCTGGTCGCGCGCACTATCGCGTCAAGCCACGGGGAGACGCGCCCACGCGCGGGTGAAGCGGCGCGCGGCACGCAGCCGGCTGCCAGCAGGACGGACGCGTCCGCCCGACCCGCCTCGCCCCCGGAGCCGTACCGCGTGAGCACCCGAGCCGTCCTTGTCGCAGCCCTCATCACCGGTTTCGTCCTGAGGATCGCGGAGGCCAGAGCGGCCCGCTCCACTCCGCCGCGCGAGACCGGTTCCATCGCGCAGGCGGCCCGTTAGGCTGCGAACTTGCCGCGCCGATGCCGGGATGCGTCGCGCGTGGGAGCCGCCGTCGACGGAAGCGAGAGAATCTTGACTTTCCTCACCATCGGTCATCGCGGGGTCATGGGCGTCGAGCCGGAGAACACCCTGCGCTCCTTCATCCGTGCCGAGCAGGCCGGCATGGACGCCATCGAACTGGATCTGCATCTCAGCAAGGACGGCGCCCTCGTCGTCATGCACGACGCCGACGTGGACCGTACGACCGGCGGAAACGGCCCGATCGCCGACAAGACCCTCGCCGAGCTGCGGGAGCTCGACGCGGGCGACGGCGAACGGGTACCGGTCTTCGAGGAGGTGCTCGACGCCGTACGGGCACCGCTCCAGGCGGAGATCAAGGACGTGGCCGCGGCCCGGGCACTCGCCGAGGCGATGCGCCGCCGCGATCTCGTCCAACGCGTCGAGGTGTCGTCCTTCCACGACGACGCGATCGCCGAGATCGCCACCCTGGTGCCGGGTGTACGGACCGTGCTCATCGCCAGCCGCTGGGGCGCCGACGTCGTGGACCGCGCGAAGGCGGTGGGCGCCGCCTCCCTCGCGCTGAACATCCGCAGGCTGACCTTGGAGACCGTCGAGCACGCCCACGGTGAAGGGCTTCAGGTGATCGGCTGGGTGGTGAACACCCAGGACCATCTGCGGCTGGTGCGCGCCCTCGAGCTGGACGGCGCGACCACCGACTTCCCCGAGATCCGGCGCACCGGCCGGTTCACGGCCTAGCGTTCCTGCGCCTGTCTCCCTGGGGCTGCCCTAGGACCAATACCGGTAACTTTGGGGCTGTTTGGTCGTTGCTGGTGATGTGCCGAGAGCTGGTCAACTGAAGTCATCTGGTGGGCGATTGTCCGACCGAGT
>NZ_JBEZKA010000040.1:0-56312 GCF_040651435.1 Streptomyces sp. NPDC048479
CCGATCTCGAACGGCACCCCCGCACGCTGCCCGATCTGCGGTACGTGTCGGTGACCGGTGAGGCGCTGAAGAAGGAGCTCGCCGAGCGCTGGTTCACCGCCCAGCCAGGGATTGGGCTGGTCAACGCCTACGGGCTGACAGAGACCTCGGACGACACCAACCACGAGGTCATGGACCGGGCGCCGGACCGGATCCTGCTCGGCCGCGCGGTCAACAACGTGCGCGTGTACGTCGTCGACGAACACCTCACGCCGGTGCCGCTGGGTGCCCCGGGCGTGATCGTCTTCTCCGGGCTCTGTGTCGGCCGCGGCTACATCAACGACCCCGAACGCACCCAGGCGGCCTACCTGGCCGATCCGCACCACGAAGGCATGCGGCTCTATCTCGGCGGCGACTACGGCCGCTGGCACCCTTCGGGGAAGCTGGAGTTCCTTGGCCGCCGCGATGCCCAGGTCAAGATCCGCGGGTTCCGGATCGAGATCGGCGAGATCGAGAACACCCTGCTGCGCCTCCCCGATGTCCGCGACGGCGCGGTGGTGGTGGTCGAACGGGGCGACCAGAGCAAGCAGCTGGTGGCCTTCTACTGCAGCCCCCAGCCCCTGGAGCCCGGCATCCTGCAGGACCGCTTGGCCATCTCACTGCCCGCGTACATGATCCCGGCGTCCTTCCACTGGCGTCAGAGTCTGCCGCTGACCGCCAACAGCAAGATCGACAAGAAGAAGCTGTGCGCGCTCGCCCTGGAACTCGGCACCGGCGAGGACGATCACGAGCCGCCGGCCACGCCGACCGAACAGCGGCTGGCGGCCGCCTGGGCGACGGTGCTCGGCATCGCGCAGGACCGGATCGGACGGCGGGACCACTTCTTCGACCGCGGCGGCACCTCACTGTCGGCGGTGAAGCTTGCGATTGCCTTGGACCGCGCCGTGTCCCCCAAGGACGTCACCGGCCACCCGGTCCTCGCCGACCTCGCCCAACTGGTCGAGGACAGACCTCAGCGACCCGCAACCGAACTACTGGCCTCCTCCTGAACCACATCGAAAGGAAAAGCACCATGCCGTACCCGACCCCGGTGTCCCTGCTCAACGTGGACCTGGACCCCGGCAAACCCGCGATCCTGCACACCGACGCCCCCGACGACGCGCCAGGCTGGGCGGCCGAACATCGCCACAACCTGCGCTCCCTCGTCACCGAACACGGCGCGCTCCTCATCCGAGGCCTGCAGCTCCGCGACGCGAACCAGGCCGGCGCCGTCCTCCGCCGCCTGGCCCCCGCCCTGATGACCGACAAGGAAGCCTTCGCCCCCCGCCAGACCTACACCCCGGGCGTGTACTCCTCCTCGACCTGGCCGCCGAACCAGCCGATGTGCATGCACCACGAACTCAGCTACACCCTGCATCCCCCCTGCCTCATGCTGTTTGCCTGCCTGACCGCACCCACCACCGGCGGAGCCACCGCCATCGCCGACGCCCCCACCGTGCTCGAGGCACTGCCGCCCGAAGTGGTCCACCGGTTCGAACAGGAAGGCTGGCTGCTGACCCGCACCTACAGCGACGAGATCGGCGCCTCCTGCGCCGAGGCCTTCGGCACCGACGACCGGACCGCCATCGAGGACTACTGCCGCGCAGGCGCCATCGAATTCGCCTGGCAACCCGACGGCAGCCTGCGCACCCGTCAGCGCCGCCCCGCCGTGACGGCCCACCCGGTCACCGGCCGCCGCTGCTGGTTCAACCAGATCGCCTTCCTCAACGAATGGACGATCGAACCCGAAATCCGCGAATACCTCATCGACGTCTACGGCGCCGAGGGACTGCCGTTCAACACCCGCTTCGGAGGCGGCGACCCTATTGGCCCGGACATCATTCAGCTCCTCAACGACACGTACACGGCCCACACCACCCGCGAGCCGTGGCAGGCCGGCGACCTCATGCTCGTCGACAATGTGCGCACCGCGCACAGCAGGGAGGCCTTCCAAGGACCACGTGAGGTACTCGTCGCGATGGCCGAGCCGCTGCGCCTGGCCGAGTGCCCGCCGATCGCCGAGGTAAGCGCCGGATGACTACCGTCCGTTCCACCGCAATGGAGCCCGCCATGTCCCAGCCGCACACCGTGCCACCGTTCGCAGTGATCTCCGGCGCCCAGGTCCAGCACGCCCTGCAGGACCGGGAAAAGCAGATCGTGGACCTCGTCGAGGCCACCTACCAGCTGCACGCCGCCGGAGAGTCGGTCAACCCACCCTCCTACTTCCTGCGCTTCCCCGACCGCCCCTCCTCCCGGATCATCGCGCTGCCCGCCTCGATCGGCGGGCAAGTGCGGGTGGACGGCCTCAAATGGATCTCCAGCTTCCCCGACAACGTCCAGGCCGGCATTCCCAGGGCCTCCGCAGTCCTGATCCTCAACGACCACGACACCGGCTACCCCTTCGCCTGCCTGGAAAGCTCCATCATCAGCGCCACCCGAACCGCCGCATCGGCCGCCCTCGCCGCCGACCACCTCACCCGAAACCGGCAACGGCCCACCCGCATCGGCTTCTTCGGCACGGGCCTGATCGCCCGCTACATCCACACCTTCCTGACCGGCACCGGCTGGACGTTCGACGAGACCGGCGTCCACGACCTGTCTCCCGACAGCGCCGCCGGCTTCCGCGACTACCTCCAACAGACCGGCACGGCCGGACGGATCACCGTGCACGACAGCCCCGAGGAACTGATCCGCTCCAGCGACCTCGTCGTCTTCGCCACCATCGCCGGCGAGCCGCACATCAGCGACCCGGCCTGGTTCGACCACAACCCCCTGGTCCTGCACGTGTCCCTGCGCGACCTCGCACCCGAGATCATCCTCGCCTCAACCAACATCGTCGACGACGTCGAACACTGCCTCAAAGCCAACACCTCTCCGCACCTGGCCGAACAGCTCACCGGCAACCGCGACTTCCTCCACGGCACACTTGACGACGTCATGACCGGACGAGTGACACCCCCCATGGACCGGCCACTGGTGTTCTCACCCTTCGGCCTCGGAGTACTCGACCTCGCCGTCGGCAAATACGTCTACGACGAGACGGCCCGCTCCGGGCAGCTCCTCGTCATCGAGGACTTCTTCCACGACCTGCGCCGGCACGGATAACCGGCCCACAGCACCCTGCCGCGGAGGAGGAGGCCAACGGACCGTATCCGCTGCCGAAGGCCAGGAGCAGAGCGCTCCGCCGCCGGGACAGGCATCGACGGATGTCTGTGCGGAGCCCTGCCCGGGACGGACTGAGGCCGGGATGCGGACCGGGAAGTTACGGCTGGGCGGAGGGTTGGTTCGGTGGCTTGGCGTGGGAACGGACCCCGGCGCGAACTGTGAGTGTTCGAGGTCATGGTTCGAGGGACTGACCTGTGGCAGCAAGCTCGGCAAGGGAGAAGGGGATCGACGAGCGGAAGTACCCTTCCGCGGCACCGAACAGGTCGTCGTTTGAGGGCCATAGTGGTGACGCTCTCCGCGGTTCGGGGCAGTGTGGCCGTGGCCCGCAGGAATCACCACACGCGCTGTGACTGCGGCGACGTCCTCGTCGGGGTCGTTCGCCCGACAGTCGGCGGGTGGTCCCGGTACTTGTGGGCTGTGAGGGCAGGGCGGCGACTTGGAAGGCATCTGGTCGCTGGTCAAACGGACCATCGGCAACCTCGCTGCCGCGAATCTCGACCAGCTCGCCAGAGCCATGAAACGAAGCCTCAATCAGATCCAGTACCGGCCACACCTGGTCAACGGATGCCTCACAGGCACTGGCCTGACGATGGACAACTGAACACGATCACGCCGACCGGCATCACGCATTCAAATTCAGTAGCCGATCCGGATAGAGCGACGGATCAGAAGGTGCCCACGCTGCAGCGCGTCGAGTTGGGGCTCCGCCACCAGCGACCATCCGCCGCCCCGCCCGCGCTGTGAATAGACGGGACTGCCAGCGGTCGCCAGCGCCTCCAGGTCACGGCGGGCCGTCCGTGCGGCCACCTCGAGTTCCGCTGACATCTCGGCCACGGTCACCCGCCCGCGCGTCTGCAGGAACAGCAGCGTCGCCACCAGACGATCAGCTCTCATGCCGATCAATCTCTTCCAGAAACTGGCCAGAAGATGGCCTATTTGGCTTCCAGGATGGGACTCATGACCGAAACAGCGAACGTTGCCGAGACGCTGACCGCCGTCACCCTCGCACCCGCAATTGCCCCTGGCGCCGACCCCCGTCCGGGCCTCGCGAAGGCAATCGCCCTAGCGGGGCGCACGCTTGCCGCCGTAAGTGCTGACCAGCTTGACGGGCCGACGCCCTGCACCGAGTACACCGTCCGGCAGATGTCCAACCACCTCGTCGCCATCCTGCGCAGGGTTGCCGTGATCGGGCGCGGCGGTGACCCCTTCAGCGTCCCGGCGATTGCGGACGACGTCGCCGACGGCGACTGGACGACGGCCTGGGACGCCGCCGCCCGCGAGGTCGAGGCCGTGTGGTCTGAGCCCGCGATCCTGAGCCGACCGCTGCGCCTGCCGTTCGGCACCCTGCCGGGTGCGGCCGCCGCCATCGTCTACACCACTGAGTTCACCCTGCACACCTGGGACTTGGCCACCGCGACCGGCCAGTGCCCCTCATGGGACCCGGCGGTGCTGGCGGTCTGCCTTACGGCCATGCGACGCGCCGTGCCGGCCGAACCGCGCGGCGGCCACATGCCGTTCGCCGCGGTCGTGGACGTCGATGCGGACGCGCCGGAGATCGACCGGCTCGTGGCGTGGTACGGCCGACAGCCGTAAGCCGGAAGACGTGGCAATGACAGCCAACGTAAATGGCCACAGTGCGTATCGAAATGGGAGCTGGGGGGCCGCGTTGTTGTAGGCCCGAGCTGTGCGTGGCCCACCGTTGAGCTCGTCGTACGGGTTGAGGTGAAGCGTGACAGGCATAGAGCCTGGCCAAGTTGCTCTGTCGTCAGCGCGCGTCCCAGCTTGGGCTGGCTGCCTCGTACGCGCACTCGCGACTGATGGTGTGCGAGCCGTTGACTCGTTCGTAGCCCGTGCGCTTCAGCTGCCAGGTGTCGCCCCACGGTGTGGTCTTGCACCAGTAGCTCAGTCGGGCATAACCGTTGCCACTGCACTTCGCCCATACCGCGGTGTGGCCGACCCCGACACTGCACGTTACGGCCCTGGCGCCTGACGCCCCGCTCTCCACCGCGTGGGCGCTTGCAGCCGCTCCCACCAAGCCGACACCCGCGAGTACTCCAGATGCCGCTATGAGGCTGATCTTCCCCCGCAGCGTGCCGCGGTCAGTCTGTTGGAACCGCATGAACTCTCCTCACTTCAGATCCGATTCAGCTGGACTGCGTCCGGCCCCGCGGTTCAGCAGGGTTCATCGGTTGACCGGTCAGCGACGAGCCTTCTGCTGTTGCCGGAACGGGGCAATGACAAACGGCTGTCCCGGACAGCCGCACGTTGTCCGGCCTGGTCAAGGCCATTTCCATATCTTGTCCCGGTCAGATCCGAGCACTGTCGCCGTGTGTTCAGGGACCCCCACGCCCCTTGCTGACCTTGCTCCACCACCGGACACGGCGAATATGGCGTTGGCGCAGATCAGGACGTGGCGCCAACTGTTGTGTCCACCGGCCGAATTGAACGGAAAGGTCGAACGCTCCCACCGGATCGATGCCGAAGAGTTCTACCGGCTCCTCGACGGGGTCATCATTGACGATGCGGGCGTCTTTCAACGACGAGCTGCGCGACTGGGAGAACCACTGCAACTACCGTCGCCCCACGGCGGCCTTGGCGGCCAGACTCCCGACGAACGCCTCAGGAGAAGACCACGACCCAGGCGTCATCGATCAGCGTCAGCGGCACAACTCGGCGTGGGGCACGGGCATTTCGATGTTCGTGCACGAGCACCTGTCCGAGGCCGCCCACAACCGGCTCGCGGAGTTGCTCGGCCCCGCGCCGCTGTGGATCCTGCCGCATCTGCGCCGCATCTGCTCCGGATCGAGCCGGCCCGGAGCGTGGGTGCGCCGGTACGACGGTGACCACCGCTACCGGGCGGTCGCGCAACGCGCTGGACGCGGCAGGCCGTATCGACACCCCCGTCCTGCTGCTCGCGGGTTACGACAACGGGCTGTGGCTGGACTCCCAGAAGCTCTGCCACGAGGTACTCGCCCAGCGGCAACCGCAATTGGACGTGGCGTACACCGAGATTCCCGGCTACGGTCACCCCGACACGTTCCTCGGCCGGGGCGCCGCCCTCGACGTGTTCGGGCACATTTCGACTTCCTCGGCAAGCGGCGGTGACGGACGTCTTCCGGGGCGGCCGGAGGCAGCACCCGGCCGTACCCGGACCACACCCCAGGAGGTAACGACCCATGCCGCAGCTCGCTCTCGACGGCGCAGCACTGAGGTATGACGACGAGGGCCCCCGTGACGGTGACGGCGTGCCCCTGGTGTTCATCCACGGCTGGACGGCCAACCGGCACCGCTGGGACCACCAGACGGCACACTTCGCCCCGAAGCGGCGGGTCATACGGCTCGACCTGCGCGGGCACGGCGAGAGCAGCGGGTCGGGGGCGCGGACGATCGAAGAGCTGGCCGCGGACGTCCTTGCCCTCCTCGACCACCTGAAGGTCGACCGGTTCATACCCGTCGGCCACTCCATGGGCGGGATGATCGCGCAGACCCTCGCCCTCGGCCATCCCGAGCGGATCGAGCGCCTCGTACTGGTGAACTCGATCAGCCGGATGACCTACAGCCGGGGGAGGGGCCTGCTGATGGCGGTATCCACGCTGGTGCCGTTCAAGTTGTTCGTCGCCGCCAACATCCAGCGAGCCTTTGCCCCCGGCTACCCGCGCGAGGAGATTCGCGAGTACATCCGGGCCTCCTCGGCCACGCCGCGGGAGGTGGTCATGACGTGCTACGCCGCCATGCGGACCTTCGACGTCCTCGACCGGGTCGGCGAGATCCGCACGCCCACCCTGTTGGTGCACGGCTACCACGACATCCAGCTGCCCGTCGCGCAGATGCTTCGGATGGCCAAGGCCTACCCGGACGCGCTGGTCCGGATGGTGGACGCCGGCCACGAACTGCCGGTGGAGAAGCCGGCGGAGCTGACTGCGGCGCTCGACTGGTTCGTGGCCGACCGAGCATAGGGCGGTAGGCGGCCGAGCGGATCGCCTGCGGGTCTTCGTCAAGGCCATCTGGCCGTCGGGAACTCGGAAGTGGCGGTACGCGTAGGCGCGCTCTCCAGGCGGTTGAACTTGCCCAGCGTTCCCCCCCAGGCGCAAGCCAGTCCGGATGACGGGTCGTTATGCCCTCGAAGCGGAAGCCCATGGGCCCGCCGCAACGAGTCCAGTGGCGTGGCAGGTACTGACGAGGGCCCCTGGGGGCGGGATCCGCTTATAAAACGCCTTCGATGATGCGGAAGTCGCGCTCGACGCCGTCGGACAGGGCGAGCAGCGCCTGCTGGTAGGCCTCACTCGCGTGAGCTGCGACGGCCTGTTCGAAGCTGTCGAACTCGATCAGGACGACGCGCTCGGCGACGCCGTCGTCGTGGGCGACGACCCGCCCGCCGCGGGCGAGCAGCCGTCCGCCTCCGGCCTCGACGGCCGGACCGGCCAGCTTGTTGTAGGCAGCCAGCTTCTCGGGGTCGGAAATGGTGCGGTAGGCGCTGACCCAGTAGCCCTTGGCCACGAGAACCTCCAGTGTTCGGAAAGTGCGCGTCCGAGAATGCACGTCGGAAAGTGCACGTCGGAAAGTGCACGTCTGACGCCGGATTCACTGCTGCGAGCGAGCGTACCCGGCGGAAGATCACCGGGGTGGTTCAGGGAACGTACTGGTCAGCGACGCGCAGGAGCCTCGCCGTCGAGCAGGGGTTGCAGGAGTGGGATGTACAGATCGGCGACTTCGTCGGGGGCCAGGCTCGTCAGCTGGTCGGCCTGGACGGTCGCGTACAGGGCCCCGAGGCCGAGCAGCACGCCGATGGCCAGTTCCGCTCGCAGCGCGGCGTCCGGCCCGGGGAGTCGGGCGGCGAGGGCGTCGATGACCTGCGTGCGGAAGTTGGCCCGGGCCTGTCCGCCGAGTTCCAGGTGGTGACGGGAGAAGGCGATGCGCAGGATCGGGTCGCGGGTCTGGCCGCGCTGGGTGGCGAGCAGGTGCAGGACCATGTGCCGGGCGAGGCCGTCCAAAGGGGCGTCGAACAGGGCGGTGGCGTCGGCGTCGAAGGTGAAGACCTGGTTGAACAGGTGCTCCTTGGAGCCGTAGTACTTCATCACGAGCGCCGGGCTGACGCCCGCGTCATCGGCGATGGCGGCGATGGTCGTGTCGGCGTAGGCATGGCGCGCGAACGCACGCCGGGCGGCGGCGAGGATCTCCGCGCGCCGCGCGTCGGCGTCACGCGGTCGTGCCGCCCGGTCCGGTGCCGGGCCGGGCGTCGGCGGCGCCGGCACCGGTGCCGGCGGGTTCCTGGACGTCGTTCGCGGGCGGCCGCTGCGGGGGGAGGCGGAGCTCGGGCCGGGCATCGTGTTCAGTCTCCTGGAGGGGGGACGGCGCGGGTCGCGGCTGGCGCGGGATGAGGCGGGCGGCCGCACAGGCCAGCAACGCGACCGCCCCCGCCGCGGCGAAGGCCACGCGGTACCCGTCCAGGGTAGGCGCCGCCACGGCCACGCCCGACACGCCGGCGAACACGCGGGTGTGTTCCGCCAGCACGGTGGCGACCACCGCGCTGCACAGGGCCTGCCCGATGGTGCGCATGAGGACGTTGAGGCCGTTCGCCGCGGCGGTCTGCTCCAGCGGCACCGCCCGCATGATCAGCATGGGCAGCGCGGAGTAGGCGAGCGCCGTGCCGACCGACACAACGGCCGCACCGGCGATGACCGCCCACAACTGCCGACTGTCGGCGAAGCGCAGCCCATACCCGGCCGCGATGACCACCGTGCCCAGGGTCAGCGTGGCCTTGGCCCCACGGGCGGCGGACAGTCGGGCGGACAAGGAAGCGCACAGCACCATGATCACACCACTGGGCAGCAGGCACGCACCCGCCGCCACCACCGAGAGACCCAGACCGTACCCGGTGACCCGAGGCGTCTGGATCAGCTGCGCGGTGACGAGGGAGTTGGCGTAGAACGCGAACCCGGCCAACAACGCGGCCACATGCGGCAGCAGAACCGCCGGACGCATCGCGAGCCGCACGTCCACCAGCGGCCGCGACACCCGGCGCTGCTGGACGGTCCACCCCGCCAGGATCAGCAGCGCCGCCCCCGACAGACCCAGAATCCGCCGACTACCCCACCCCCACTCACCCGCCTTGGACAACGCCAACAGCAAAAGCACCAGCCCCGCACTCAGCCCGCACGCCCCGACCAGGTCGAACCGCCCCGGCGACCGAACCGGCTCCTCCCGCAGCACCCACCACGCCAGCACGAGCACCGCCGCCGAGAGCACGGTCATCGCCCAGAACATCGCATGCCAGTCCGCGAACTGCACCAGCAGCGCGGCCAGTGGCAGACCGAGAGCAGCACCGATCCCCACCGTCGAACTCATCAGCGCCACCGACGAACCCGTCCGATGCGGCGGTAGCACGCCCCGCAGGAAACTGATCGACAGCGGCACCACCGCGGCCCCCACCCCCTGCAGCCCACGGCCGGCCAAAAGCCAAGGGAGGGTGGAGGCGAACGAGCACACCAGCGACCCGACGGCGAGCGCACCGAGCGCGACCAACAACATCCGCCGCTTGCCGTACATGTCCCCGGCCCGCCCCAGCAACGGCGTCGCGACCGCCCCTGTCAGCAACGTGAGCGTGACCACCCACCCGACATCGACCGGCGCCGCGCCGGTCAGCCGAGGCAACTGCGGCAGCAGCGGCACGACGGCGGTCTGCACCAGCGTGGTGACGATACCCCCTGCCGCCAGAACGGCCATGACGCGGCGATCGGCGGACGGAGACGGGGATGGGGACGGGGGCGGGGATGGGGACGGCGAATCAGTGGGCACTGCGAAACCCTCTTGAAGGTGAATGACGTTCACCACTGTAGGTGAACGTCGTTCACCTCGCAATGCGGTTCCGTGGACGCCGCCTGCCACGACGGCCTCAAGCCGCGACGGCCGGCACGGCGGTGCCGGACCTGAGCAGGCCGATTTCGGTCGGGACGGCCAACCGCTCGGGCCGATGATGCTCGACATCGAGGCCGGACACCGGTACGGATGTGCAGGGCCCTTGATGAGGTGCCCGGCATCCCGGACGGACCTGCGGCGTTGCGCAGTCCGGCCGGCCCCGACCTCTGTCGTGACGGCCAGCCGATAGCCGGTCATGCGCGACAGTGACAGAGCTCGGGGGATCAGCAGTGTGGTCACGCACACTTCGAGTCGGCCGCGCATGGTGTCCACGAGGCCTTGCGGGGCCGACGTCCGCGGCCTCGCGTTCGGCAGGAGTCGGTGGCCCGCTTCGTGGTCAGTTGGTGAGGGCGCGCAGATGGGGGCGCAAGGCCTCGGCGAGCGCGGCCGGGTGCGTGAGGTAGGGCACGTGCCGGCCCGGGAGTTCGAGGAGTTCAGTGTGCATCTGGGTGGCGAGCCACTGCGATTCTTCGTACCCGTGGTGGTAGACCGCACTCGGGTCGCGGTTGTCGGCGCCGGCCGTGACGATGCGCGGGACCTTTACACGGGAGAGTTCCTCAGGTGTGGGTAGGTACTCGATGAAGGCCCCGAGTTCCACGCCGAGGAACACCTCTGCGTTGGACAACAGCCGTTCACGGACCTGTGGTTCGACGGCCGCCAGGCCCTCCTCGCCCCAGGCCCAGCGGAGCAGAGCCCCCAGCGCACCCGACAGCCCACCCATCGCCATGCCCTTTTCGAAGAAAGCACCCATGAGCCTGCCTACCTCATCTGGGTCGGAGCTGACGGAGATGAACGGCGGCTCATGGAAGATCGCCGCGCGGACCACTTCGGGGTGACGCAGCACGAGGTTGGTCAGAATGACTCCACCGCCGCTCGCACCGAACACCACGGCCGGAGCGAGACCGAGTCCGCGCAGCAACCCCGCAGCGTCATCGGCCTGTTCATCGACGGACGTCGAGACCCAGTTCTCAGGACGCGGACTTCGCGAGTTACCCCGCCGGTCATAGGACACTATGGTGAATTCGTCCGCGAGCGCCTCGGCCGTGCTCGTCCATAGCCCGGCGTCGCCAGTGACTCCCGAAATGCACAGCACCGCAGGACCGCGACCACGCTGCTCGTAGTAGACAGTGGCGTCGCCGATGTCGATGGTGCTCATAACGGCCGCCTTCCCGGAGTTTCGGCCCCCGCCTCCACCGCGCATTCTGCCTTGTGGCGACTTTGCCCGGCCGGAGGCACGTAACGAGATTTCCTGACTCAGCGGCACCACCGACCGAGCGCCGCCTCCCGCCGGCGGCCATGGCCTCGGTGGTCCGTAGGGGCGTGACGCACGAAGAAGCTCCGGCCAACCGGGACGGGATGACATGGCCGTTTCTTATGGAGCATCGCGCATATCAGAGCGAGGGTGATCTGATCAGCGCATGACCAATGAGCACTGTGCGACGCGCACCCACATTGAAGTGTGGAACGGGCGGGTACTGCCGGACGGGCTGGTATCGATCAGCTTCGGCACCGTCCTGCGCGGTTCTCTGCTTCCCATCGTCGTCTGGCTTGGAATCGCTGCCTTCGTATATTTCGTCTACAACCCGCTGGTCGCAGTGGTCGAAGGAGTCCTCTTCCTGGCCTCCTTCTCGGTGGGCTTCGCGCTCCGAAGAAGGTTGAGGCACTCGATAAGGTGCAGCATTTACGGTGCGGTGGGAGGGGTGCTCGACAAGTCGATGGCGGGGTTCTGAGCCGTTCCGCTGCCCGGCTGACCGGCGGCGAAGGCGACGACCGGCCGCTTCTGGCCGGCGAGTTCTTCGTCCACGTCCGCAAAGGCGCCCGATGCCCTGTCCCACGGAAGGCCGCTCAGGCGGGCCGCAAGGCGTCCCCAACCGGCTGGCACGGCTGCGGCGGTGGCACCGATGGAGCGGTCGGTGGCGTCGACGGTGGAGTACTCGACCCGGGCCTCGTCCAGGACCCGGTCCAGCTCGGGTCCGCCAAGGTGTGCACCAAGACGGGGAGCCCGCCCTTCCTCCTACGCAGCTACGGCTCAATCGCCCGGCACGGCCGGAGCGCAGGGGTCAGGTACTGGTGGGCAGGGGGTCGTGGGGGAGTTGGGCGAGTATGAGGCGGCCGTCGGCGCGTACGTTGCATTCGCTGATGGTCCGGGCTGCCTGGTGGACGTGTCCGTCCCGGGTTTCGAGGCGGAGGGTGACGGTGACTTCACCGAGTCCCAGGCGTTGTCCGTCCTCGGCGGCGAGCCGGCGGTAGAGGGTGTTGGGCCAGCGGCCGGGGTCGCTGTCGTGCCACACCTTCACGGCGACGTCGTGGAAGCGGCATTTCTGTCCGCCGTGCGGCTCCTGCAGAAAGGAGTGACTCAGCGGCAGGGTGCCCAGCAGGGGGACGAGGCGGGTGTGCAGTTCATGGTTTTCGACCAGCCGGTGGCGCTGCCAGTGTCTGCCGGAGGGAACAGTCATCCGCACCGTGGCGAGCAGGTAGGGGTGTCCGGCCGGGGCGGTGACGGGAAAATCTGCCCGCCACACCGGCCAGGGCGGTACCGGAGGATCGGGCTCCGGTAACGGGCCGTTCCGGCTGGTCAGATGCACCCCGTGTTCGGTTTCCACGAGCAGATTATGACCCGTGCCCCGCCGTCGCGGGCGCGAACACCGATACGACCGGGCTCGTTGGGACTGCTGGGAACGGCGCCTACCTCCTCCGTCGCTCCGGGTGCACGCCGTGCCGCTGCGGCCCGCACCGGCGGGACACTCGGCCTCCTGTCAGATGCGCACCGGCCTGAGCTCGGCCGCGTCGATCAGCGCTGCGGTCAGCCGGTCGACCTCAGCCGGCGCACCGGCGATCTCCACACCGTGAGGTCAACTTCCGCCACAGCGAGTACAGTTCCTCCCTTCCGCGTATAGACACGGCGGCGGGCCCCAGCGAGGCGGGAACAAGGATCGTGGGCGGCCGGCACCCGGACAGTGATGCCGCCGAACCCGACCGAGCCCACGTGCTGAAAGATCGCCAACTTCGACCTGGGTCCCCAGCGCCCTGACACCGGCTCGACGTCCTGGCGGCCCGCTCCTTCGACGGGAAAAGATTGGCCTGTGGCGGCGACCGTCCTGACAATGGTCATGGTCGTGCACTGAAACGAGCCCGGCTGAGGATTCGATGGACGGGGTGGACGCGCTGCTGGCAGCGTATGACGAACAAGTACGGGGACATGTGCCGGAGCGGGCGCCCGTGGGGGCCGTCATCGAGGGGGACGGCACGGTCCTTCGGACCCACTACGGCACGCACGGCACGGTCCACCATTCTCCGTTGACCGGCGGGACCGGGCCGATGGAGGTGACCGGGCTGATCCGTCGGCAGCAAGCGGCCTTCGCTGCCCGCTTCGAGCCGGTCGAGTGGCGGGCGTACGGCCACGACCCGGTCTCCATGGACGAACCGCTGCGCGCCGCCGGTTTCACGGCCGTCGGTCCGGAACGGACGCTGCTGATCGCGGACCTCGACGACGTGACGGGCGCGGTGGCGCCGGCGAAGGGCCTGCGGGTGCGGCGGCTGAGCTACGGCTACCACCGGGCTAGGGAGATGCGTCGTCTCGTCGAGGCCGGTGGCCCGTACGCGCGCGGCCTGGCGGACGTCCGCGAGGACCACGGGAACAGTCTGAGCTGGGACCTGAACGTCCAGCTCTTGGAGGCGGAGACCCGTCTCATCGGCGTCGGCTGGGCTGAGGCCGTGGGGCGCACGGAGTTCGTAGCCGTGCGCGGTATGACCGGCCCGCATGCCGAGTTCCTGCCGCACTGGGTCCAGTGGGCCCGCAACAGCCATGGCCTCCACCTGGCTATGGGCGCGGCACCGGACCGCCGCTATCTGACGGCGGAGGCACCCGCCGGTCCGGTCAAGGATGCCCTCCTCGCAGCCGGCTTCCGCGCCGTGTCGGCCGTGCGCACCTACTGCTGGACCCCCCAGGGGCCGCAGCCCGCGTCCACCCGCCCGGTGAGCATGCTCCTGGACGACCGGGAACACGACGCGCTCTGCGACGACTTCGAGGCCCGCTTCGCCTTCAAGCCCAGCTACACCTACTACCCCGGCATCGAGGAGCCACCGGACTCCGTCACCTGGCACGTTGGCGACATCACCGACACTCGCCATTTCCACCGGCTGATGTGCAATCTCCCCGACGACCACCGGGTCAAGCGCCTCCAGGCCGTCGTCGAACGCGGGCTCCGCGCCCGTCTCCGCCCCGACGAGCCGCTCTTCTCGGTCAGCTGGTGGCATCAGGGATACCGCTTCGACCCCGCCCGCGTCGGAGGCCCAGGTCAACCGACGTGGCCGGGCGCCGCGTGCTGGGAAGGCGAGTACTACAAACTCCTCACCCGTGACCTGCGCATGGGCACCTTCTGGCACCCCTGGGAGGAGTCTCTGTGCGTCTTCGGTGCCGACCTCCTGGCCGAGGTCGAGGACGACCTCACGGCCGTCCTCGGCACGGTGATGCGCCGCGGCGGCCGTAACACCGGCAACGTCTGGACGTATGAGTCGACGAGGGGACCGATTCCGGCCCAGGGGCACCGAAGTGCGTGACGCCTCGGCGCTGCACGGCGAGCCGCTATATGAGGCGCTCAGCATGACGGAGCGCTGACACGAGCCGATCGTCTACTGAACCTTGAGGTGATCGGCACACTGGAGCGCGTTTCAAAATCCCGTTGCCTACAGTGGCTGCTGCATATGATCCTCCCGGCATGGACTTTCCACAGCAGGTGATCGAACTGGACGACCTCGCGCTGCGCGCATTCAATGGCGAGGTGGACCTTCCGGAGCTCTTCCGGGTCATTGAGGAGTCCCTGGACCACCTGCGCCCGTGGATGCCCTGGGTTGCTGAGCACAGCCTGGCCAGGACCGCCGACTTTCTGGCCGGCCGCGCGGAGCGCTGGGCGAGCGGTGATGAGTTCACCTACGCGATCGTGTTGGACGGGGCCATCGTCGGCGCCTGCGCACTGTGCCGGCGTGATGACACCCCGGACAGCAGCCGTGAGATCGGCTACTGGCTGCACCCGGCCACCACCGGCCGTGGCGTGGCCACCCGAACCGCCCGCGCCCTGGTCGAACAGGCCTTCCGCCTTCCCGGCATCGACTATGTCGAGGTCGTCCACGACCCGGCCAACCTTGCCAGCGGCGCCGTCCCGGCCCGCCTCGGCTTCACCGAGCACCTCCGCCGCCCTGCCGAGCGTCTCGCCCCGGCCGAGACCGGCGAGGTCCAGATCTGGCGACTGACTCGCCGTCAGGCAAACACCCTGACTGCCGCTGAGGCTTGTTGACGGGCACGGGCGGGAGACCCGGAGCGGCGCCAGGGCAGGCTGTTGTGCCCCACTCGCCTGTTGGTTCTCTCAGGCTCCGGCATCTCTCAGCCAACAGGATCAGCGACCCGATGACCACGCCGGCACGGTAGCGGACGGCGAGCTTGTCGAACCGGGTCGCGACGGTCCGGAACTGCTTCAACCGCGCGAAGCACCGCTCGACCACATTGCGGCCTCGATGGGTCCCTGTATCGAACATCGGAGGCCGGCCGCCTCTATTGCCCCGACGAGCCCGGTTGGGGCCTGGTCGCGGCGGTGGTGGTCAGCCCGTCCCGGGACCGGCCGAGCGCCTCGCGATGCGCAACTGCTGCCGGATCATCCGGTAGGGCCTGTTGCGAAAGCAGCTCGTGGTGAGATCCAGCGAACTGGCTGGAGCCCTGATGACGAACGGCGATGCTATGTGGTTCCCGCGGGGGTTGCTCCCGCTGTGGTGAGGAGAGCGACGGTTTCGGGATGAGGGCCGTCGATCGCCCAGTTGATTGGTGAGCGGCCCGTGCCGTGATCTTCACGAAGGTTCGGATCGGCGCCGCGCGCCAACAATTCGCGCACCGTTTCAGTGTGTCCCCAGCATGCGGCTGCGCACAGGGGCGTGCCTTCCGAGCCGAGTCCGCTGCTCTCGGTGTCCGGAGAGGCCCCGGCCGCCAGGAGCAGGCGGGCGATCTCGGCTTCTCCATTCACGGATGCCACATTGAGAGGAGTGGTGCCCTCACTGTCCGCTCGGTTCGGGTCGGTCCCAGCCCGCAGATGTGCCTTCACTCTGATGGTGTCGCCCATCAAGAGTGCTACGAATAGATGTCGGGACAGCTTCTTCCGCTTCCGCTGGTTCATGAGTGCCGAGGTTAACGACTGGGCGCGGCGGGGCCACTTGTATCCACTCGTTGATGGCAGCGCCGACCACGGTCGCTGCGTAGCGAACGGCAAGTTGGGTGGTGCGGTGCGCCCGACGAACGGTGGGGTGGCGGGCGCCGGGTACTGTCGCCGGGCAACCGTGTGAAGAGGGGAATGCGCCTGTGGACCTGGGCATCGTCGGGCAGGCAGCCGGGCTGTTCACCGTCACCAACATCGACGACATCCTGATCCTGTCCCTGTTCTTCGCCCAGGGCGCCGGACACCCCGGCTCCGCCCGTCGGATCGTCATCGGCCAGTACCTCGGCTTCGCCGCGATCCTCGCCGTCGCCGTCGCCGCCGCGTTCGGCGCCACCTTCCTGCCCGCGTCGGCCATCCCCTATCTGGGGTTGCTGCCCCTGGCACTCGGCCTGAAGGCGGCCTGGCAGGCGTGGAAGCACCATGGTGACGAGGACGACGAGCAAGAGGCGGCCGAGGGCGGTCCCAAAGCGTTGGAGGTCGCCGCGGTCACCTTCGCCAACGGCGGTGACAACGTTGGCGTCTACGTCCCCGTATTCGCCACCGCCGGCGTCGGCGGAATGAGCGTGTACGCCGTCGTCTTCCTGATCCTGGTGGGCGTGTGGTGTTTCGCAGGCCGGTTCTTCGCCACCCGTCCCGTCATCGCCAAGGCGCTCAGCCGGTGGGGCCACATCCTGCTGCCACTGGTCCTGATCGCCATCGGCCTGCTCATCCTCATCGAGGGTGGCGCCTTCGGCCTGTAGCGCCGGGTGGGGAGTTTCGGCGAGCAGGTCTGTGCCCTGGCAGAGCAAGAGCTGGGGAATATCAAGGTTCTGGCAGCGGTTTCGTGAAGGGCACGGCCGGGGCGAGACCGCGGGTCGCCGAAGTGAAGTGCGATCCGTGCCCGGTAGGCCGTAGCGTCCTGGGATGAGCAGCTTCAACACGCACCAGAGACGGGTCTACGACAAGGGCCTGCCCGCGCGCGTCCGACATACAAATCTGCGGTCTTGCATTGTCCACTTCGCGCCCTACGGCTTCCGAGCCACGTATCACCATCTTTGCCTCAGTGCGGGGATTCCAAAGAATCTGGAGAAGGATCCGGGCTCGCTCATACGCGCCGTAGAGGAGTTGCATCACGCCCGACAGCTTTGGCTCGCTGACGAGCGTGCCTATGCCAACAGTCGCCGAGCGGACAAAGCACGTGGCTTTCGGCAGGTGAGAGCAGACGATTCCTGGCGAGGCTGGCAGCGTGGGTGGGGGAACATTGCCTACTGTCCCGAGCCGACGATCCATCCTGACGAGCCGCTGCCCGTGGTCGTCGAGCGGGTACTTCGTTCGTCGGTCCCGCCCGATGAAGCTCCTACGCTGACGTGCCGTGTATGCGGAAACCGGGACAACACCAGCGTCTGGCACGACGGTGTCTACCGGATCCATCAACTGTGCAGGGAATGCGGGGTCAGCCTCGCGGTGCAGCGGGCCGACGCGCCCGACCCGCTGTTGGCGGCCGACCACGCCCGGCAGTGGAAGGAGATCTGGAGGCTGCGCAATGAATCTCCTCGCAGTTGCCCAAGCTGAGTTTCGGCACAGGGGTCGGCATCACGGTGGGGTGAGAATCCGCGCTCGGAGGAGTGCGAAGGATGCGCGGCCGTACATGCTCCGTTTGAGGAGCTTGATTCGGCAGACGTGGCCCTCAACCACGCCGGAGCTGTAGGACAGGGTGAGGCCGGCGGTGACTGCATCGATGTCCTGGCGGAGGAAGCTGGCGAAGGAGCGGATCGGCCTCAGGTCGCAGCCTTCGGCCTGCCGAATCCACTCACCCAGCAGGTGGCCGCGACGGTGACGGACCAGGTCGGCGAAGGCGCGGGCCAGGTCGCAGGCGTTGGTGATGTCTGGGCAGGCCAGGCGGACTTGCTCCAGAGCATTGGTCTCTCGCGGTGGGAGGTTCTCCCGTGGCCGCATGATCCAGCCGGTGATCTTGCGGGGAGCCGGGACAGGTGCGGGGGCCGGGACGGCTGTGCCGTCACGCAGGGTCCCCACGTAGCGGGAGAGCGTGGAGTACCCGCCGCGGAAGCCGCGTTCGCGGATCTGCTGGTACAGCTCGGTGGCAACGGTGTTGCCGGCGGCGAACTCGGCCTGCAGATACGGCTTGAACCGGTCGAGGGGTACGTTCCGGCGGTCGCGGGCGGATGCGAGCAGGACGTCGAAGCTGGTGTCGCGGTAGCGGCGCACAGTCTTGCGGTCCAGGCCGAGGCGGCGGGCGATCTCGCTGAGCGGGTAGCCGACGTCGACCATACGGTTGATCTCCTCGTGGCGCCGTACGACCCGGTCCACGATCAACGTCGGCGGCAGGGCCTCCAGTGCTGGCATCCTCGGCTCGGCCCGCTGGGTGTGTTCGGCATATTTCTGCAGGCAGGGGCGATGCTCATGGCAGGTCTTCTCCACCGCGAGCGAGAGGTTGCGCAACAGGTGCCAGCGATCTGCCACCTCGGTTGCGTTCGGAGCGGCTTCTTTGACGGCTCGGGTATAAGCACTGGCCCGGTCTCGGTACACCACCTCGGCCCCAGGGTGCTCGCGCAGCCAAGTGGCCAGCGTCTCGGAGGTCCGATCGGCCAGGACGTCGACCGGCCGCCGGGTTTCGATGTCGACAAGGATGGTTCCGTAGCGAGCGCCTCGCCGGAAGGCGAACTCGTCTACCCCCAACACCCTCGGGGCCTGCTCAGTTACCGCCGGAGTGTGGATCAGCCGTAGGAGTCTCATTCGCCCGGCGGGCACGGAGAGTTTCCTGCACAGTCGTGCGCCAGCCCGGCCACCCAGCTCTGCCGCGATAGCTCGGAGCCAGCTCCGTAGTGCAGCACTGGCCTGCTGGTGGCGTTCCGTCAGACCTGTGACTTGCTCAACGAACGTGCGACGCAGGCAGGTTGGAGTATCGCAGAAGAACCGGCGCACGGTCAGCCGGACCAGTCGCGGCCGACCGCCTATTGGGCAGTCGGCCAGAGTGCGGCGGTAGCGGCTGTGCACCCGACGGGATACCGCACCACAGTCCGGACACGGTCTCGAAGGGCAGGTACTCAACGCGTCCACGAGCAGCTCGCCCCTGAAAGCCGCCACACGCTCCACCGTCACCCCGGCTATCCCGGGAAAGAGCAGGTCTTCAACTGATAACCGTGCAACCCCCATGACCAGGGCTTTCCCGACCAAGCCACAGTTTGACCTCGTCATTCACGAAACCGCTGCCAGAGCCAATATCAAGGCTCTGACCGCGCTTGCGTGAACTGTTGATCTTGTCGGTGTGGGTGGCTGGTGGGGCATCCTGGTGCGATGGATGATGTCGAGGTGACATGGCAGTCGTGGCTGTCGGGACTTGCTCCGTCGAAGCGGGCCGCGGCGGAGTCCCTTCGGACGCAATTCGAGGCTCTCGGTGCGGCTGATGCGCCGGATTGGGCGAGGTCGGAGGTCGATGAGAACCTGCCGCAGCTGGCACGCTCCGTGCTGCTCCGTTCCCTGTGGCGTGGTGCGATCGACTGCTGGGCAGGCCCGGGAGCTTTGGAACAAGTGGCGGCGGCTCGGCGCCTGCTGGATGCGGGGGCGGACAAGGACGACCTGGTGCTCCTGGCTAGGGCCGTTGCCTACGAAGCCGTCTTCGCTGCGGTGGACGAGCTCGATTGCGGCGGGGACGTGAACGTGTCCGGTATGGATGTCGGCTGGGTGGTCATGGAGTCTGGTGAGGACGGTTCTCCTACCGGTCGCCTCCTCTCGGGTCTTCACGAGGACCTGCTGGCGATGGACCCAAGTGGTCGCGACGGCGCGGACCTGTGGCAGTAGGTCACATGGGCTCCATCACGGCCGGGTGAGGATGCGTATCCGGAGGAGCCGGAACGATGCCCGTCCATACATCGCCCTCTTGATCGTTTTCACGCGATTGACGTGGCCCTCGACGATGCCGGAGCTCCATTCGAGGGTCAGTCCGGCGGTGACTGCGTCGAGGTCCTGACGGAGGAACGCGGCGAACTTTGCGACAGAGACGAGGCCGGACTGTTCAGCCTGGCGAATCCAGTCGGAAAGCAGCTGACCCCGGCGGTTGCGGACCAGGTCGGTGAAGGATCGGGCGAGGTCGCAGACCCGCGCGATGTCCGGGCAGGCGAGGCGGACCTGGTCGAGTTGCTCAATCTCCTCGGCGCTGAGGCGGTCGCGGTTCCGCATGATCCATGCGGTGATCCGGCGCGGGCTCGGGATCTCGGGAGGTGCGGACGGGGCCGTGCCGGCATGCAAGGTGCGCAGGTAGCCGGTGAGTGTCGAGTAGCCGCCGCGGAATCCGCGCTCGCGGATCTGCTGGAAAAGCGTCCGTCCGCAGGTGACCCGCGGCGAACTGCTGCTGCAGGTACGGCTTGAAGGTGTCCAGTTGCTCGGGGCGGCGGTCGCGGGCACTGTTGAGGAGTTGGTCCAGGCTGGTGTCGCGGTAGCGGCGGACCGTCTTGCGGTCGAGGTCGAGACGGTGGGCGATGTCGCTGAGTGGGTAGCCGTCGGCGACCATGCGTGTGACTTCGGCGTGGTGGTGCAGGACCCGCTGGACGATGCGCGTGGTCGGTAGTGCGTCCAGCAGCGGCATCTGAACCGGGTGCTCGCTCACCCGTTCTGCGTGCTTCTTTAAGCAGGGCCGGTGCTGATGGCAGGTCTTCTCCACCGCGGCGGACAGGTTCTGGAGCAGGTGCCAGCGGTCCGCGATCTCCAGGGCGTCCGGGACTGCGTCCTTGACGGCCTTCGTGTAGGCGCTCGCACGGTCGCGGCAGATGATCTCCGCGCCGGGGTGCGCGGTCAGCCAGGTGGCGAAGGTCTCTGAGGTCCGGTCGGGCAGCACGTCGACGACACGGCCGGTCTCCACGTTGATCAGGATCGTTCCGTAGCGGCGCCCGCGCCGGAACGCGAACTCGTCCACGCCCAGCACCCTCGGCGCGCGTTCGGGCACATTCGGAGCTTCCAGGAGTTCCCAGGAGTTCCAGCAGGCGGGTCCGACCGGCCGCGAGACTGATCTTGCGGCACAGTCGCTCGCCTGCCCGGCCGCCGAGCTCGGTCGCTATCGACCGCAGCCACCGCTTCAACCGGAGGCTGTACCGCCGACGGCGCTCACTCAGACCCTCCACCTGCTCGACGAAGGTCCGGCGCTCGCACCGATTGCGCTCGCAGAAGAACCGCCGTACCCGAAGCCGTACCAACAACTTCCGCCCGGCCACGGGCAGTTCCGCGAGTCCCCGCCAGTAGGTGGAGTGGACCCGACGTCCCCGGTCTCCGCAGTCCGGACAGCGCGGCGGCCGACCGCATGCCGCCGCCTCCAGGACTACAAGCTGCGGTTCCACGATCAGTCGCTTCAACTCGACGCCGAGGCCGGGGAACAGCACATCCTTGATCGCGCAAAGGCTCACGAACAGGAAATGCCGCAGGGAAACGATCCTGTATGCAGGACGCCAACCTCGACTACGTGATTTCCGTTCCCGGATACCCGCGACGGGTTGAGGGACGCCGGGCCGTGGCCGAGCTGTACCGCGGCTACGGCAGCACCATGGTCCTGCGGAGCGCAGACGAACTGGCCGTTCACCGGGATCACGAGGCGTCGGTGATCGTGCTTGAGTACGCGGTGCACGGGCAGGCAGTCCAAACCGGGCGGACCTACGACAACCACTTCGTCTCTGTGATCACAATCAAGGACCGCAAAGTCACGCACTGGCGCGACTACCTGGACCCCGTCGCAGTCTTCAACGCGATCGGATGGCCAGCACAGTAACGGCTTCGTCGTGCCTTACGTGCCGACCCTCGCTCCCGTGTCCAGCCCCTGACTCCTTTTGGTGTCAGGCCAACGGCGGGCCGCGGGGGAGCGAGCCAGGCATCGAGTGGGATCAACGAGGACCGCCAGTGAGACGTACCCGCTCACCAGGGTGAGAATCAGCGTGCCGAGGTGCTCGATGACGTACTCACGCACGTCATCGAGCACCTCGTCCGGTGTCCCTGTCGCAGGTACGCGGCTGCTGCTGGATCCGGTCGGGCAACCGTGCCCTGTCTCCTCCGGCAACGCCCGGCCGTTCTGCTGTCTCAGCGGCCACGGTCTTGCAGTATTAACCGGGGCTGCCGCAGTACCAGTTGCATTGCCCGCCGAGGTGCAGACCGTCACCTGAATGCGGCGTACGTCGTACGGTGTGGTTCGGGAGAGCGAGATGCCGGCCGTCGAGCTGTTCGTCGCGTGTCCACTGGCCTGGCGGTTGAAGGTCGTCCAGGCGCCGTGGTTGTACTCCTGCCAGCTCACGTAGACATATGACGTCGACGGGTTGCTGACGTAGTCGGTCACTGAGCCGCTGACGCTGAAGCCGTTGTTGTTCTCGTCGATATAGCCGCTGCCGCGGGCGAAGCTGTTGCTCGCCGACCAGCCGCGGTCGGCCACCTTCGCCTCCGCCTGAGTGGTCGCGGCCATCAGCGCCAATACCGCCAGTGCCCCGCCTGCCGTGCTTCGTAACGCAGTCCTGCGCATGCTTGTACACACCTTTCGCTGGAGCTTGGGGAGTGGGCCGACGGAGATGTCCGTCGGAATGCCAGGAGCATGCTGGTGTTCGGCGGGGCGGAACAAGGGCAGGGGGCTGTCCCGGACAGGCCCGCGCTGTCCGGGCTGGTCAGCGGCATGTCCCACGCCGCCCCCCGGACAGCCGCATACTGCCGACTGTCGCTCACCTGCCCAGCCGCTGACTCCATTTCGTGTGTTGAGAGCCCACTTCCGAACCTCCAGTACCGCAAGTCAATCGACGGCACCATCTCAAACCAGGTCGACGTAAGCCCCTAATCCACTCTATGCTTATTACATGTCACTTGTGCAGCAGGCGGTGGAGGATGACGTCGCGGAGCTCGTACGCATGCGGGCGTTGCTGTTTGACACCCTCGGCGGCGACTTCTTCACCCCCTCATCAGCAGACGACGACTGGCGGGACACCCTTGCCGCGGTGCTGAAGGAACAGGTGGCAGCGGACGCCGTGCGGATCCTCGTTGTGCACGGCGACAACGGCCTCGCCGCCTGCGGCATCGGCACCATCGAACAACGGCTGCCCGGCCCGCACCTGCGCAACGGCCGGATCGGACACGTAATCGGCGTGGTCACCGATCCGGCGTACCGACGGCGCGGCCACAGCCGCGCGATCATGCAGGGCCTGCTCGACTGGTTCCGGGAACGCGAGGTGGCCCGAGTGGACTTGTATGCCTCTCCCGACGGTGAACCTCTTTACCGTGCGCTCAGCTTCGCCGACCACCCAGATCCCTCGCTGTACTGGCGTCCGTGACAGGCGCCCCGCCGCACCAGGCAACCAGCCGCGCGCAAGACTCTCACCTGCGTCCTCGGGCGGACTGATCGCCAACTGCTCCTGGTCCTCACCGACAAACGCTCGCTGCCCCCTGGAGGCGACCGGTGAGGAGTTCGAGCTGGATGTCGTGGTGGTTCCCGCTGAACGGCGACAGCTGGACGGCCGAGGACGCGCCGAACGACGCGGGCGAGGGCGGTTTCGACCTGCACGGGGAGAAGCGTGCGCCCTACCGGCAGCTGTCCCATGCCGGTGGCTGGGACCCGATCCAGTGCCACGCCTTCTCCGGTAACTCCTCTCGGCTGTTCCTCGGCGCGCAGGAGAACCTGTACGTGATCGACCCGGCGAAGGGCGAGGCGGTCGACAAGGTCATGGACGCATCGGAGCGGTTGTTCGAGCTCGCCTCCAACCCGGACGGGAGTTACCTGGCGATCGGCAGCTTCAGCCGGAAGCTGAGCTATCCGGAGTTCGGCGAGAACCGGCCTCACGAGTTGTGCATCTGGCGGATGGCCGACAAGAAGATCATCCTGGGCCACCAGTTCAGGACGTTCATCGACGAACTCGCCTGGTCACCGAACGACGGCCGCTGGCTCGCGGTCGCCCTGGAGCCCATGGGCGACGGCCAGTTCCACAGTGGCAAGACGGAGATTGCACTCTTCCGGATGGGGCCAGGCGAGAGTCACTGAGCGGGAGACGCCTGCGGCCCGGGAGACTTCAAGCCCCTGACGCTGTTGGTTAGTCAATTCGGGCCTTGCGTGACGTCGGCCTTCAGGGTCCGGTTGTGGTCTTGAAGGCCGACGTCGTCGTATGGGGCGGGTACGGGTGTCGATGCAGCCGAGCAGGCCGGGGGAGATTCCGGCGGAGACTGCGTGGGGGGCGCGGGCTACGAACTTCTCACCGCCGTATAGCGATGCATGGTGGACGTCGAGCTCGACTCGGTGACGGATCAAGTCCGTGAAAGCCGCGTGGGCCTACGGGGTGTAGTCCTTGACACTCAGCAGGTACTTGCCGTGGCCGGTGGTCAAGTCTTCTGCCCGCCCCGGATGAAGCTCTGGCGGTAGGCGTACGAAGCCAGTACTGCTCAACGATCGACTGTGGGCACAGCGACCTCAGCGCCTGCTGTCGCCGGGGCAGGCAGGCTGGTGAGCTCGGCGATGGCCTCCGGGGCGGGCTTGAAGTAGCGGCGTACGTTCTCCGGCTTCTTGTGCCGGGACTTCGCCATGAGCATCAGCAGCGACGCGCCCTGCTCGCCGAGATGGGTCAAGGAGGAGCGGTGGTACTCGTGCAGGTCCCAGCCCGTGCCCGGCCCGCGCACGGCTGTGTGCTCGTCGGACAGCGCGCGGGCCTGCCCGCATGAAAGCCGGGCGAAGCCGGTGTCCGGGCACACGTCCCGAGGACTGACGACCTTCCCTGGCCCGGTGCGGCGGTGAGGTTAGGGCCTGTTGCGAGAGCGTTGGTCACATGCCCCTTTCGTAGGCCCCGTCCCACGGTCCGTATGGCACGCAGCCCACCGGCGCTGCGCCAGGACGGTCACACCCGCAGCGAAACCAGCCTGGCCGCCAGCGCGTGTTGAAGTACGTCATGATCGCCTCAGAAGGGAACGCCTTGCCCACCACAGGACCACGCCCCTCCCGCCGCATCGCACTCGCTCTCGGCGCCGGCACGGCACTTTCCGTCGCCCTGCCCCTCGGCGGGACGGCATACGCCTTACCCGGCGGGGATGACGGCATCACCTCGAGGCTGAGGGAGCTCGAGCAGCAACACTGCGCCCGTCTGGGCGTGTTCGCCCGCAATATGCGCACGGGCAGGATGGTGGCGTACCGCGCGGACGAACGCTTCCCGATGTGCTCGCTGTTCAAGACGATCGCCGCCGCGGCCGTTCTGCGCGACCTCGACCACGACGGCGAGTTCCTGGTCAAGCGCATCCGGTACGCCGCAGAGTACGTCGAGAAGTCGGGCTACTCCCCGATCACCGGCAAGGCCGAGAACCTCGCAGGCGGCATGACCGTCGCGGAGCTGTGTGACGCCGCCATCTGCCACAGCGACAACACCGCGGGAAACCTGCTGCTCCGCGAGCTGGGGGGACCGACCGCCATCACCCGCTTCTGCCGCTCGATCGGGGACGGCAAGACCCGGCTCGATCGATGGGAGCCCGAACTCAACTCGGCGGAACCACGGCGCGTGACCGACACCACCACCCCCCGCGTCATCGGCCGGACCTACGCGCGCCTCACGCTCGGCGACGCGCTCACATCCCAGGACCGGGAACGGCTCACCGGCTGGCTGCTCGCCAACACGACCAGCGGCGACAGATTCCGCGCCGGCCTTCCCGCCGACTGGATTGTGGCCGACAAGACCGGTGGCGGGAGGTACGGCGGCAACAACGACGTGGGCATCACTTGGCCGCCGGACGGCGCACCGATCGTGATGGCCGTCCTGACGACCAAACACGAGGAAGACGCGTCGGCCGATCATCAGCTGGTGGCCAGGACCGCCGCATTGCTGGCGGCGGCACTTATCTAGGGTTGGTACGGAAGTGCTGGTCACAGGCACTCGTTGAGGGCTGCGACCACCACGGTCGCCTCGTAGCGCACGGCAAGCTCGTCATATCGGGCGACATGGGCTTCTGTCCCTGCTCGACGGCCAGGTGCAGCCTGGTGGTCAGGCCGCCGCGCGAACGTCCGAGGCCGTGGTCGTCGGGCTCGGTGGCGACGCCGCCGGGCGGCTCCTTCTGCAAGTTCTGCAAGTCCCCATTTTCCTCGCTCCTGCGGCGTGCTGGTGGGCACGGCAGACGGTGGAGTCGATGTTGAGGTCCCAGGACCGCCGCGAACACATCGGTTGCATGATCTCTCCTTCGGGGGCAACGTGTGGCCGCGAGGCCGCGTCCTTCTGGCCGTGATCGAACTTCTCGA
The DNA here is from genome assembly GCF_040651435.1 of Streptomyces sp. NPDC048479. Taxonomy (NCBI): domain Bacteria; kingdom Bacillati; phylum Actinomycetota; class Actinomycetes; order Kitasatosporales; family Streptomycetaceae; genus Streptomyces; species Streptomyces sp. NPDC048479. The sequence continues at coordinate 26,515 of NZ_JBEZKA010000040.1, forward strand.
CCCTTCCAGCTCTGACGACTACGAAGGGGCCGTGCGGCCGGGCCCGCTGTGGCGCCACGCCTTGTGGGTGGTGGTCATCACCGTCCTCGGGGTGGGCCTGGGTTGGGCCGGCGCCTTGTTCCGTATCGGCCCCGAGGAGTATGGGCTGCCGTCCGCCGCTCCGGGGGCACTCTGGCCGTATCTGGTCGCCTGGACCGCGACCGGCCTGGCGGCGGCAGCCGCACTGCGGGCTGCCGCCGCCAGGGTGCCGGTCTATGCCCCGGGGGGGATCGCGGCCGTGCTCACCATCCTGGGCACCCGGCTCTCGCTGGGCTGGCGGCCGGAGGCACCAGTGCTGGGTGTGATGGCTGGGGCCGCGCTGACGGCGGCGGCCATATGGTGCGCCCTTGCGCTGCGCTCCGGCTCTCATGGCAACCGCGGCGGGGGAGGTACGTCTGGCGGGTGAGGGGGGAAGCCGACGTCACGAAGCCTCAGCGCCAGGCAGACCGACGGGAATTCGCTGGGGCAGCGGGTTCAGGAGTCCGTGGAGGATTGGGTGACCTCGGCCGGGACGGCGCTGAGCAAGTGGGGGAAGCGGGCCTCGAGTTCGGCCCGGCGTAGGGACACCAGGCGAGTCTTGCCGCTGGTGCGCGTGGAGGTAATGTCCGCCTCGCGCAGGATCCGCCAGTGGTTCGACAGCGTGGAGCGCGGAACGGTGATCCCTTCAGGGCTGCACATGACTTCACCGTTTGCCGCCAGGCACCGCAGTAGCTCCTGACGCGCGGGGGCACCGAGGGCATGCAGCACGGCCGCCCAGGTCGAAGTCTGCGGGCTTGGGCTGACTCGGAGTGCGCACGTCTCTCCGCCTCGGGCCTGCAACTAGCATGGCCATCAGTTCAAGATTTCGAGATCATCGAAATGATCTTAGAGGGTGGGCATGAAGGTGCTGGCGACGCTGGCCCGGCTGTACGTGGATGACATGGACCGCGCGCTTCCGGCCCTGCGCGACCTGACGGGCCAGGACACCCGGATGCGGTTCCCCTACGGCGACGTGGAAGTCGCGAGCATCGGCGGCTTCCTGCTCCTTGCGGGCACCGAGAAGGCGCTTGCTCCATATCGGGACGTCCAGAGCACGGTGCTCGTCGACGATCTGGACGGATTGAAGAAGCTCCTGGACACGCACGGCGGGGAGATCGTCTCCGGCCCGAACCAGGTTCCGACCGGGCGCAACGCCACCGTGCGACACCCCGGCGGGGTCATCTTCGAGTACGTCGAGCACTCCGCGTAGGCAGTATCACTTGGATCGAGTGGTGTTCTGGTCGTGCTCAGCGGGGGGATAAACGGGTTCTTCTCTCGTGGTCGAGGTCGCGCCGCCATCGGACTCGGTCCGCAAGGCCCAGCGCCCCGCTCCCTCCCCCCGCTGGCCCCCTCCGCGACTGCCCGCCTCCGGCCCTGCTTCCGCGTCGGCGTCGCTATCCCGGAGCCGCTTGTCTGCAAGCGTTCGTGGTCCGCTGAGTGCCACGGCGAGAACGCAATAGCTGGCTTCCTCCTCCGTCCCTCAGCGTCCGGTCCGAGTTCAACGGCGATCGGTCCAAGCTCGGTGGCAGAGGACAGCGGAGGTCAAAGATCAAGATGAGTGCATGATCCCTTTGAGCTCGATATCCGTTTCAGATCTATATGATGACCTTTGTGATCACGTCCGGACGGCGCCGGAGCCGTCGTCTTCCCTACGGCGGCCGGTGGGACGCTGCCCGGCTCTCACCCGTGATCCTTACCGTCCTCATCGCCGGCCTGGCATTCTCCACACCGAGGCAGATCGCTTTCAGCCGCCTCCTGCCTGCTGCACCCGCCCTCGCCGCTGCGATGTGGCCCGTGCTCCCCACGATCCTGCTGGGGACGTTCTGCCTGCTGGTCATGATCGGCCTCAGCTTCTTCTACACCGACCTGGGGACGCCATACACGGCGGCGGCGATCGCCGCGGTCACCTTGGCGGCCGCATATGCAAGCCATGTCCGACTCCAGCGGGAGGAGACACTCTTCCACGTCCGGCTCGTCGCTGATGCAGCCCAGAAGGTGCTGCTACGCCCCCTGCCCCGCCGCATCGCGGGCGTCGAGATCGAGTCGCTGTATCTGGCGGCCCAAGAGCAGGCCCGGATCGGCGGCGACTTCTACGAGGCGGCCGACACGCCGTACGGGGTCCGGCTGCTCATCGGCGACGTACGCGGCAAGGGCCTGCCCGCGGTGGGGGCAGCCGCGGCGGTGATCAGCTGCTTCAGGGAGGCCGCGTACGACGAGCCCGACCTGAGGGGCATCGTCCATCGCCTGGAGACCAGCATCACCCGCCACAGCAACGCGTTCCCCGCCCAGGACCTGCCGGAGCGCTTTGCTACCGCTATTCTCGCCGAGATCCCGCACGGCAGCGGCCACGTCAGACTTCTCAACTGCGGGCACCCCCCGCCGCTGCTCGTGCACCGCGGGGAGATCCGTGTCCTGGAGCCCACCACCCCCTCGCCGCCCCTCAACCTCGCGACGCTCATCGGAGACCGCTACTTTGTCGACACCGTCGCCTTGGCCCCGGGCGACCAGCTGCTGCTCTACACCGACGGCGTAACGGAGACCCGGGACCGCACTGGCGAGTTCTTCCCGCTGCCGGACTGGATGCGGCGGCAAGACCCGGCGCCGCCCCGCGAGCTGCTCGACCGGCTTCACCGGGACCTGCTCCACTACAGCGGCGGCAGGCTCGACGACGACATCGCGGCCCTCGCCGTGCGGTGCCTGAACACCCGGGCCCAGGAGCACCCAGAGTAGTTGGCTGGAAGCGGTGGGGCGTCCGCCGCGAAACTCCGGCCAAGCAGCGACCGCCACCGCCGGGGACCGTGGCGGCCGATGGTCCCTTGCGATGTCCCCGGAACCCGGCGTTTGTGCCGGGGCTGCATCAACCTCGCCGCCTCGCACGGCAGACGAGGCCCTCGCCCGGCCCATGTTCCCCTTCTGCTTCTGCCGTGCCTGCCCTCACCAGACACCAGCTCGACAAGAACGCGTGGACGCAGGGACTGTCCTCACCCCGTCCCGAGCTGCCCCCACATCGCGGAGTTCTGGCTTCCCCGCCCGGAAGACTGGCCGACCCGGCCGGCCCCTGCGCCTCGTGCGGGGAAGGCACCGTCCGAGACGGCCGTCCACCTCGCCAGGACCTCATCACCGCTCGACTCCGCACACCTGTTACGAGCGCTACCGGATGAACCGGGGGAGCCATTTCGCCTTGTAGCCGGGGTGCCAGGCGTACTCGGCGGCCAGCTGCCGCACCGCGAAGCCGAGTCCGACGGCACGGCCGGAGGCGAAGTCGTCGTCCGGCCGGTCGGCGTCCCGGTCCGCCACCTCCACGTACTCGCCGAGCAGGACGCGACTGGTCTCGATGCGGGCCAGCGTACGAGCCGGATCCTGTAGTGCGATGTGCCGGTCGTAGCCGGCTCCTCTCACCGTGAACGCTATACCGGAGGTTCTGTCGTGGACCTCTCCTGGAACATCCGCCGGACACCTCCAGCTCGTGCCGCCGGCGTCCCACGCGACCTGCTCCTCCTCGGCAAGCCGCGCTTCGATGAAGGACACCATGTCTGCGTTGCCGGCCATGCGACGGCGCTTCCTCTCGTGACGGGTTATGCGGGGACTGCGCAGTCATTCTGGGGGACCTCGGACCTCGTGATCCAGTCCGCAGCCGCTCCCCGCCGCCGGCGTACGGCGGACCGCGAGGCCGACAGACCTGCGGCACTGCCCGCTGGGCGCTGGCGACCGGTCACGCAGGCGGCTGGCCGACCAAGAGGGGAGCAGGGCAGGGGAGTGAGGGGTGTCTCTATTTGCTTCGTCAAGCTTGAGTGGGTCATGCGGGGGTTTGCTTCTGGAGTGCGTGATCTGCGTGCCAGGATGCCGGGGAAACGACCGCCAGCACGTCGACGGGCAGGAGCCAGCCATGATCAGCGGTGCACATGTCATCCTCTACAGCCAGGACGCCGAGGCGGACCGCGCCTTCATCCGTGATGTCCTCGACTTTCCCGGCGTCAACGCGGGCGGCGGCTGGCTCATCTTCAAGCTGCCCCCGGCCGAGGTAGCCGTGCACCCGACCGACGGCCCGCCCCAGCACGAGTTCTTCCTGATGTGCGACGACCTTGATTCCCAGCTCGGCGAGTTCCGCGCGCAGGGGGTCGAGATCACCCGCCCGGTCAGCGAACAGCGCTGGGGCAAACTGACTGCGATCCGGCTCCCCAGCGGCGCCGAACTCCCGCTGTACGAACCGCTACACCCCATCGCCCACAGCCTGTGACTCCACAGCGCTCAACTCAGGGTGACGAATCTCAGGGCAGCTGCGGAGCGTCGGTGGCGCCGCCACAAACAGGGAGGCCGTCCGCATCGGTTGCGTTCGTTGCGGTTCGTATCAGTTTCGGCCCATCGCGCGTCGCTCGGACGTTGTGTCATCGAACTTAATCGCCGCAGGTCAAGGAGCCGCGACCGACTAGCTTCGATGACGCCGGTCAACAGAACTTGAGCCAGAACCTGATTCGTGACGGCAGCTGTGCACGGGTCTGGGAGGCATCCAGATCCACGGCCGGGTGATGTTGACGAGTTTTTCGGCGACAGCGTTTGTTGACGAGATTCAGCAGCAGTTGGCGATCGACGAGTTCGCGGATGCTCACAGGATTTGACGGCACTGCGGTGTCACCGAGTAGCCGCCGGTGACGATCGCGAGCTTTCCGGTCAGGTCGATCCCGCGCAGGACCCCCTTCGTGGTGCTTCGGGCTCCGGAGGCTGACCCGATCCTGTGCGGCGACCGTCGGCGCATCCAATCGCGATGCGCCGCGGATCGGCCGTGAGGCCGGCGTTGTCCGTGAGGTTGTCGATCAGCTCGCGGGCTCCGGGGGTGTTGAGGGCGACTTCCCGGGTCCGACTCGACCATGCATTTTCCTCAATCGTGACGGAAATTACATTTACCCGATTTCGTCTATTTTGTGGACTATTCTGTGCGAATTCGCTTGTGCAGGTCTGGCTCTGGCTGGCCAAACGCACCTTTCCGGCCCGTCGGCGCTACAGGGAGAGACATGGGACGCGCACGCAGCAGAACCGTCAACTGGCGGATGGTTCTGCCTGTCGCAGGTGGGGCTGTCGTGCTCGGATTGGGTGGCCTCTACGTCGCTGGGCTCGTGGCCGGTGACGACATCGCCGAGGGCACAAGGGTGCGCGGTGTCGACATCGGCGGAATGGGCCGAGCGGAGGCCCAGCGGGTCCTGCACCGCAAGCTCGGGCCGGTCTTCGCGGCACCGGTCGCGCTGAAGATCGGTGACCGTATCGAGAAGGCCGATCCCGGCGCGCTCGGGCTGTCCTTCGACACTGCAGCGACCGTCGACCGTGCCGGGAGCGCAGGATCCGACCCGGTGACAGCGATCGGCAGGCTCCTCGCCTCCGGCGGCCGGGACGTCGAGCCGGTGCTACGTGTGGACGAGCACAAGAGCCGCGCGGGAATAGACCGTATCGCCGCGGCCGCCAAGCGGCAGGTGCGTGACGGGGCCATATTGTTCGAGAAGGGCAGAGCGAAGGCCGTCGCTCCGGTCACCGGCGTCACCGTGATCGCGGACAAGGCCCTGGACACCATCCGCCATGGCTACCTCCACACGACGCATGCCACCCCCGTCGCGATACCGGTGAGGCAGATGCAGCCGCGCATCGGCCCGCACGAGACCGAGCAAGCCATGAATGAGTTCGCCCAGCCCGCGATGTCCGGCCCCGTCATGCTGACCCTCGCCGACAAACGCATAGCCATGGCCCCCGTCACGCTCGGCAAGCATCTGACGATGAAGCCCGACAGCCGAAACCGCCTCGTGCCGAGCCTCGACTCCAAGGGGCTGTTCGCCGACCCCGCTGTCTCCCGCCCGGTGCGGGGCGCCTCCCAGGGCCCTCGGGACGCCATGCTCCGTCTCGACGCCGACGACCGCGTGGTGGTGGCCCAGGACGGCGGTGTCGGGCGGCATGTCACCGCGAAGGCGCTCGGCGAGGCCGTGATGCCCCTGCTGACCCGCTCCGGCCCGGCCCGCACCGGCGAGATCGCCTCCGCAGCGGTCCAGCCGAAGCTCACGAGTGCATCGGCCCAGCGGCTCGGCATCAAGGAGAAGGTCTCCTCCTTCACCGTCGCGTTCCCGGCCGCCCCCTACCGCAGCACCAACATCGGCCGTGCGGTGCAGCTCATCAACGGCTCGGTTGTCCTCCCCGGACAGGAGTGGAGCTTCAACCGCACGGTCGGCGAGCGCACGAAGGACAACGGCTTCGTCGACGGCATCATGATCAACAATGGTCAGTTCGTGAAGTCGCCCGGCGGCGGCGTCTCCGCAGTCGCCACCACCATGTTCAACGCCATGTTCTTCGCGGGCGTCAAGCCCATGGAGCACGGCGCCCACTCCTTCTACATCGAGCGCTACCCCGAGGGCCGCGAGGCCACAGTCGCGTGGGGCACCCTCGACCTCCGCTGGATCAACGATTCTGGTCACGCCCTCTACATCAAGGCCGAATCCACTGACACGTCGGTGACCATCACCTTCCTGGGCACGAAGAAGTACGACGAGATACGTGCGACCAAGGGGCCGCGCACCAACATCAAGCCGCCGGGCACGCGCACAGGCAGCGGCCCGGAGTGCGAAGTCCAGAGCCCACTCCAAGGGTTCGATGTCTCCGTCGGCCGCGTCTTCGTGCAGGACGGCCGGGAAATCAAGCGCGAAGACTTCAAGACCCACTACACGCCTCGCGACAAGGTCACGTGCACCCCGGAGGAACCGGCCACCGCAGCGGCGGCGGGACGATCGGACGCATCGCGCGCAACGGCAACGGCAACGAGCGACCGCGCCCCCCTCGGCTGATTCGAATCCGCTGGGTCCGCACGGCAAGCGCGCCGTGCCTGTCGGGCCACGGTCCGGCCTGTCAGCTCAATGGCAGGGCGGCGTCGAGTTGAGGGTTGGTTGGTGCTACGCGGTCAAGGCGACATCGAGGCATCCCCTGAGCGCGGCGGTATCGGCCCCTCCTACGCCTCCCCGCGACATCGTCGCCGCCTGAAGCCCTGTTCGTGATGGGGCCTCAAGTCCGCTCCGCTGTCCATCACTTGCTCTGGGCATACAGCTTCGAGTTTGAACCTCTCCGACCCCTCACTCCACTCGGCAGGATAGTCATCGAGTTCAAACACCGGTCACGGACCGCAGATTGACCACGCAGAGCAGATCAATGTCCAAATGCTGAGTTTCATGGACTCCGTCGGCTGACCACCATCCGAGCACTTCGGCGACGTTCCGCGCCCGGTAACGGACCTGCAGCGTCTCCCCGTTGTAGAAACGCGCCGTGGCAGTGCGGGCAGGGCGTGTACGTACCGGGCAGGAAGAGCAGCTCCACGGCCACGAAGCCTTCGCCCTGGCAGGTCTCGCACCGGCCTCCGGCCACGTTGAACGAGAACCGTCCTCCGGCCCTTCTGCGACAGTTCCCGCCACGGCCGGTCGATGTCGTAGCCGAGGGTCTGCGTCACGTCCCGCAGGCTCTTGCCGGGCCCCCGGCCAGGCGGCGATCGCGCCCTCCCGGATCCTCAGCGACGGGTCCGGGACCACGAGTTCCTCGGTGGCGCGGTGCACCCTGCCCAGGCCATGGCACATCGGGCAGGCGTCGACCGCGGTGGAGGTCGCTAGGCGTTCATGGGGGAACGGGCGGGGATGCGGTGGGCGCCTGGCCTCCTGCGGCGACCTCGCCGCGCGCGGGGCCTCACAAGCTGATGTGGTACGCCTTGCGCAGCGTCTCGTGCACCGTCCACGTCGTACGGTCCCCCTCGCGCAGGACGCACGCGTCCCCCGGCCCGACCTCCAGCGTGTCGCCGCCCTCGACCTCGATGGTGGCGCGCCCGCTCACGACGACGAACAGTTCATTGGCCTCGGTGTCGGTGACCACGCCCGGCGTGATCTGCCAGATGCCGCGCAGCTGCTTGCCGTCTTCGGACTCCCACAGGACCCTGCCGGTAACGACCGGCTCCCCGGAGACGATCTGATCGGGGTCGAGCGGCTCGACCTCAAGGTCGGCGTCCGGAATGTGCACAGTGAACGAAGGGGAAGTGGGCCCGGCAGCTGAGTGTTCAAAGGTCGTCATGGCGCGTCACCTTAGCGGGCGGGAGACCTGCGGTGCGCGGCGACCGTGCCCGGCGTAGTCGCCGGTCGGCGCGTCGTCTCAGGCACGTCCCAGTCGTGGTCGGCCGCCGAGCCGACGCCGACCGCAAGCGCTGCGCTGGTGCCGGCAGGTTACTTTTCGGGTTCTCCCACCACTGACCCATCGCTTCGCCGGGCTCGTCCAGGGTGAAGGAGCACCGGGGCCGGACCGTCGCGCTTAGAGGTCCTCACAGAAGCGGCGATGGGTGTGGCTGTCGGCTCGTCTGCTCGTTGTTCTGGTCGTGGGGAAGAGGGAGTCTCGTCCGTGGATCGTCTCTGATGAACTGTGGTCGCTGATCGAGCCGTTGCTACCGGCGCCGAAGCTTGTCGCGGGCAGCATCCGGGACACCAGCATGAACTGCCCAACCTGCGGAGGACGTTGGCCGCGCGGTCATGCCCGTTCATCCGGCAGCACGACGGGGGCTGACGCACCGGTCGGCCACGGCGGCGGGTGGATTCGTGTCAGCCGCACTGCCAGGTGAACATTGCGCGATCGAAGCGGCGTTCGGCCAGGTCTTCGGGACGGATGAGCCAGTAGAGGGCACCACAGTCGCCCCACATCATGTCGGCGTCGTCATCCGTGTCGAACTGAGCGAGCAGCACCCAGCGGAGGGCCTCGTCCTTGATGCGGGGGTCAGTCCACGGCGGGCCGCCCAGGGCGCCGCGGGCGACTTCGGCCTCCACCTCGTCCTGCACCGGGTTCGCGTGGCCGCCGACGCGGTGCTCCGTGCCCCCGGAGTGGTCCCACAGTGCCTCCTGGAAGTCCTCGTCCCACACCGGGTGGTCGTCGGGCATCGGCGCGAACTCCCGGTAGACCACCGGGTGCCAGAGGTACGGTGCCGTCGTCTCCACGCGCGCCGTCAGTGGTACCTCGGGGTACGGCTGAATCCCTTCCGGCGCCGCCCGCTCGGTGACGGGGACGCCCGCCGGTACGTACACCACGCGCGCTCCCGCCCAGCTGTCGGGCTCATGGGGCGCGACCACCGCACAGCCTTCGTCCAGCTGTCCGTCGAAGTAGAAGAAGGCCAATGTGCCGTCTGGCGGCAGGGCGATGTCAAGGGCGGCGGAGGGGAGCGCGGCGCAGTCGAGTGAAGCGATGAAGGAGAGCGGGCCGTGCCCTTCCCACACAGGCCACTCCCCGGTCTCCGGTAGCTCCGGCAGGCCGCCGAGCCGGCCGACGGCTGGATCCGTACCCGTGGCCTTCTCCAGGCGCAGGCCCGGACGCAGCAGGCCGATCCACCGCTCGGCGATGTCGCCGGGCAGGTGCTCGCGGGCGAGCGTGTGCAGCGCGTTGACCGTGCTCTGTGTCATGGGGCCCATGATGCACGGACCCACTGACAACGGACCGTCCGCCTCGTGAGCCCGCAGCTCACGCCCAGCCTCCGGCCCGCACCCTCGGGGTCGCGGGTGATGCGGTGCGCCTCGGCGGCGTGCATCCGGGTCCACTCGCACGCGGCGTCGCGGAACCCCTCGACGAGCGGCAGCAGCGGCGCGGCGGCCGGGCCAGTCGGGAGTGTCCTCCAGTCGGCAGGCTGCCAGGTGTCCAGGGTGCGGCCAGCCAACTGCACTTCGAGAAGGGCGACCGCGGGCGCTGTGGAGCCGCCCACGCGGGCTGCGGAGACCGCCGCAGCGACGGCGAGTTCACCGTCGGCGTCGTCGGCGGCGGGGTCGAGGAGTTTGGTCAGTTCGGCGTCCGTCACGCCCCAGTCGCCGAGCCTGCGGGCGACCAGCACCGGGGCTCGGCGGGAGCGCAGCAGCTCCTTGAGTTGGGCCAGGAGCGCGGCGGCCGACCGGGGATGAGGGTGACGAACAGTTCGTCCAGCTCGCAGGGGGAGGCGGCGCTGCGCAGGGCGAGCCGCTGGTGGTCCAGAGCCCGGCACGGGCGGCGAGCGCGGTCAGGGCCGGCCGTGGGTTCGGCAGCGTCGGTGAGAGGAGCAGGATGATCTACCGTCCGCGTTTCCACCTCCCGCTCAAGGAGGCGCGCAAGAGCAGGCGACGTGGTGCGCGACAAGGACTGCTCGTGAGTGGCCGGTGATCGATCTTGCTGCGCACGTCGTCACAGCGGCCCACTGACATAATCCAGCCGTGGATGCGAGAACCGAGGCTGACGAGATACAGGCGGGCCAGGTGGTGCCTGGCTTCAAGTCTGACCGGCCCATGGAATGGGCCATGCGCCCGGCGGAACCAGCAGATGTCGAGGCGATCGCGCAGCTGCGGGCCATGGTGATGCGCCCGGACCTGGAGCGGTTGGGTCGGTTCGACGAGCATCGGGTCCGGCAGCGGCTGCGGGATTCCTTCTCCCCGCAGCACACGTCGGTCGTCTTGGCTGATGCCGCCTTCGCGGGCTGCGTCACATTGCGGCCGGCCGAGGAGGGGCTGTGGCTGGAGCATTTCTATCTCGCCCCAGGTATCCAGGGACAAGGGCTCGGTTCGGCTGTCCTGCGAACACTGCTGGACCGGACCGATGTCGACGGCGTACTCGTCCGCCTGAACGTCCTGCAGGGTAGCGCCGCCCGGCGGCTGTACGAGCGCCACGGGTTCACTGTGGAGGTTCAGGACCCGATCGACATCTACATGGTGCGATTGCCGCGTCCGGGCGCCCTCGGAGCGTGAAGAGGACTGTAGGTGTTCATGGGGTGCGTTATCCGTACGGGTCCGTGCTGCATTGTCGCATCCTGCCTTCACCGGCATCCCCTGCTCCCACCTTGGTGGTCTGGTCGAGGAGTTGGGCGCGCCGTGGACCGCGCGCTGCGAGTCCGCGCCGCAGCGCCGGCGAGGCAGGAAGCGAGGACGGCAGCCCGGCGCCGGGCAGATGACGCTACGTCACCGGGACCGAACCCGGATCGTCTGGACCGCCGCCAGGCGGCCTGCTAGGGGCGGACCGAGTCATGATCTCCATGTTGTGGCCGTCCGGGTCGTCGAAGTACGCGCCGTGACCGCCGAAAAGACGGTTGATCTGGCCGGGTTCGGTGTGGCTGGGGTCGGCGTAGTAGGTGACCCCAACCGCCTCCAGACGGGCGATCATGGCGTGGAACTGCGCGTCGGGCACGAGAAACGCGTAGTGCTGCGACTGGATCGGCTCGTCCCGCTTCTCGTAGTAGTCGAGCGTCACGCCGTTGCCGAGGTCGACGGGCAGGAACGGCCCGAACGGAGCACTGACCGTCAGCCCCAGGATCGCGGCGATGAATTCGGCCGACAGGTGCCGGTCTCTGGCGTAGATGGCAGTGTGGTTCAGCTGGACGGCGGCCGCCGACAGCTCGGTTTCGTGCGGGTACTGCTGGTCGTATGGCATCGGTGGTGTGTCTCCGGGTCTTTGGGAAATGCTGGGACGGGGCGCCGTACGCGGGCGCCGGAAGCAAAGACGCGGAGAAATGGGCGGGCCTCTTGCCCGCCTCGCGCTCACGCCGAGGCCGGGAACCTCACTCGTGCATGGCCCATGGCCGACCCGGCAGTCACCCCACCGACCCTAGTGGCCCATCATGGGCTGGGCAACGCGATTCCTCGGCCGTGCTCCGGCCGCAAGTGACCGTTGGAATCCGTCGCTTCGGTCACGAGCGGAGCCAGATGAGGAGGGCGGCAGTGACGGTGCCGAGGTAGACGTATCCGCGCTCGTCGTGGCGGGTTGCCACGGCTCTGAACTGTTTCAGCCTTCCGACGGCCCGCTCCACCGTATTGCGATCCTTGTACCGGTCCTTGTCGAAGCCGGGCGGCCGTCCGCCGCGTGAACCCCTGTGCAGGCGGGCGGCATTGTGGTCCCTCTTCTCCGGGATCACGTGCCGGATGCCCTCCTTGCGCACTCATCACGGTGATGAGTGTCCAGTTGAGGTCAGCTTCAGAGTGCTGGGGCAGCCGTTCGTGATCGCGGGCGTTGCGACGGGCGTTCATCAGCCAGCGATGGTCCGTTCGACGGCCAGTGAGCCGGTCAGTACCACGAGCGGAAGGGCTCCATCGCAAACAGCCGCTGAAGGACGCTGCGGACGCTTGGCGTCAGTGCAGGTTGAGCATGGCGGCTTTGCTGGGCACTCCTTGGGCGTTCAGCGCGAAGAGGAAGTATGTGCCTGGAAGAGCCACGCCCGGGTCGGCCGGCACCGCGACCTCATAGGCCCCGGTGCCTGTCTGGCGGAAGGTGAGCGGCACGCGGCGCTGGTCGTTGTCCGTGGAGTGGGTCGCGGCGCCCGCCCGGACCAGCGCGAACGAGGTGACCTCCGAGTCGGTGGTCACCGCGAGTTTCGCCCCGTTGGCCGCCTGGGCCGGGACGCCGCCGCTGATGACGGGCCGGGTTTTCTCGGTGCCGTCGGCGTTGAGGAGATAGGGCGGGGTGAAGATCGCCCCGTCGGCGTGGTTGGTGGCGCAGGCGCCGCACAGGCCGCCACCGCCGCTGAAGATGCGGCCGTCGGGCAGCAGGTTGGCGACGCTGTGGTAGTTGCGCGGCACCGCCATCGACGCCATCCGCGAGAACCTGCCTGTCGCCGGGTCCCAGATCTCGGGGGTCATCGCCGAGGTCGCGTCGCTGAACGGGACCGGGTAGGACTGGCCGCCGAAGACCGCGACCTTGCCGTCCGGCATCACGACGCTGTTGCCGAAGGCGCGGGCGTAGGCCATGTCGCCGGTGCGGGAACTGACCGGCGTACCGCCCCCGTTGAGGTCGACGGTGTAGGCGCGCCTGGTCGCCTTCACGTTCTCGTACGCGGTGGCGCCGCCCAGGGTGAGCAGCTTGCCGATGTCGTATGCGACCGCGTTGCCGTTCATCGCGTCCGGGCTGTCGGCGCGGGTGCCGGCCGCGGTGATGCTGCCGTTGCCGCTGGTGGAGATCCAGTTGATCCGCTTGCTGGGGCCGAGCTGCAGCACGCGCCCCATCGAGGTGGCGTGCAGCCACTGGTGGTTGTCGGCGCGGTAGGGGCCGCGCGGGTCGGCGGTCATGGCCGTGGTGACGGGGACGCCGCTGAGCTTGCGCCATGTGCCGTTGCCGGAGGACCAGACCTCACCGCCCTTGCCGCCGTTGCCGCCGCTCCAGGATCCGCCGAGGACGAAGGCGTCACCGGTGGAAAGGAGCGTCATCGCCTGGTAGCCGCGTGCGACGTTCATGTCCGCGGTCGAGGTCCATGCGTCGGTCGCGGGGTCGTATATGCTGGCGCGCTTGGCGTTGGAGCCGCCGGTGACCAGGACCCGGCTGTCCTCGAGCACCGCGATGCCGGGGCAGAACATGTCGTGCCCGGTGTTGTCCACGCGGCGCTGGGTGACGCGGCCGGTCGCGAGGTCCATGATCGCGGTCTGGGTGTAGCCGTTGCTGCCGCCGAAGCGGTCGACGCCGTACGCGGACCACGCGAGCATCTTGTTGTTGGGCAGCACCGCGGTGGCGACGGGCACCAGCGGGAAGCCCGTCACCTTGCCCCACATGCCGTGGGCGGCGGGGTCGGCGGGACCGCTGACCCGGATCTCGGCCGCTGAGGACCACGGCCCGCGGCGCCCCGACTCGGTGGTCGCGGTGAGCCGTACGTAGCGCGCGGTGACGGTACGCGTGAAGGTGGCGCCCTTCAACGTGTCGTCGTCCTTCCAAGTGCCGCTCGCCACCGGAGTGCTGAAGCTGGTGCCGTTGGTGCTGGTGGTGACGGTGTAGGCGCCGATACGGCCGTTGACGCCGGTGCGGCGGGGCTCGTAGGAGAGGGCGGAGACGGGGCGGGCCGTTTTCATGTCGATGGTGATGCTGTGCGGCAACGCGGTGGCCGGGGCGGTCCACTTGCTGTGCCACATGGTGTCGGGGTCGGCGTCCAGGGCGCGGGTGGCCCTGTGGTCGCCTTTCGCCGTCTCCTGGTCGCTCGCGGTCGCGGTCCAGCCGTCGCGGGGCAGATCGACCACGGAGGCGGTGGTGCCCGGATCGCCGAGCAGGTTGATCTCGCCGGCGCTGGTCCACGGGCCGCGACTGCCGGCCTCGGTGGTCGCGGTCAGGCGTATGTAGCGGGCGCCCTTGGGCGCGAAGCTCAGGGTCTTGACGGTGTTGTCGTCGGCCAGAGTGCCGGTGGCCACGGCAGCACCCCACGCGGCTCCGTCGGCGCTGAGGTGGATCGCGTACTCGCCGACCCGGCCGTTGATGCCGGTGGCTCGCGGCTGGTAGACCAGCGCGGAGACGACCACCGTTTTCTTCATGTCGATGGTGATGTTGTGCGGCAACGCGGTCGCCGGTGCTGTCCATTTGCTGTGCCACATGGTGTTGGGGTCGGCGTCCAGGGCGCGGGCTGGACTGTGGTCGCCCCTTGCCGTCTCGTGGTCGCTCGCGGTCGCGGTCCAGCCGTCGCGGGGCAGGGTGGGCGCGGCGGGCTCCATGGCTGCGGCGGGGGCGGCCTGGTGGTGCGGGGCCGGCGGCGGGGACGTCGGGTCCCCCGCGGGCAGAGCCTGCCCCGGTCCGGCACTCGCGCTGCCGCCGAAGATGAGGAGGGGGAGGAGAACCGCGAGGGTTGCGGTCAGGGCCGGCAGGATCAGGCTCCGGGATCTGAACCGGGACAGTCGTCTGAAACGCAACGGTGCGAAGCCACGGATCATGTCGACGTCCCCCCACGAATAGGGCGTCGCCTTCCGCGGCGACGCCACGTGGGACATGACCATGGCAGCACGCCCCAGGGTTGTAAAGACTCTGCGGTCATCACGGACAGCCACGACGTGACGGGCGTCAAGCGGTGTTCGTCGTGGGAGGTTCAGCCCGTTCTGGGCCGCGATTGGACGATCCTCTTCCATGCGGCGAGCTACGGATTCACGCATGTCGTGGCGGTTTCGGATTACCTTCGCCCTTCGGGCTCATCGCGCCGACAACTGGGTATCTCCTCCAGGAGATACGGGGGCGTGGATGACGGCGGACGAGCAGAGCGACGGCCGTGCTTGGCTGAGAGCCCGACAAGCCGCGGCGGTCTGTCGCGTGCGTCAAAGCTGCGTCCACGAGGTCGCCGCAGCTCACGGTGTACGGTGCGAGACGCGGACGGGCTACGGCACGTGGGGACCGAGCACATCGCGGGTGTATCACTACGAGGATGTGCAGCACCTGGCTGATGCCCTCGACAACGGCACAGCATCCGTCGACCCGAGCTGGCGGACCGATACCCGTCAAGGGCGGCAAGCCCAGCTGCGTGAGCAGCTCACCGGATGCGGGTGCTTCCTGCTGATCGTGCTGGTGTTCGTCGTGTTGTGCGTGTGGGGGCTCTCCACCGACCAGCCAGGGGGCGAGCCCTCGTACTGGCATTGAACCTGACGCAGGTCACGTCGTGGCGCTGCTGAGGCTGGCACTTGGCCGGCGCCGACTGGAGCAGGGCTCAGGTCAGCGGCGGCAGAGCCAGAGGGTGCCGAGACTGATGAGCGCGGGACCGGCCGCCGTGCTCATTCTGTGGACGAAGGCCGTCTCTGCCCCGTGCCGCAGACGCCTGCCCTCAGGCGTGTGAGCCGGGCAGCGCCCCTGTTTCTCTTCGTTCTGACCCGGCTTCTCGAAGGGGTCGTTGCCCGTGGGCTCGTTGTTGTTGGCGCTCGTAGATTTGAAATTCCCCACTTCTGCTCTTGGTTCCTCACTTCGGCGAGCCATCTGCGAGCGCCCGAGCGGTGGGCCAAGGTCAGTCAGGGCTGTGTGTGCTTCAACGTGAATTCGGGCAGGGCGTACGGGCCGGCTTGCGGAGCTGAGGGGTCGGCAGGGACGTGGGCGTCGGTGATGTGCGCTGCGTGTACTTCGGCGTTGTCGGCGGGTGTGTAGGCCAGTTCGGATTCCGTGGGGAGTTCCCAGAAGCGGCGGGTGTTGGCGGAGACGGCGTACACGGTGGCAAAGCGAGTGGAGAGAGGGGCGGTGAGTGCGGCCCTGCTGAAGCCGACGGCATCCCGCGGGCTCAACCAGGTCGCGAGGTGGCGGGGCTCGGTGGGGGCCTCCTCGAAGCTGCCGATGCGCAGGCAGATCACGGAGAGGCCGAACTTGTCCGCATAGAGCTGTCCCAGGGCCTCGATGGCTGCCTTGCTCACCCCGTACAGACCATCCGGGCGCACCGGTTCTTGCGGGCCGGTGAGATGCGCTGTGGGATAGAACCCGGTCACGCGGTTGCTGCTGGCCAGCACTACACGCGGTATCGCCGTGCGCCGGGCGGCTTCCAGGACATGGTGGGTACCCAGCACATTGGCTTCCAGGAGGTCGGGCAGCGGTGCTTCATCCGGCAGCCCGCCCAGGTGGAGCACGGCATCCGCACCCGAGAGCGCGGCTTCTACGGCGGGGGCATCTCGCAGGTCGACGGTGTGGACCACCTCGTTTGCTGCCTCTTGCTGAAGCGGAACGCGATCGAGCAGGACCAGCTGGCTCACCTCTGTGCGCAAGGACTGCCGCACGACCGAGCCGATATTCCCTGCCGCACCAGTAACGACCACCGTTCCCAGCCCCACTGTGCCTCCCCTGAAAGACCTCAATCGCGCCCATTCGGGCCGACGATGATCCTCTCATCTCCGGTCGTCGCGGCGAGCGACTGGGGAGCCGACATGAGCGGGTCTGGGGACGCGGTGAGCAGAGGGCGAGGATGCCCCGGCAATGTCGGACATGACTGTGCTCCTGACTGCGGACGGTCGGTTCTTCACAGACGGCTCGCTGTTGGCTCACCTTGCAGAAGAAGGACCAGGAGGGTGACGATGGCGGCGCCGATTCCGATCGCCGAGCCGAGGTCGGGTCTGTACGCGATGTACACCGCAACGCCCCTGGGTAACAGCGTCTCCAGCCGAACCCACTGCGTATCCGTCAGATCTCCACGCGGCACCCGGTGATCATCACAGAGCTTGATCCGTCTCGGAAGTGGATGCCAGGCCGGTCACGGACAGGACCGCCTCGACCGTTTCTTCGAGCGTCTGCGCCGTGTTGTCGATCCAGGTTCCCTCCTGCTCGAGTTCTGCGCGCATCGCCGCGTCCAAGTGAGCCCAGTCCGTAGCCAAGACCTTCTGCCGTGCCTGGTTGCGCTGCCACGCTGTCGCCGGGCCCGGAGCCAGGATGACGATGTGGAGCGGCTTGGCCGTGAACGTCGTGCGGTAGAAGTCAAGGTGGGAACGGCGGACCACGACGTCGTCGAGCACGGGGATGAAGCCCGCCCTCGCGAAGCTGTCAGCCAGAAGACACGCGTTGCGAGCCCGCAGGAGGATCTGCCGGTCGGCTTCCGCGTTCCCGGTCGGCGAGGGCCATTGGCCACCGCTGACGATCATCCGCTGGAGTGCATCGACCTCAACATGGGCCGACATCCCAAGCCGGACGGCCAGCGCAGCGGCCACCGTGGACTTACCGCTCCCGGGAATGCCGGTCAGCAGGACAGCCCCGGCAGCCCGCTCGCAGTCGATGGGTACCAGATGCAAGGTCATGCGAATCCTCCGTGCGGCAGCGATCAAGGCCTTGAGAGGGTAGATGACCGAACTGCCCCACAGCCCCGGCGAACTCGGCCGCCCACAGGATGTAGGTGGCCGGCGGGTGCAATGGGATCGAAGCCGTCCAGAAGGCGATGGAGATCACGACGGCGGGGGTCGACCGGGGCTACTGTGCAGTCCTGACAAACCATCACGAAAGGATCATGCTGTGGCCTCTCGACTCAACCCGTACATCAGCTTCGCCGGTGACGCCAAGCAAGCCATGGAGTTCTACAAGGACGTCTTCGGCGGCACCCTGACGGTCCACACCTTCGGCGACTTCGGCTCCGAGGCGCCGCCCGGGTACGCTGACAAGATCATGCATGGCCAGCTGGAGACCCCGAGCGGCTTCACGCTCATGGGTGCCGACAACCCTCCCGGCATGGAGCGCAAGCCCGGCAACAACTTCGCCGTGAGTCTGAGCGGCGACGACGCGGATGAGCTGCGCGGTTACTGGGAGAAGCTGTCCGACGGGGGAAGCGTGTCGGTCCCGCTGGAGAAGCAGATGTGGGGCGACGTGTTCGGCATGTGCACGGACAAGTTCGAGATCGGCTGGATGGTCAACGTCACTGAGGCCGGGGCCTGACGCTCCCTGGCATCGTCTCCAAGGGCCCTGCCACCGGTGCCGGGCCCCTGGGGCGGCCCGGGATCAGGGGCAGCCGTCGTCGGCCGCCACCGCTCTCGCGCGCGCGCGGGGATGGTAGACCCACCATCGAGCACCGTTGGGCGGCGAGGCGGAGCTTTTGCGACGTGGCGAGCGGGCCGAAGCCTGCGGTGACGTGGCCGTTGGTGACCAGGACAGCGCCGAGGAGCTGACGAGCCGTGCCGGTGAGCACCACCGCGGGTGCCGGAGATCTTTGATGCTGCTCTTCATGGATGAGCCTGGGTGAGCCGCTTTTCAGAGAGCCGAACCGTCGCAGATGGGTCACCTTCACCGGGCACTTCAGCGGGCGGGTCTATTGAGATACCACGCCTCCAGTGCGCATGTTGTCGCCGCCAAGGTTCCCCGCCGGCAACGCGTCGTGCAGCTGGTCTCGACCCGCCTGCTCACTTTGAGGCGACTGCTCTGGCCACGGGGCCGCGCCAAGTGTCGCGGGAAAATCCGAGCGCGACCCGTCAGCGATACCGGCGGGCGTTGAGCCGGGCGGCCTGGCGCGTCAGGTGGTTGCGCTCGGCGAGGTTGGGTGCCTTTTGGGCCGCCTCGGCGTACAGCCGTGCCGCCGTCGCCAGGTCGCCGTCGCGCTCGTGGAGGTACGCCGCCACCGCGGCGTGGCGGGGCAGTGAGTCGTCCAGCGCCGCGAGTGCCGCCAGGCCGGCGCGCGGTCCGTCGGCCTCGCCGACGGCCACGGCGCGGTTGAGACGGACGACCGGGCTGTCGGTCAGGCGCGCGAGCTCGTCGTACCACTCGACGATCTGCACCCAGTCAGTCTCCTTGGTGGTGGGCGCGTCGGCGTGGAGTGCCGCGATGGCGGCCTGGGCCTGGAACTCGCCCAGCCGGTCGCGGGCGAGGGCCGCCTGCAGGATCTCGACGCCCTCGGCGATCGACTCAGTGTCCCACCGGCCGCGGTCCTGCTCGGCGAGCGGCACCAGGCTGCCGTCGGGCGCGGTCCGGGCGGCGCGCCGGGCGTGGTAGAGCAGCATGAGGGCGAGCAGCCCCGCCGCCTCGGGGTGGTCGATCGCGGCCGCGAGCTGCCGGGTGAGCCGGATGGCCTCGGCGGCGAGGTCGACGTCGCCGGAGTAGCCCTCGTTGAAGACCAAGTAGAGGACGCGCAGCACGGTGGCGACGTTGCCGGGCTGGTCGAACCGCACGCCGGAGACGGTGCGCTTGGCCCGGCTGATGCGCTGCGCCATGGTCGCCTCGGGCACCAGGTAGGCCTGGGCGATCTGGCGGGTGGTCAGCCCGCCGACGGCGCGCAGCGTGAGCGCGACCGCGGACGACGGCGTCAGCGACGGGTGGGCGCACAGGAAGTAGAGCTGGAGCGTGTCGTCCACCGCGGGCGCGGGCCCGGGCACCGGCTCCTCGTCGACGAGGTCCTCACGCCGGCGGCGGGCGGCGTCCGCCCGGGTCGCGTCGAGGAACCGGCGCCAGGCCACGGTGACCAGCCAGCCCTTCGGGTCCCGCGGCGGGTCGGCCGACCAGACGCGGACCGCCTCGACCAGCGCGTCCTGCACGGCGTCCTCGGCCGCCGCGAATTCGGCTCCGCGGCGGACGAGGATCCCGAGCACGCTCGGCGTGAGGCTCCGGAGCAGGAGCTCGTTCATCTCAGAGGTCACTCCGTGATGGTGGGCGGCGCGGCCAGGAACGGGCGCAGCTCGAGCCACTCGTGGATCGGCTTCCCGCCCGCCCCAGGGGCGGCCGACAGCTCCCCGGCCAGCTCGACGGCGCGCTCGTAGCTGTCGACGTCGATCACCATCCAGCCGGCGATGAGGTCCTTGGTCTCGGCGAACGGGCCGTCGGTGACCGGGGGGCGATCCTCGCCGTCGTACCGGACCCACGTCCCCTCGGGGGCGAGCGCCTGACCGTCGACGAACTCGCCGGTCCCCTCGAGCCGGGCCGCGAAGTCGTTCATGTACTGCACGTGCGCCGAGATCTCCTCCGGCGTCCACTGGTCCATCGGCACGTCGTTGACCGCAGTCGGAGCGCCGCGGTAGTGCTTGAGCAGCAGGTACTTGGCCATCGTGATTCTCCTCGGTGCTGGTGCGACCCATTGTGGTCGCGTTCACTGCAGGGACGGAGCCAGTCACGGGTTCTCGACATCGCCGTCCGATTTTTTGGCTCTCGTAGATGAGCCTGGGTGAGCCGTCTCGCGGTGCGCGGGTCCACCGCGTGGCGCGAGGGCGCGACGGAGCGAGGCCTTCCAAGATCAGCAGCGACCAAGCAACTGAATCAAGAGAAGGCCTCGCGTGCGTCACCTTCGTGTGGTCCTGGCGCGTTGTGGTGCGCTCGGACCGATGAATTCCTCGGCGTGGAGGGCATGCACATCCTCGACGTCAAGCTGCCCGACGCGGTCGCGGTGCTCGATGCCTTCCACGTCGTCAAGCTCGCGGGCAACGCACTCGACGAGGTCCGACGCTCCTGAGGCCCCGATGAGAGGCGCATGAGTTCGGGATACGGCGGGCGGGCACGTACCCCGATGTCCTCTCGCTGCTCAGGCGTCGACTCTTACAGCAGGTTGTAGGTGTTGTAGCCCCAACCGATCTTGACCGGCTTGCTGAGCGGACTGGTCGCGTCACCGGTGCCGGAGTACCGGTACAGGTCACCCGCTGTCGTACGGGCGACGATGTCGGTCTTGCCGTCGGCGTCGAGGTCGCCTACGGACAGCACACGGTTGTGCGTGTTCCAGCCGGCGCCAACCTTGGTGCGGGCCTCGAAGGGCGCCTTGTAGTCGCCGGTGCCCTTGTAGAGCCACAGGTCTCCCGCCTTGTCACGGGTCGCCGGACCGGACCTTCCAGTGCGTGGTGTGCGACCGGCTCGAGGTCGCCTTCCAGGCCGCGCGCGGCGGCAGTCACATCAACCCCGTTCGGGCGTGGCCCGACGCGCTTCAGGCCGAGACCGTGGCCGTGCGGCCCGCCCAGCTGCGGGCCCTGTTCCGCCGGATCGGGAGCCTGAGGTGCGCGTCAGCGAACTCGACGACCGCGTCGAGGTGATGAGCAACTGTCATTACCCGATGCCAAGCCGAAAACCTCAGTGGGCAGTTCCACCGCCGGGCAAAGATCCGCCTCGTCGTGGAGGTCCTCGCCATCAGCTACATCACCCGTGCCGAGATCACCTACGGCGTCGGCAGCGATCGACGGCATGTGGATGTTTGTGCGAAGAAACGACACGGTTGCCTGGCTACCCCGGACAGGAAAGGGGCATTCGCCTTCTTTCGTGTGATGACAGGCGAAGTGATGAAGAAGGAGGGTGAGTCGGCACCTACAGGAGAGCTGAGGATCACGTATGACCGTTGAAGCCGACCGGGAAGCCGTCCAAGCACAAGCGTCCGGGCAGCAGAGTCTGGCGACGTCCGCCGCGCGGAACCTGGCGACGACCGCGAAGTCCGTTCCGCAGATGCAGGAGACCTCCTCGCGGTGGCTGCTACGGATGCTGCCGTGGGTGGATGTGCAGGGCGGAACCTACCGGGTGAACCGGCGGCTGAGCTACGCCGTGGGTGACGGGCGGGTGACGTTCGTGCAGACCGGCGGGCGGGTCTCGGTCATCCCGGCAGAGCTGGGGGAGCTGCCGGCGCTCAGGGGGTACGGCGACGAGGCGGTGCTGGGCGAGCTGGCCGGTCGTTGCGAGCAGGTCGACTGTGCGCCGGGCACGGTGCTGGCCTGTGCCGGCGACGCGAACGACCGCGTCTTCCTGCTGGCGCACGGCCGCGTCGACAAAGTTGGCACCGGACCCTACGGCGGAGACGCCGTTCTGGGATTCCTGGCCGACGGCGCCTACTTCGGCGACCAGTGTCTGACCGAAACGGACCCGGCCTGGGAGTGCACGTTCCGCGCCACCACCGCCTGCACGGTGCTGGTGCTGTCCAGGAGGGACGTCGACAACCTCGCCGCACGCGCCCCGTCGCTGGGCAGCCACCTGGACACGGTCGCGGCGCTCCCGCAGCAGCGCACCAATAGGTACGGCGAGGCGGCGATCGACCTCGCGGCCGGACACGTGGGCGAGCCACTCATCCCACACACCTTCGTCGACTACGAGCCCAAGCCGCGCGAGTACGAGCTCTCCATCGCGCAGACGGTCCTGAAAATCCACAGCCGCGTCGCCGACCTCTACAACGATCCGATGGACCAGACCGAGCAGCAGCTCCGTCTCACCCTTGAGGCGCTGCGCGAGCGCCAGGAACACGAGCTCGTCAACAACCCGGAGTTCGGGCTGCTCAGCAACTGCGACTACGCGCAGCGCCTCCAGCCGCATGACGGGGTGCCCAGTCCCGACGACATGGACGAGTTGCTCTCGCGGCGGCGCGGCAACAAGTTCTTCCTCGCCCACCCGCGGGCCATCGCCGCGTTCGGCCGCGAGTGCAACAAGCGCGGCCTGTCCCTGGGGCGGGTGGACATCGGCGGTCACCGCGTCCCTTCCTGGCGCGGTGTGCCGATCTATCCGTGCGGGAAGATCCCCGTCAGTGAAGCTCGTACGACCTCGATCCTGTGCATGCGCACGGGTGAAGACGACCAGGGCGTGATCGGGCTGCGGCAGTCGGGGATCGCGGACGAGATCGAGCCGAGCCTGTCGGTGCGTTTCATGGGCATCGACGAGCAGGCGATCATCTCCTACCTCGTCACCGCCTACTACTCGGCCGCGATCCTGGTCCCCGACGCTCTCGGCATCCTGGAGAACGTCGAAGTCGGCCGCTGGCGCTGACCGCAGCTGACGGGCACCCCAACCGCCCCGCTGCCCCGGCGCGGCCGGCCGCACGCCGTCCGCGGCCGCTCGGGCTTCGCCCACGTATGACACCCCACGCAGGCATACCGCGCATGCCTCGCACGCGCGGCCACCAGCAGGCGCGCCCACCCGCCCATCCGAAAGGCACTCCTCGCATGACCCGAACCAGTGGCGCCGGCGTCCCCCCATGGACATGGAACGGGCCGCCGGCCGCCCGCCCACCAGTCCTCCCCACGGCCCCGACACCCCGTACGACCGCGCAGGCCCTACCGGCCCCGCCCTCGCACGTCGCGCTTGAGCGCGTGCTGGCCGGCCCCGCCGGGCTGGGCACGGCCGCCGCCCGCGCCATCCGCTCCCTCACCCCCTCCACGGCGTCGCAAGTGGCGCAGTCCGCCCGACAGGACGACGTCCCACCGTCCGCCACGCAAGACCCCTCGGCCGGCCAGGACACGGCGGTGCGGATCCCGCCCCTGTACTGCCCCGACGCGGTGCGTGACGACCCCGCCCTCGGGGAGGAGGTCAACAACCGCCTGGTCGACTGGGCCGCGGAGATCGGCATCTTCACCGGCCGCCTCGAACGCCTGCGCTCGCACCAGTTCGGGCGCCTGTTCATGCTCGCGCATCCCGACTGCGACGACCCCGACCGCCTGCTGGCCGCGGCCCGCTGCGGGCTCGCGGAATGGTCCGTGGACGACCACTGGGTCGACGAGGGCGACGACACAGAACCGGAGCTCCTGGGCTCCCGCCTCGCGATGGCCCACGCGGTGATCGACCCTGTCCGCCTCCCCGCCCGCTACCTCGCGCAGTTCGAAGAACTCGTTCACCGGCAGCCCGTCCTGCGCGCCTTCCGATCCAGCCTCGCCCACCTGTCCCAGGTCGCCAGCACCACCCAAGTGGCACGTCTGCGCCACGAACTCGACGTCATGTTCGTCGCATACGGGCAAGAAGCCGAATGGCGCAGCAGCGGGCGCAGGCCCGCGGTGTGGGAGTACCTCCTGCACCGTTACGAGAACGCCTTCTACCCCTGCATGGTGCTGATCGACCCGGTCGGCGGCTACGAACTGCCCGCCCACGAGTTCGCCGACCCCACCGTGCGCCGCACCTACCTTTACGCAGGCATGGCCAACGTCCTGCTCAACGACCTCTATTCGATGGCCAAGGAAGACCCCACAGACACCAACCTGCCCAACCTCATCGCCGCCGAGGACAACTGCTCCCTCCAAGAAGCCGTCGACCGCACGGCAGCCATCCACGACGAACTCATGCACACCGTCCAGGCCGACTGCGCCGTCCTGGCAGCGGCCGGCTCCCCCCAACTGCGCCGCTACCTGGCCGGTCTGTGGGCGTGGATGGGCGGCAGCAAACAGTGGCACGCCACCAGCGCCCGTTACCAGAACGCGAACTGAACCCGTAAAGAACCCCGCAAAAGGAGAACCCATGGCCGTCCAGGACACCACCACCCATCCCCTGCGAAGCCTCTACCAGAAGTCCGTCGCCACCTACTGGAATCAGGAGAAGAACCCCGTCAACCTTCGCCTGGGCGAGGTCGACGGCATCTACCACCACCACTACGGCATCGGCGACGTGGACTGGTCCGTCCTCGAGGGCCCCGAGGAAACCCGCCAGGAACGCCTCACGGCCGAGCTCCATCGCCTGGAATGCGCCCAGGCCGACCTGCTGATGACCCACCTCGGCGACATCACCCCTGCAGACCGCCTCATGGACTCCGGTTCGGGCCGCGGCGGCAGCAGCTTCGTCGCCCACAGCCGCTTCGGCTGTCGCGTCGACGGCGTCTCCATCTCCGAAACCCAGGTCGCCTTTGCCAACGGCCAGGCCAAGGAACGCGGCGTAGACGAAAAGGTCCGCTTCCACCTCAAGAACATGCTCCACACCGGCTTCGAGAGCGACAGTTTCCAGGCTATCTGGAACAACGAGAGCACCATGTACGTGGACCTGGCCCTCTTGTTCCCCGAGTACGCCAGGCTCCTCAAGCACGGCGGTCGCTACGTCACCGTCACCGGCTGCTACAACGACGCCTACGGACTGCCGTCCCGGGCCGTCAGCGAGATCAACGCCCACTACATCTGCAGCATTCATCCCCGCAGCAGCTACTTCAAGGAAATGGCCGCCAACCGCCTCGTCCCCGTCAGCGTCATTGACCTCACCGCGGCCACCATCCCCTACTGGGAACTGCGCGCCAAGTCACCCCTGGCCACCGGCATCGAGAAGGCCTTCCTGGACGCCTACAAGGACGGCAGTTTCCAGTATCTGCTGGTCGCAGCAGACAAGGTCTGAACCGCGCCGGCCACCGAGCCGCCTGGCCCCAGCACCTCGGCCGGCCCCCAGGGGAGAGCCTGTTCACACCAGCCTATGAGGGCTCGCTCCTGTCTGATCCCGAGACGCTCCCATAGACCGCTGTTTGCGCCCTGCACTGCCGCGAGGCTCGCAGGTACTGCTCGAACATGCCCGGACTTCGCAGCTATCCCAGTGATCTGTCCGACGCCCGCTGGGAGTTGATCGAGCCGGTCCTGTCCGCCTGGCGTGCCGAGCGTAGAGGCAGGGGCCTCGACGTGTGTGGTCCTGGTCTCTGCTGGGGTTTTATGGTTGTTCTGGGTGGTTGTGGCGGCTGGTGGCCTGCGGGGGGCCAGGGGACTTCGCCTGCCTTCGCCGTAGTCCGAGCCGATGCCCACCCTTGGCAGCACGCAGCCGATGGCGTCGGGTGACTCTGGTGTGCGCCATGGGCAGATGCTGCCGGCGGCCGATGCTTGGGAGTGCCCGGTCTGCAGGGTGTCACCGGCGTCTCGTAGGCTCCCGGCCATGAGCGACGGGGAATCCGGCAGACGGGTCATCGATGGACGCTTCGAGCTGGAGGCGCGGCTCGGTGGCGGCGGTATGGGGATGGTGTGGCGGGCGCGTGATCTGGTGCTGGACCGGGCCGTGGCACTCAAGGAGGTGCGGTCGTCCGATCCGGGGCTTGCGGAGTACGACCCGGAGGCGGCGGCGATGCTGCGGGCCCGGGTACTGCGGGAGGCGCGGGCGCTCGCCCGAGTGGACCATCCCAACGTGGTGACTATCCACCACGTGGTGGACGACGGTGGGCTCGCCTACCCGTGGCTCGTCATGGAACTGGTGACCGGCGGATCGCTCCAGGACCGGCTGGACAAGGGGCCGATGGCGCCCGTCGAGGCCGCCCGGCTCGGGCGAGAGGTGCTGGCCGCGTTGCGGGCCGCGCACGACGTCGGGATCCAGCACCGGGACGTCAAGCCCGCGAACGTGCTGCTGCGGCCGGACGGCCGCCCGGTGCTCACCGACTTCGGCATCGCCGCGATCAGGGAGTCGACCGTCCTGACCGCGACCGGGTCCATCATTGGCACGCCCGACTACATGGCCCCCGAGCGGATCTCCGGCGACGACGGCGGGCCCGCCTCCGACCTGTGGTCGCTGGCGATGATGCTGTACGTCGCCGTCGAGGGGAACAATCCGCTGCGCAGGGCGACAACGCTGGCGACGCTGGCGGCCGTCCTCCGCGAGGAGCTTCCGCCGCCTCACCGGGCGGGGCCCCTGACCGGGGTACTGGCCGCCGTACTCGTCAAGGACCCGGCCGCGCGGCCGGACCCGGATACCGTCGACCGGATGCTCGCGTCTGCCATGGAGGGCGGCCCGAGCTCTCCGAGGGGGACCGGCGAGCCCACGTCGTACCGGCTGACGCCCCCGCCGGGAGAGGCGACCGGGCCGTCCGTACCGGCAGGCTTCGGACAGCCGACTCCGCAGGACGCCGTGCGGGGACCGATAGGGTCGCCGACTCCCTACCCAGCGGGCCCGACACGGCAGACTCCGCCGCCGACGAACCGTGGGAAGCACCGGATCGCGGTCGCGACGTCCGTCGTAGTCACCCTCCTGATCGGCGTCCTGGTGTGGGCCCTGTTGCCGGACGGCAACAAGCAGGGGGGCGACACGGCGTCGAACTCACCAGGCGGTTCCTACGTCACCGGATCGCGCACTCCGACACCGACTCCCACGCCCACGCCCACTTCCGCACCCTCGAACTCCGTCGCGAAGAGCGATCTGCTGACACCGGACGGCATCCGGACGGCGGTCAAGGAGATCAAGGCCGCGACGGGCACCGACCGTGCGTCCGACCTCACCGTCTACCCGGAGTACGTGTCCGTGGACATCATGGTCAAGGGCAGCAACACGCGGTACGACAGCTACACCTACCGCGTCGGCGAGGGAGTCGTGAAGGGCATCATCAGCAGCACGCTGTCGGGCGGCGACCGGCCGTTCAGCCTGGACGATTTCGACTGGGACGTCGTCCCCGCCCTGCTGAGAAGGGCGGAGAAGGACCTGAACGTGAAGAAGCCGACCATGCGCTACCTCGTGGTCCGGCCCGCCGACGAAACCTTCCACACCCCTCTCGGCCTGGCGGTCTACCTCGCCGACGACTACGCCAGCGGCTACCTGGACGCCGATCTCAAGGGCAAGGTGACGCGGGTGATGCCGGCCGAGAGCTGACCCGCTGTCAGCTACGCGCAGGCGGCGTGGCCGACAAGCGCGGCCCACGCCTTGGGAGTTACGTCCTCGCGGCCACCGGCCGGTACAACTTCCCTTGTTGATCCGCTTGATGCGGGGCAACAGGCCGAAGCTCAGCAATCTCGCGCTGCCGAACCCGAGTTCCGACTTCGTACGGACAGTTCAAGTGGATCGCCCTTCGGTGTGTCGTTCCGGGCGTCGGAGAATTCTGTGGGGTTGCCCCCACACATTCCTCACGACAGGTGAGTAGAGTCCGTCCCCAACACCCCCACGCACACATCAGGAGCCCCTCATGCCCACACAGGAGAACACCATCCTCAAAACCGAGTACGCCGACAAGGTGCGCGCCGACCTGGAGAGGATCCGTTCGGAACAGGAGCGCATCCGCGAGGAGATCGAAACACTGCAGGTCCAACTGGCCGCCCTGGAGTCCGATCACGCTCTTCTGGAGAGCATGAGCGCAGCCCTGGGCGACGAGACGGCAGCCGCAGTGCCCGCACCCCGCCGCGGCAGGAAGACGGCCGCTACCACACCGGCCAAGAAGACCGCGAAGAAGACCGCCGCAGCGGCCAGGAAGACCGCAGAGAAGAAGCCCGCGGCGAAGGCGGCCGTGCAGAAGCCCGTGGACATGGTGGCGCCGCTCACCGACCTGATCCACCAGCACCTCAGCGGCCAGAGCGAGCCGCGTACGGCCCGCGAGATCGCCACAGCCCTCGCCGAGACGCACCCGACCCGCAACATCAGCGACAACCTCGTGCGCACCACCACCGAGCGTCTGGTGGCCCGCAGCCGGGTCGAGCGGGCCAAGCAGGGCTCGACCGTTTACTACACGGCCATCAAGACCGAGACTGCGCCTGGGCCCGCCGAGGAGACCACCGCAGCTGCCTCCTGATCTCAGGCCCCCGCCCCCGCAACGGCATCGGGGCCCGGCAGGCGGCAGCTCACCGCCGGGCCCGGGGTGTCAACGCCGCTGCCCGCCACGGGGAGAGCGCCGCTGGGCGTGCCGCGCCCGACCAGGTGCACGACGCGGGTCATCGTCCCCGCCGGTGGGGGTGGGGGTGGGGGTGGGGGAGGAGAACCCGACCGCCACAGCAGCCGGCGCGGCGGTGACGGAGCACGCTGCCCGGCCCGCTCGGGCCGCTTCATCGATTCCCGTGCGGCCGGCGGGCGGGCCGTGGGGGCGGGGAGGCCGACGACACGCGTGTAGGTCATCAACGGCGCACACACGGTGCACACTTCAGCGAGGTGCCGTGCCACCGGCCCACGGCCGGATCATGTCGCAGTACCAGCACCGTTCCGCCCGAGCAGTGGACCCGCATGCCCTCGTGGGCGGCACACTCCGCCGCGCGGCACTGACACGAGGCGTAGGCCTGCACCCTCGCGGCCTTGGCGGGCGACGCCGCGTGCAGGGCGGCGAACCGGCGCAGCCCGTCCACGTCCCGTGACCTTGCAGGCATGGTGCAGGCACCCGTCGAGCAGGACACGGTGGCCGTCCGGTCGGCATGGCCGGTCAGCCGTACCGTCCAGGACCGGCCCTGCATACGCCCGGTAGGGATCTATGATGACTTCCCCGCCGCGTCGACGTCAGCACCTGCCGGCGTCCACGAGTTCCCGCACGGTGAGTCGCCGACCCGACGGCCGACCCGACGGCTGTCCCGTCGGACGGTGCCGGTCAGCCGTCTGCCACGCGGAACACTCAACCCACACCTTGACCGGCAGCGTGGAACCGCAATGTGTGGAAGCCCGCGGCCACAGCGCTGTACCGCGGGTACCGGCACTGTGCCAGAACCGGCTGCACCGGCGCCTGGCGTGCCCTGGAGCAGGAGCCGTCCCGGGCGGCCTGTTGTCAGTGGTGGTCGGGATGATGGTGGGCATGGACGAGTTGATGCGGGGTCGGGTGTACGGGGCGGACCATGAGGACCCCGATCCGGGACCCCAGCCGGGCCACGTCTACCGGGAGCTGGTGGGTGGACCGCTGGACGGGCTGCTGCTGGATGTGACCGGATGGAGCGCGGCAGAACTGGCCGCCGGCGCGGCTCTTCCCACCGAAATCAGCGCCTTCGGGCCCGGCGGGCGAGCGACGTACGGGCCACGCGCCGATGACGTGAGGCATTGGGACTGGCGGGGCGACATCCGCTGACCTGTCCGAGGCTTGCGGTCCCAGGGGCTGACGCGCCGAGCGGCACCGGCGTCCCGTCCCGGCGTCGGCAGGCGTTAGCCCCGCCGGCGCCTCCGCCCGGCGACCCCTCGGTCGGTTCGCCCCGGCCGCCCGCACCCAGTTCCGCAGCGTCTCCGGGTTGACTCCCAGATCG
>NZ_JBEZKA010000041.1:0-52674 GCF_040651435.1 Streptomyces sp. NPDC048479
GTGGAGTGGTCAATCTCGTCCAGATGACCATCGGTGGCCACCTGTCTCCACGGCTCCCCACACCAGCAAGATCACGATCTACGGCTGGAGTACTAACCCGCGAAAGGTCTTGAAAGCCGTCGTGGCAGCGATGTCACCGTGGGTTCAAATCCCACACCCACCGCAGGTGAATGGCCCCTGACCAGGTAACTCGGTCAGGGGCCATTCCCGTAAGCGTTGTCCGTCAGCGACCGCTGTTCCCCGCTGTTTCCCGACCGAACGGGCACGGGAAGGACACGGCCCCTTCTGGTCTGTTCTAGAACGCCGCAGCAGCCAGTGCCCCGACACCAACGATCATGAACACGCCTCCGAGCACCCGGCACGTGGTGGCACTCCCGGGCCATGATCGGTACGCGTAGGACATGGACTGAAGCCGCTCAGCGGCGCCCCAAACATTGGTCGCCAGGATTCCCCCGCCGACCAGCACGAAAACTCCCCAGGTCAACTCGAACAGGTAACTGGTCACGCCACGAGGATAGCCGCGCGGTCGGTGTAGCGGCCTTGGGCTGGAGCTGCCATGGGGCGAGAGATCATGGCCCCTTACGCCGGCCGCGAATCGGGCTGGCTCCTCGCCTGCGGGCAGGGACAAGCCTGCCCGAGTTGCGGGCCAGGGTACGGCCCCCTGACCATGCCCGATCCCAACCCGAGCAGGACACCGGCCAAAGCCGCTCCGGCCGCGTGCTCCGGCTCGCCACCCACTCATCACCCACGATCGCATCCGTCGCCTGTGCACCCTGCAACCTTCTCCACTTGCCAACTGAGCTATTAGTGAGTGGAGTTGGAGCCAGCTCGAACGCGAGCACGACAACAACCCCGGTACCACGGGGGCCCAGCCCCCTTCCCTGCCAGGCGGGGGCGCACCAGCAGGGCGTCTTGAAGCGGCGTCAGGCCAGGGCCGGTAGCGGTTGTTCCGGCGAATCGAGCCAGGCGGTTTACCCTTCCGCAGTCACGGTGAGCCCGAACCGCTCCGCGAGTAAAGGTCTTGTGGCTCGGCTCGGCTCCAAAGGCCGCCGTAGTCCGGCTGGGGTTCGCCTTCGCACGGTACGGTCAGACGTACTGCCTGACCCATGTCTCGCCGTCTGCCGCCGCGGCAGCCAGGCGGAGGGCTCCACGGGCGACGACCAGTTCGGGGTCGTTGATGCGGTCGACGGCGCAGGCGTCCCATAGTTCGGGGAGCGAGTGAGTACGGGCCGTGGCCAAAGCAGCGTCCCAATAGCCTGGGTAGCCGAGTGTGCCGCCTGCGGCCCGGAGGGTGTCCGGGTTGAGGATGTTCACCAGCGTGGCCATTGCCAGCCCAAACGACTCACCGGCCGCGTCCACGATGTCGCGGACGGAGCTATCCCCGGCGGCGAGCGCGGCATGGACTTGTGCGGGGCTAAGGCCCGTAGCACGAACGATGGCTGCGCCACCGGCCAGTTCGTCGAGTCGGAGGATGCCCTGGGGCGTCGGCACAGGCATGTAGCCGATTTCGCCGGCCCATCCGCGGGAACCGCGCACCACTCTTCCCTGATGCAGGTACGCCGACCCCACGGCGGTTCCGCAGAGCAGGACTGCGACGGTTGGGGACTCCGCGAGCCCTGCCGCCTCCTCCGCCAGGGCGCTGCGGATGTCGTTGACCAGGATGTGGGGGGTGCCATTGGCGGCCGGGCCCCGCCACCCATTCAGCTTGGGGAGGACATCACAGACGGTTACGTGTCCCTCTTTGACGAGCCCGGGGACCGCGACACCCACGTAGGAGGGAGTCAATTGGTGTTCGGCGAGGAACCTCTGGATGGCAGCCTCGATCTCGTCGGGAGTTGTTGCGGCCCCAGTGGCGAGGCGGCGGATCAAAGGTTCGTCATGACCAGTCCTTTGAGCGACCATGAGCAGCTTGGTTCCACCGATGTCGATCCCTATTGTTGAGTGCGTCATCGCCTGCCTCCGCATACGTAGAAGCTGAAGCGCCACCCCATCGACCGTCAATCCGATCTCGTGAGACCGGTTGGCAAATGGATCACGTGAGACGCCGGGTGGTGGGACGGCCGCCCCACCGGTAGTGCTTGGTGGAGCGACGGATGAGCATGCGGAGCGTGGCGAATGCGGCGGCGACGTAGAGGTAGTAGTCCGCACAAAGAGCCTCACGCGGTGAAGTGCGGGATCAACCGGCTGAAACGCCACAGGTCCGTGGCGACCAGGTACGACTGTGAGGATGACCGGGTACCGCCTCGGGCGGCGGTCTGGCCCGAGGTACGACTGGCGTTGCTGCCTTGAGCTTGATCTGCCGACCGCTGTCTGAGGCGGTGCGTGCTGGTCGCGGCCATCAACGAGTGGCTGCAACCGGCACCGCACCACTGCCTACAGAGTGATCCAGTAGCGGCGCTTGATGCCCGCGCTGGTTGTGCGTACGTCCTCCAGGACGCCACCGTTGCCTTCGATGCTGCGTGCCGATCCGATGTTGTCGTCGTCGCAAGTGACGAGGACCCTGTCCAAGCCGAGCGTACGGGCCTCGGGCAGAACCGCCCCGAGGGCCCACGTTGCCAAGCCGCGTCTCCGGAAGGAGGGCCGGACGCTGTAGCCGATGTGCCCGCCCACATCGAGCAGAAAGACGTTCAGGTAGTGCCGCAGATCAATGGCCCCCAGATAGCTGTCGCCCTCGGTGATCCACCAATGAGTGGCGTGGACGCGATCTTCTCCCACGGCAACCGACCTGTCCGACTGCTGCTGCAGTCGCTCGACCCACGCCGAGAAAACTTCGCGGCTGTCGAGGTCGGCGTCAGGCGCGAGACGCAAGCCCGTCCCGTCCTGGTGGGCACCTGGAGACCACTCGTCACGCGCCGCGAGCCATGAGGATTGCAATCGGCCTGTGGGTGCGATCAATTCAGGCATGCGGGCGACGCTAGCACTCGTTCGTCCCTCGTGGATCACGTGTTTTGCGCTTGTCCGGGCCCAGGACTGCTCGCCGCCACACCGCGTGGGCATGTTCATAAACGGCCTTGATCCACTTTCGCAACAGCCCCTCTAGTTACTACCCTTGGCCGGTCGGCCGGGCACGCCGTCAGCCGGACAGTGCCGTGTAGACCATCGCCCCCACCCAGCCGAAGCCCGCCAGCGCGGACAGGATGAGCACGGCCGTCAGGGTGCGCTCGACGGGGTGGGTGGTGGTCTCGGTGGCGCTGTGCGTCGTCTGTGTCGTCATGCGAGGGAGCATGCCGATCAGAGTCGGCTCATGACATCCGCTCAGGTACTCAGTTCCCCTACTCAGCTCTCCGACTCAGTTCTCCGACTCAGTTCTCCGGCCCGGATGCCTGAGTAGCTTCCTCCAGTGCGCGCCGGCAGAGCCGGTCGGCCCGGCGCGTGGTCTCGGGGAGCCGGTAGCGGGACGCGAGGTGGAGGGTGTGCGCACAGGCGTTGTCGAGTGTCGTGCGGTGGCCGACGGAGACGAAGACCGGCTTGACTCCGTCCTGGGTGCGCAACGCCCGGCCGACCTCCTCGCCGTCGTCGGCGAGCAGCGGGGCGAAGTCACCGCGGTGCGGGCCGAGTTCGCCGTAACTGAAGACGAAGGGGTTCTTGGCGACGCCGATCACCGGCAGCTCGGTCAGTACGCCGAGGTGGGAGGCGAGTCCGAAGCGGCGGGGGTGGGCCAGGCCGTAGCCGTCGCAGACGACCAGACCGGGGTCTGTCGTGAGGGATTCCAGGGCGGCCAGCACGGTCGGGATCTCCCGGAAGGCGAGGAGACCCGGGACGTACGGGAAGGCGACCCGGCCGACCGCCGTGGCCTCCTCGACGACGGTGAGCGTCGCGGAGTCCAGGACGACGGCCGCCGCCGCGACGACATCGTGCTCGTCGTCGTACGCCACATCGACGCCCGTCACCAGGCCGGTGGCAACCGGCGGCCCCGCCTCGTCCAGAACGACCCGCGTGCGCAGTTCGTCCTGGACGGCCAGGGCCGCGGTCTCGTCGGCGGGCCAGGCGGGGGGCGTCTCGATGATCTTCATGGTGCCGCCCAGCCTACGGCCCGGTCGGTCCGGCACCAGGGCCTGATCGCGATTCCCGCCTGGCGTAGCCTGGCGATCATGTTCGTACTGGAATTGACCTACACCGCACCCGTCGAGCGTGTCGACGAGCTGCTCGAGGCACATGTGGAGTGGCTGGACGCGATGTACGAGGAGGGCGTGTTCATCGCCTCCGGCCGCAAGAACCCGCGCGACGGCGGCGTGATCCTGGCCGTCGGGGACGACCGCGCGCGGATCGAGACGATCGCGGCGGCCGACCCCTTCACGGTCGGCGGCGTGTGCGCGTACCGGATCACGGAGTTCATCGCGACCAAGACCGCGCCCGAACTCGCCCCGTACCGTCAGCAGCTGCCCTCGTAGGACCGCGGTGCCACGGTTCGGCTAGAACTCCAGCCGCGCGACCCGGCCCTTCTCGCCCGAGGCCCAGCAGCCGAGGTCGGGTGTGCAGTCGACCGTGTCGTACGAACCGGTGTCGACGGTGCGCCAGCTGCGGCCGCCGTCCACCGTCAGATCCGTGCCGGTCGGGCCGACGGCGAGCGCCGCCGACCGGCTGTGCGGCAGCCAGGCAATGCCCGAACGGTACGCCGGCGGCGGTGTCTTGGACTGCTGCCAGCTGCGCCCGCCGTCCCGGCTGACCGCGCCGGCGCTCGGGGATGCCTGGTCGGCGCGGTAGTCGCCGCCGACCGCGATGCCGTGGGTGCGGTCATGGAAGGCGAGCGCGAAGACTCCACGCGCCGGATCCCCGGCGGGGATGGTCGATTCGGCGACGGTCCAGTGCAGACCGCGGTCTGCGGAGTGCAGTACACGCGCCGTGGCGCCACCGCCGGTCGCCAGCCACACGTCCTTGCTCCCCGAACTGACCAGGCACTGGCCGCTGGCGGCGAAGGCCGCCTCGCCCGGCAGCGCCGCCGGCATCCCGGTGTTCGGCAGCACCTTCCATGACCTGCCGCCGTCGCCGGTCGACAGGATGCGGTACTTGCCGTCCACCGGGTCGCTCATGGCGAGGCCGTGCCGGCTGTCGAAGAAGGTGACGCAGTCGTAGAAGGCCTTCGCATCGGTGTTGCGGAAGGACTCGGTCCAGCTCGATCCGCCGTCCTCCGTACGGAAGACCCGGGACGCCTCGCCCTCGCCGATGGCCAGCACCACCGCGCGACGGCCGTCGAAGGCCTCGATGTCGCGGAACTCCAGCTCGCCCGCCCCGGCCGGAGAGACGTTCTGCCAGCTGCGGCCGCCGTCCGCGGTACGCAGCACGGTGCCCTTCGAGCCGGCGACCCACGCGGCCTTCCGGCTGACGGCCGCCAGGCCCCGGAACCGTGCATTCGTACCGGTGTCCTTGAGGCTCCAGCTCGGCCCCCTGCCGTCTGTACCTTCTGCCGTAGCACTGCCCGATGGCTGGGCCGCCTGCGCCGGCGCGGCCAGGGCCGCGGCCAACGCCGCGGCACACAGTCCCATCGACACCGTTCGTCTCGTCTTCCCCATGGACGTCATGGCGCTGGAAGCTAGCCCACGAGCCGTACCCCGTCCAGGGTGCGGCGGACGGCGCGGGTTCCTGGGCTGAGCTCATGTCCCAGCCCAAGGAGTACGAGGGCCGGGAGGTCACCGTCATCTTCGAGTCACGGCGCTGTCTGCACGCGGCCGAGCGCGTACGCGGTCTCCCGCACGTCTTCGACCTGTACGGCCGGCCCTGGGTGCAGCCCGACGGCGCCGCCGCCGACCGGGTCGCCGAGGTCGTACGACGCTGTCCGTCCGGCGCCCTGCAGTACCGGCTCGCCGACGGCTCGGCCGAGGAGCCGGACCGGCCGACCACCGTGACCCGCTCCCTCGCCGGTCAGCTGGCGATACGCGGCGATCTCGACATCCGCACGGCCTACGGCGACCGTCACGAGACGCGGGTGATGCTCTGCGGCTGCGGCGCGAGCGGCAATCAGCCGTACTGCGACCATTCGGGGCTCTGCGCCGAACGGTGACGACGTGACGCGGTGACGCGGTGACGCGGTGACGCGGACACGGTGACGGAGGTCACGTTCCCTTCCGATGCACGCAATCGCTCGTTCTGCCGTCTCTCCCGGTGTCAGGGAGACGTCAGCGAGCCGCGCACGAAGGAGCAGGCCTTGTCCACCGTCATCGAGCAGGCCGTGCAGGCCCGCCTGGTCGCCTCGGCACCCCAGATGGAGTCTGTTCCGGCCACACTGCGTTACGACCGCGAGGATCCCTTCGCCGTGCAGATGGCCTTCCCGCCGCCGGCGACGCTGGAGGGCAACGAGGTGTCGTGGGCCTTCTCGCGTGACCTGCTCGCGGCGGGTGTCGACGGACCGGCCGGCCTCGGCGACGTACGCGTCAGGCCGTTCGGCTACGACCGTACGGTGGTGGAGTTCCGCGCACCCGAGGGCATCGCCATGGTGCACATCCGCACCAGCGAGGTGCGCCGCTTCCTCAAGCGCGCCCAGGGCATGGTCCCCACCGGCTGCGAGCACCTCTATCTGGACCTCGACCACAATCTCGCCGAGCTGCTGCGCGACGCCTGCTGACGCCCGGCGCCGTGGCCGGCCGGATCCCGGCGTCACCCTGCCGGCGAGCAGAGGTGTCAGCTGCCGCCGGAGGCGCCCGCTGCGGACGCCGACGTCACCTCGAAGATCACCGCGTCCCGTACCTCCTGGATGACGTTCCTCAGCGTGGGAGCGGCCGCACCGCTGCGTTCCGTCAGCGCCTCGATCCGGTCCTTGTGGCGCTTGCGCTCATCTGCGGTGGCGAGGGTGCGCACTTCTGCCGCGGCCGCGAGTGCGACGAGGGCGGCGTCGCGGTCGGAGATCTCGGCCACCGGCACCGGACCTCCGAGCACAGCCCGCGTCTCCTCGCGCAGCGACTTCACCACGTCAGCACGGTCGAGTTCGTACTGCGCGGCGGAGAAGAGGCCGAGCAGCCGCCCGCGTCTCCTGCGCAAGTAGCCGGCTCCGGCCAGCTGCTTACGGACGGCTTCGAGGGTGTATGTGGCGTGGTGCGTCACCCACCTCTTCCATGTGCGGGGCCTGGACTCCTCGACGAGTTCCAGCAGTTCGTCGAGCACCGGGTCACCGGTGAGGTTGTCGCCGACGGGCCGGGCAACGCCGTCGGCTTCGGCGAGCATGCCGCGCTGGGCCAGCTCGGTGAGCGCCCCGGCCCGTACGAGAGGGGCGAGGCAGGAAGTGCCGGTGGGCGTCATCCGCTCGGTGTCCCAGGACAGGAGATAGAGCCGGGCGGCGAGCGAGAGCGATCCGTTGGGCACGGGCGGAGCCTCCTTGTCCCGGTGCTGTCCCGGTCGGTCCCGGGCGGTCGCGCAGGTCCCGATCACGATAATTCGTTGACAGCGCCCGAGCGTCTTCGTACGGTGTATAGCGGTCCTGTTGTCGCCGATTGGAGTAGGACGTTGCTCGTCTGAGGTCCTGAGACACCGTGCGGTACAGCTGCTTCAAGCATGCTGCGCGCATCGCGTGCGACCTCGGCGCTCGAGCCGTCCTCCCCGACCGGGACCTTTCTCGTGTTCCCGGCGATCGTCGCCCGTATTCCGGTGTCTCCACCCGTTGCCCTTGCCACTTCCACGCAACCGGGAGACCCGTATGTCTACTTTTCCCACCCACATCACCTGCTCCTCGCTCACCTTCGCCTGGCCGGACGGCACCGGGGTCTTCGACGACTTCCAGCTGGCGGTCGGCCCGGGCCGGACCGGCCTCATCGGCCTCAACGGATCCGGAAAATCAACGCTGTTGAAGCTGATCTCCGGTGAACTCACGCCGTCGGGCGGAGCAGTACGCACCGCGGGCGAGATCGGCCGGCTACCGCAGAACCTGGTGCTGGACACCGCTCTGCGAGTGGACGAGGTGCTGGGCATCGCCACCACGCGCGCCGCGCTGCACGCCATCGAGGCGGGTGATCCGAGCGAGGAGAATTTCACAGCGGTCGGCGACGACTGGGACGTCGAGGAGCGGGCGCGCGCCACCCTCGACCAGCTCGGTCTCGGCCATATCGGACTCGACCGCACCATCGGCGAGGTCTCGGGCGGCGAGGGCGTACTGCTGCGGCTGGCCGCACTTCTGCTGGCCGGACCGGATGTCCTGCTGCTCGACGAGCCGACCAACAACCTCGATCTGTACGCACGTCGGCGGCTGTACGACGCGGTCGCCACCTGGTCCGGCGTACTGGTCGTGGTCAGCCACGACCGTGAACTTCTGGAACTGGTCGACCAGATCGCCGATCTGCGTGACGGGGAGGTCAATTGGTACGGCGGAAACTTCACGGCGTACGAGGAGACGCTCGCCGTCGAGCAGGAGGCCGCGGAGCGCATGGTGCGTGTTGCCGAGGCCGACGTACAGCGGCAGAAGCGTGAACTGGCCGACGCCCACATCAAGTTGGCCCGCCGTAAGCGGTACGGGCAGAAGATGTGGGACTCCAAGCGCGAGCCGAAGATCGTTATGGGGGCGCGCAAACGCGCGGCCCAGGAGTCGGCCGGCAAACACCGCATCATGCACACCGAGAAGCTCGACGAGGCGAAGGAGCGGCTCGACGAGGCCGTGGACGCGGTCCGCGACGACGACGAGATCCGTATCGAGCTGCCGTTCACCAAGGTCCATCCGGGCCGTGGTGTGCTGCGGCTGAACGAACTGACGCTGCGTTATGGGGCAGAGGTGAAAGGCGAGTTCGAGGTACGCGGCCCCGAACGGATCGCGCTGGTCGGGCGCAACGGAGCGGGCAAGACCACTCTGTTGCGTACGATCACCGGCGATCTGGAGCCGGTCGCCGGCGAGGCGGTGGCCGAGGTCCCGCTCCGTTTTCTGCCGCAGCGGCTCGACGTGCTCGACGACGGGCTGAGCGTAGTGGAGAACGTGGCGCGGTTCGCGCCCGATGCGACCAACAACCGGATCAGGGCGCGGCTGGCCCGCTTCCTGTTCCGCGGCGCCCGTGCCGACCAGCCGGCCGGCACGCTCTCGGGCGGAGAGCGGTTCCGTGCGGCACTCGCCGCGCTGCTGCTCGCCGAGCCGGCGCCGCAGCTGCTGATGCTCGACGAGCCGACGAACAACCTGGACATGGCGAGCGTACGGAGGCTGACGGCGGCGCTGGAGTCGTACGAGGGAGCGCTGATCGTGGCGAGTCACGATGTGCCGTTCCTGGAGTCGATCGGCATCACGCGCTGGCTGCTGCTGGACGGTGAGCTCCGTGACATCACCGCGGACGAGGTACGGGACGGGGGCTTCCGATGACGTGAGCGCGATGCGCCTGATGTGAGCGTGATGCGCCTGGATCGTTGGCGATGCGTGGTTCCCCGGCCGGCCGGGATTCCGGACAGAAAATGTCCGGAATCCCGGTTGGTGCCAGGTCTCCTGCGGAGAACATCGTCATCGCCGGTGCGCGCGCAGCCGGGCGGCACGGCCGCAAAGACCCGGCGCCACCGGCAACGCCCGCTCCCACGGGCGGCCCACCGGGGATTCCATCGCCCCGGGACGGCGGGCCATGATGGGCGCGACCAGACCCCGGACAGACCTGGAGAGCGCTCGTGCCCAGCAGGAAAGCCCTGATCCGTCGCCCCAGCCCGCGCCTCGCCGAGGGCCTGGTCACCCATATCGAGCGGACCACGGTCGACGCCGCACTGGCGCTCGAGCAGTGGGAGACATACGCCGAGACGCTGCGCGAACACGGCTGGGAGACCGTCGAGACAGAGCCGGCCGACGACTGCCCGGACGGCGTCTTCATCGAGGACACGGTGGTCATGTACCGCAATGTCGCGCTGATCGCCCGCCCCGGAGCCGAGTCCCGCAGGCCGGAGACGGCGGCCGTCGAGGAGACGCTGGCACGGCTCGGTTGCTCGGTGAACTGGGTCTGGGAGCCCGGCACCCTCGACGGCGGCGATGTCCTGAAGATCGGCGACACGATCTACGTGGGCCACGGCGGGCGTACGAACGCGGCAGGGGTGCAACAGCTGCGCGCCGCCTTCGAGCCGCTCGGCGCACGTGTCGTGGCCGTGC
This sequence comes from Streptomyces sp. NPDC048479, assembly GCF_040651435.1. NCBI lineage: Bacteria > Bacillati > Actinomycetota > Actinomycetes > Kitasatosporales > Streptomycetaceae > Streptomyces > Streptomyces sp. NPDC048479. The sequence goes on from NZ_JBEZKA010000041.1 coordinate 10,025, forward strand.
CGGTGAGCAAGGTGCTGCATCTGAAGTCCGCGGTGACCGCGCTGCCGGACTCCACCGTCATCGGATACCCGCCGCTGGTGGACACCCCTACGGTCTTCCCGCGGCATCTCCCGGTGCCGGAGGAGTCGGGTGCGCATGTGGTGCTGCTCGGCGGCGGAAAGCTGCTGATGGCGGCGAGCGCGCCGAAGTCGGCGGAACTGTTCACGGACCTCGGCTACGAGCCGGTCACGGTGGACATCAGCGAGTTCGAGAAGCTCGAAGGGTGCGTGACTTGCCTCTCCGTACGCCTCCGCGACCTGTACGCATAACTGAACGTAATAGGAGATCTCCCTACCGGGCTTGGCCGAAGGCTTACTGCCGCCTTAACCTACGGTCTCGTAACCTACGAATCCGTAGGTAACTCTCCCGTCCCCAGGAGCACCCGTGACGATCACCTCTCCCCACCTCGGCAGTTCGGAAGCGTGGACCGACGCCCGACTGCTGTTCGCGCTGGAGGAGGTGGTGGAGAAGGAACTCAACCGCCATCTCAAGGTCGCCAAGGACTGGATGCCGCACGAGTACGTCCCGTTCACCGACGGTCGCAACTTCCCCGGTTACTTCGAGGACGGCCAGGCCTGGGAGCCTGAGCAGTCCAAGGTCACCGACATCGGCAAGATCGCGCTGGTCGTGAACCTCCTGACCGAGGACAACCTCCCCAGCTACCACCACGAGATCGCCTCGCTCTTCGGCCGCGACGGCGCCTGGGGCACCTGGGTGCACCGCTGGACCGCGGAGGAGGGCCGGCACGGCATCGTGATGCGCGACTACCTGCTCACCTCGCGCGCCGTCGACCCGGACAAGCTGGAGCAGTTCCGGATGGCGCACATGGCGGAGGGCTTCGAGTCCGACAACCGCCACTCGATGCTGCACTCGGTGGCGTACGTCGCCTTCCAGGAGCTCGCGACCCGCGTCTCGCACCGCAACACCGGCCACGAGTCGGGCGACCCTGTCTGCGACCGGATGCTGGCGCGTATCGCCACCGACGAGAACCTGCACATGGTCTTCTACCGCAATCTGCTGGGCGCGGCCTTCGAGCTCGCCCCGGATCTGACCATGCAGGCCGTGCGCGATGTCGTCGTCAACTTCCGGATGCCGGGACATGGCATGCCGGGCTTCGAACGGGCCGCGGCGCAGATGGCGATCGGCGAGATCTACAACATGCGGATCCACCACGACGACGTCCTGCAGCCGGTGCTGCGCTTCCTGAAGGTGCTGGACATCGACGGGCTGGGCCCGGAGGGCCTCAAGGCGCAGGAGGAGCTGGGCCTGTACATGGGCGGGCTGGACTCCGAGGCGACCAAGTTCGACGAGAAGCTGGCGGCGCGCAAGGCGCGGATGGCAGCGCGGGCGGCGGGCTGACCGTCCGGGCGCCGTTCCGGCCGTCTGAGCATCCCGGCTGACCGGCCCTCCCGGCCGTTCGGGCGCCGTCCCGGCTATTCGTACGTCGTCACCGTGCGCATGGCCGCATCGCGCACGTCCGCGTCCGCGTCCGCATGGCGACGCAGTTTCCGTAGCTGCACCCGCCACGGCTCGGCCCAGGACGTGCGCGAGCCGCCGGCCGAGGTGACCGTCACGGCGAAGAGCCCTTCGGCGCGACCGCCGGCTCGGCGAGCCAGTCCGGGTCCGCGAGCCGACCCACTCGGCGTCCCCGCCCACAGCGGCCGCGACGACGGCGAGCCCGCGTTCGTAGGGACCGCGCTGATCGAGCTCGGCCAGCAGCGACCGCAACTCCGTACGACGCATCTCCCCGGCGCGCACGACAAGTTCACGCATGCGGAGCCGATACGGGAGTGGGTCGAGCGCGTCCAGGAGGCGGTCCGTGTCGCGTCGGCGAGGGTGGGCCGTGCGCGAAGTCTGCCTGCTGAGAAGCGGTGAACCGTACTGAATGGCCGAGCTGTACGGAATATCGGGCCCGTGATCGACGGACCTCCACCGGGGCCGCGCCCGAGCTGATCGTCACAGCGGGTGTGCCGTCGCCGCGAGCGCGACGAGGGGTGGAGGGGGCGGGGCGGCTGGAGTCGAACCAGCGTGTTCCGGTTTTGGAGACCGGCGCGTCTGCCTCTGCGCTACGACCCCACCCACCGGTCCCGTGCGGTGGTCCCGCGCGGTGGTCCGCGCGGCGGTCCCGGCCGGATTCGAACCGGCGTATCCGCCCTGACAAGGCGGGGCGCCTGCTTCTGCGCTACGTCCGGGCATTGGCGGCGATCTTAGCCGCTCGCCTTGCCCGGGGCGTCAGCGCCCCGTGACCCCCGTCACCCGTCACCCGTCACCCGTCACCCGTCACCCGTCAGAGTGACGTGGTTTATCCAGGTTTGGCGTTGATCTGCAAAGGTGGTCAGCCATGGAATCCGATCTTCAGGTGAACACCGACCAGTTGGGCCGTTTCGCCACTGCGCTGAGTCGCTCGCTGACCTCACTCAGCGAGGCGAGAAGGGCGCTGGAGCACGTACGGGCCGCCCAGTTGGGCACGAAGGAGCTGGACGAGGCGTGCGACGGCTTCCAGGGGCGGTGGAAGTACGGGGCGGACCAACTGAGCGCGAGGATCAGGACGGTGCACGTCGGAGTGAAGCTGAGCCGCGAGGGCTACGCCCAGGTCAACAAGGCGATCGAGTCGGCGTTCAGGGCGGTGGATTCGCGTGCCTGAGTACCCGCATCTGGGCTGGAACCCGGTCCCGGGAAGCCCCTCGGCGATCGCCGCACTCCAGACGAAGCTCAGCACGTCGGCAACGGCACTGGGCACCGCGCACCGCCTGGTCGACCAGTTGCTCGGCGAGAGCGCGTACTGGCGCGGCGAGGCGGCGGACGCGTTCCGGGAGGCGCTGGACGGGGACTTGCCGCGGCACTTGAAGAACGCGCACCGGTCCGTGTCCAAGGCGGCGTCGAAACTGCGGAGGTGGCACGACGATCTGGTGGGCTACCAGGCGACGGCGAAGAAGTACGACACGCGGGCGAAGCTCGAACAGGCGGCGCTGACGCAGGCGGAGACCCAGCGCGAGCGCGTCCGGACGGCGCCGGACCTGCCGGAGTCGGATCTGACGGCGGCGACGGCCGCGGTGACGAAGGCACGGGAGGCGCTTGAGTCGGTGCGAAGGCTGGCGCGGGAGCTGGAGGAGACGCACAGGGTGGAGGCGGGGCGGATCGCGAAGGCGCTCAACGAGGCGACGGACAAGCTCGCGCCGCAGGAGCCGGGTGTTCTGGACTCTGTCCTGAAGTGGGTGGACGAGGACCTCGGTGACGTCCTGTCCGACGTTTCCGCCGCCGCCGGTTTCGCGGCGTTGGTGATCGGCCCGTTCTTCCCACCCGTCGGACTGGCGCTGCTGTTCGTGGCAACCGGTGCCAGCATCGGCGCCCTCGCTCTTCACCTGACGGATTCAAGGGTTCAGAAGTCCTTGAAGAACGGGTTCACGAAAGGGGAGTTCGATGCCGACTTCTGGGACAGCGCCGTGACCTTGACCGGCGATGCACTCGGCGCCGTACCGGGCGTGGCAGCAGTGGCGCATGGGGCCAAGGCGGCTTCGACCGCCTCTCACGCAGCAACTGCCTTCGCCGATGCCGGAGCTCTCGCAGCGGCGCGCGCCGGCTCACACGGCTTCCCCCATGGCGCCTGGGACGCGATGGACGGGATGCGCCAGGTGGAAAACCCACTCACGGATTGGGCCTTGCGGAGAACACCTTCTGCGGTCCAGGAGACAGTGAAATACACCCTCTCGGGGACAGGCGCGGTCACAGCCGCCAGTCATCTGCCTGTGTTCGATGACAACGAAGCCGCCGCCGGCTGCGCGACTGCAGTCGACGGCGCCCGCGCAGTCCTCGACGACGCACCCGGCTCCGCAGCAAAGGCAGCCCACGCATGGGCATCACTGGCCAGCTAGACACGACCGTAAGGCAGTTCTCATGCCCAATGGACCCATCACTCCCCCACCTCCGATGTGGTTCCGCCTGCCGCCGGGCTACCACACGCTCGACGCGATCGCACTCGACGAGCTGGAGAGTGTCACCTCGGCGCTGCTGACGCCGATCCTTCAGAGCAAGCGGGAAGTTGACCACTCCCTCCGCGACGCGCGCGCCTTTCTGAGCCTGCTCGACGCGATGCACCAAGGCGAGAGCATCCACACCTCAATCGGGGTGCATCCCGACGGTGAGGATGGTGCTTGTGTCTCACTCTTCTCCTTGTCCGTCACCGACATCGCGGCACGGACAGCTGGGCTGGCGGTCGCCCAGAGCGCGCTTGCTCTGGCGAACTCCCCTCTCTGGAGCGGCAATACCCGAAGAATCCTTGAGTTGCCCATCGGTGTGTCGGCGGCGGTGGTGGCGGGTACATTGTCGGCTCCGCCGCGCGGCCTGCTGGAGGACGCGGGCATCAGTGCGACTCCGAGCGAGGTGTTCCAAGCTCGCCTGACCGTGTCGTATCCGAGTGGCGCGCATATTGCCGTTGCCGATCTCACCAGCGCGGCGACCCGCCATGCCGGGGCGTACATCGACATCCTCGAGGGCATCGCCCAGACGATCACCTTCGCTGCGCCTGCTCCCGCCGCCGCGTGCGCTCCAAGTTCTTCCCGCATCTTGGAGGTGCTCTCATGACGCCCCAGCCGCCAGCACTTCCTCTGACCAAAGCAGCGTTCGACCATCCGCCCACCGCGCTGGGGCATCAACACCTCGTCATTAAGCGCTGGGCCTGGCTGGTTGTGGTGGTGTCCTTGGCGACGGCGTCCGCCTACGTGTGCGCCTCGCAACCACTGTCCAAGAGCATCGGATTCATCCTGGTCAACCTCGTCGTCTTCCCCCTGATGTTGTTCGCTACGCTCCTGGCTCTGCGCCGCACGAGGCGGGTAGCCGACATCCTCAGGACCTATCCCTGGCGGGCATACCCGTGCGAGTATCCGCACCGCTCCACGGAAAGCCCGAAGGTAATCATGATCAGGTTCGCCGACGACTACACGCCGGTCCTGCGCTTCACACCGTTCTCGGTACACCTCGAGCAGAAACAGAATCTGCACCCAGACACGATCTGGTTCGTCGGCGACCCCCGCTACGGCGGTGTCGTCTCCCCTGTCGGCGGACATTTCCCCGTTCGCGTCGTCCTCGAGTCCACGGACCAGACCGTCCCCGACGGCACACCTGAAGACGACGCACTGGCAGAACGTGCCGGACTCGTCAAGAACGGCAGGGTCCGCACCACGTAGAGCTACGCTGGGACAGGTTCAGCTCCGCCCGCGCTGGAGGCGGTACCGCTCCTTCTCCGACAGCCCGCCCCACACCCCAAATCTCTCGTCATGCGCCAGCGCGTACTCCAAGCACGCCACCCGCCCCTCGCAAGCCCCGCACAGCTGCTTCGCCTCCCGCGTCGACGACCCCGGGGCCGGGAAGAAGAATTCCGGCCCCGTCTGGGCGCACAACGCGGTCTCCTGCCAGGAGAGTTCATTGTCAGTGATGGTGTTGATCGGCATGCAGGACACCGTGCCCCGCGCCGATAAACGCCCGGTCAATGAAGGATCAACGACCCCCACAGCCACCCGCGCCCACCGGCATCGAGGACCCGCCACGAACCGTACAGATCCTCGAGGCCGCCGACGATGCGGCGCGCCCCGCGCGAAGCGTCAGCTCTGCTGCTGCTCGCCCTGCATCACCGCGAACCGCGCGCCCGCCGGGTCTGCCAGTTTCGCGAAGCGGCCCACGCCCTCCATGTCGACCGGAGCCATCCTGACCTTGCCGCCCAGCGCATTCGCCATGGCGACCGACGCGTCGCAGTCCACGACCTCGAAGTACGGCAGCCAGCGCGGCCCGTCCGCCGCCTCCACCGGGTCCGCCGCGAGCGGGGCGACGCCGCCGAACATCGCGTCCGGGCTCGTGCCGGCCGGGTTGACCATGATGTACGAGCCGCTGCCGTCCGGCAGCGGCATGGTGTTCGTCTCCCAGCCGAAGACACTGGTGTAGAAGCTCACGCCCGCGCCCGTGTCCGGCGTGTACAGCTCCATCCAGCACAGCGAGCCGGGGTCGTTGACGAGGTCCAAGCCCTTGTTCCGGCCGGGCTGCCACGTCGCGAAGCCTGCGCCGGACGGGTCGCTGAAGACCGCCATGCGGCCCATTTCGAATACGTCCATCGGTTCGAATACGACGGCGCCGCCGGCCTGCTCGACCGACTTGGCGGTGGCGTCGGCGTCGGGCGACTGGAAGTAGACGCACCAGCCGGGGGCGCCCTGCTCCGGAGTGACCGTCATGCCGCCGGCGACGGTCTTGCCGTCCTGCTGGAACATGCCGTAGCCGCCGGCCTCGGGTCCCGCCGACCGGAAGGTCCAGCCGAACAGGCCGCCGTAGAAAGTGCGCGCCTTCTCGATATCGGGTGTGCCGAGGTCGATCCAGTTCGGGGAGCCGGTGACAAAGCGGGTGGTGAGCATCGTGCGCTCCTTCTTGGGATCCCGTTGCCTGTCGTCCGAGTCTGCTCCCGATCGCGTAGCGGCGCATCCAGGAAGACCGGCCCCCGCAACGGCGTCGTACACCGTATAAGTGGGCGAATTCCATTTGCGCGCGAGCCATCGGCCCATGCAGGATCCCGGGCATGAGAAACAGAAAGGCTCATGCCGCGTAGGCGCCGCATGCCGTCGCCCTCGGCCAACGCATCGCCGCCGGACCCCGTGATCCGCCGCGGATGCCGTCAAAACACAGCCCTTGCCGAGGAGCGCCTTGAAGCCCGTACCTCTGACCCCGTACGCACGCCTGCCGCGCGCGCACCGGGATCTGCCGATCATCACCAGCACGGTGGATGCCTACGACCGCGCGCACTGGCTGCTCGTCGAGCGGCCCGATGCCATGCCGAACGGTCCGTACGACGCGCTCGTCGTCACCGTGGACGACGGCAGCGTCCACCGGACCCATCTCAGCGCGGTGACGGCGGAGCACCCCCTGCTGGACGCCCTCCCGGACGGCGGTTTCGTCCTCGCGAACGCGCGCAGCCCCAAGCACCGGCACAGGGACCAAGTACAGATCTTCGACGCGCTCGGTCGCCCCTCCTGGACCTTCACCGTCGGCGACGGTATTGCGCATCTGCTCGCCGACGAGGCGGGCGATCTGTGGATCGGCTACTTCGACGAGGGTGTACTCGGCGATCGCCTCAGCGCCCCGGGGGTGCGGCGCTGGTCCCCGAGCGGGGATGCGGTCTGGGAGTTCAAGCCGACGTCCGGAGCCGACTCGATCCTCGACTGCTACGCCCTCAATGTGGACCGGCGCGCCGCCTGGGCCTACACCTACACGGCCTTTCCGCTGCTGGAGATCCGCGACGACCGCCCCGTCAAGGTGCGCACCAGCCCGGTGAAGGGCGCTCATGGAATCGCCGCGCACGGCGACCGGGTCGCCTTTTTCGGCGGGTACGGGGGTGACAGCGGCCGCCTCGTCGTGTGCGCGCTCACCGAAAGCGCCGCCGAGCCGGTCTCGTACAGCACCCTCGTCCGGCCCGAGGGCGGCGAGATCGGCCGCCGCCGGGTCGTCGGCCGCGGCCCGCGTGTCTATGTACAGGACGCGCCGTACACCGACTGGGGCGTATGGGACCTCAGCGGCTGACACCGTCAGTGGCTGTGCCCGCCCTGCGCCGAGTGCGAGTCCGCGGCGACATGGTGCGGCTCGTACCCCGGAATCGTCCCGTCCGGCTTCGCCACCAGGAACAGGCCCGCCATTCCCATGTCGGAGTGACTCTGCACATGGCAGTGGTACATCCACGCGCCCGCGCCCACATGTTCGCCCGCGATGACCTGGAAGCCGAAGGAGTCCGCCGGTCCTGTGATCTTGTTGTCGATGACGCGGCTGACGTCGGCGGGCCCCTCCAGCAGACCCGTCCTGTTGTCCGCCCAGCGGTGACCGTGCATATGGAACGTGTGGTAGTACTCGCCGTGCGTGATCATGACGATCTCGACCCGATCGCCCACCGTGGCCCGGAAGTTGGGGCTCTGGTCGCCCGTCTTGTTGTTGATCGTCATGTCGTTGAAGACGATCGTGAACTGCTTGTCCGGGAGGATGTCGCCCTTCCTGCGGACCACCACAGGCCCGTAGAGACCCTTGCGGATGCCGCCCGTCCCGTGGTCCGTGCCCACCACATGGTCGTGGTAGTGCCAGTAACCCGCGCTGCCCGCGCGCCAGGTGCCGTCGGCCCGCTTGCCCGCGGTGTGGGTGCGCCAGGTGTACGTACGCGTGCCGCCGGGTTCGACATGGCTCCTGCTCATCCTGGTGCCGTCGTTGGCGATGTCGTAGTCAACGCCGTGGGCGTGCAGGCTTACCGGTACGTCCGTGGTGTTCTCGAACTCGATGTGCAGCGTGTCGCCCTCGATCAGCTCGATCGGCGGTCCCGGGACAGCCGCTTTGCCCTTCTCCAGGCCATAGCCCATCTGACCGTCCGCCAACTTTTCCGCGTACAACGTGAGATGGCGTATCCGACCTCCGTCCGGCGCGGTCCTCGGTGCGCTCTCCGCCGAGGTCGCGTCGGTGGCCGAGGCGAGGGACAACGATGTCACGCCCGTCGCCGCGACCGCGCTCCCGGCCAGCAGGCGCTTGTTGAAGCTCCGTCTGTCCATGCCGAACTCTCCAGTCTCGTACGGAGATTGACGGGGTTCAGCTGACCCCGGGGTCGGCCACACGGTAGCCGGGCGATCTTCGTTTATCCACAGTCAGGACAAAGTTCGTGCCATTGAGGTCATTCCTATTGGCGAACCGCGAAAAGGGGTCTAGTTTCCAAGGCTGTTGTTGTGACCTAAGAGGGGTGGGTGACCACATGCAGCGCACACCACATCACCGGTCGAGATCCCGAAGAAGCGGTCTGGCGGCGGCACTTGGAGTCGGCGCACTGGCCGCTTCCCTGCTCGGCGGCGGGACCGCAGCTTCCGCCAAGCCCTATCCGGAGCCACCGTCGACAACGTTGTCCCTGCCGTCGCCGCCGGGCGGCCAGAACGTACGGGTGCTCGTCTTCCACGCCTCGGCCACCGAGGAGTCGCCGACCGTCGACGCCGGTATCGCGGCGATAGAGACCATCGGGCAGACCGGGCCCGCCGCAGGCCGTTTCAAGACCGAGGCGACCGACGACGCCTCGGTCTTCACCAATGCCACCAAGCTCGGCAAGTACAACGCGGTCGTCTTCCTCACCGGCGGCGGCGATGTGCTCGACCCGGAGCAGGAGGCCGGGCTGGAGTCATATCTGGAGGCCGGCGGAGGCTTCCTCGGCATCCATGACGCGGCACGCACCGAGCCGTACTCCGACTGGTTCACCGGGCTGATCGGCGCCCGGCCGGCCGGTGCCGCAAGTGCGGTCCAGCGCGCGGTCGTCGAGGTCGGCGACCGTCAGCATCCGGCCACCAAATCGCTACCGCTCCAGTGGAAGCGGCCCGACAGGTGGTTCAACTGGGCGGTGAACCCCTCCGGCAACGTGCACACCGTGGCCCGCGTCAAGGAGAACTCCTACACGCCGGGCACCGGCGCCAACGGCTGGGACCACCCGGTCTCCTGGTGCCGTGACTACGACGGCGGCCGCTCTTTCTACACCGGCATGGGCGGTACGGTCGACAGCTTCGCCGAGACCGACTTCCGCGACCATCTGCGCGGCGCACTCGCCTGGGCCACCCGGCTCTCGCGCGCCGACTGCAAGGCGACCATCAACGCCAACTACACCGCCGAGCGCGTCACCCAGCCCAACAAGCCCGGACAGAACGACCAGATCGGCGAGCCGCACGGCCTGGTCACCGCCCCGGACGGGCGGGTCCTCTACATCGGGCGCGGCGGCGCCGACTCGAGCAAGCCCGTCGTCACCGACTGGAACAACCCCGACATCGGCAAGGGCCAGGGCGAGATCCACGTCTACGACCCGAAGACCAAGAAGGTCACCCTCGCCGGGGCGCTGACCGTCTTCGGCAACAAGGGCGGCGGTGATGAGCTGATCAAGGTCGAGGAGGGGCTGCTCGGTATCGAGCTGGACCCGGACTTCATGTCCAACGGCTGGGTGTATCTGCACTACACACCGCACTCGCAGATCAACCGCGACACGCAGATGGCCGAGCGGCGCGTCTCGCGCTTCACGCTCGACCTGGCCGCCAACAAGCTGGATCTCGCCTCCGAGAAGGTCCTGCTCAAGTGGCCGGTACAGATTCACAGTTGCTGCCACGCGGGTGGCGGGATGGCCTGGGACTCCCAGCAGAATCTCTATGTCGCCACCGGTGACAACAACTCCTCCGGTTTCAGCGGCGGTTACTCCGGCAACAACCCGGAGCCAAACTTCAAGGGCGTGTCATTCGCCGACGCGCGCCGTACCGCCGGCAACACCAACAACCTCAACGGCAAGATCCTGCGGATCCACCCCGAGGACGACGGGACGTACACACTCCCGGCGGGCAACCTCTTCACGGGCAAGGAGCAGGACGAGGGCGGCGGCAGGACGCGCGGCGAGATCTATGTGATGGGCGTACGCAACCCGGCGCGCATCTTCGTCGACAAGTCGACGGACATCCTCTACGCGGGCTGGGTCGGCCCCGACGCCGGTGCGCCGAGCACCACCTGGGGCCCGGCCAAGTACGACACCTTCTCCGCCATCATCAAGGCGGGCAACCACGGCTGGCCGTACTGCATGGGCAATAAGCAGCCCTACCGCGACCGCAATCTGCCCGATCCGGGCAAGCCGCTCGGCTGGTACAACTGCGACGCCCCGAAGAACGAGTCCCCGAACAACAACGGCCTGGTGAATCTGCCGCCGGTCACCGGGAACACCATCTGGTACTCGCCGCAGGGCGGCGGCGTGGACTATCCCCGCGACGCGGGCGGCATCCCGAGCTACAAGGTGGAGGAGCAGAAGATCCTGATGCCGTGGCTCAAGGGCGGCGGCCAGGCGACCATGAACGGTCCGGTCTACCGCTACGACGCGGCGAGCGCCGGCAAGGACAAGTGGCCGTCGTACTGGGACGGAAAGTGGTTCGTCGGCGACTTCTACGACGGCGACCAGCCACGGCACGCGGTGCTCACCGACCCCAGGACGGTCGGCAAGGGCGGCATCCCGGTGCATGCCGAATCCCTGAAGAAGATCATCCCGGTCGGGGCCGACGGCATCCGCAACCTCATGGACTGGAAGTTCGCGCCGGACGGTTCGCTGTACGTCCTGGACTACGGGCGCGGATTCTTCACCTCCGACGCCAAGTCGGCGCTCTGGCACATCACATACAAGGGCGGCGAGGCGACTCCGTCCGCCGACAACCTGGCACGGAAGGCGGCGCAGTGAGACACGTGAGACACAGAACGGCAAAGCTGTGGACGGCCCTGCTCGCGTCGGTGGCGATGGTCCTCGGGCTGATGTCGGCGGTCGCCTACGGCCAGAGCGACGATCCGGCGGCCGATCAGGTCCTCACCTGGACGGCCGGTGACTCGATCGAGAAGTACGCCTCGTTCCCCACCACCGCGGTGGCGGGGAGGACGACGATCGTGTTCGAGAACAGCACGGCGACCGGCAACACCATGGGTATGCCGCACACGCTGACCTTCGACGTGTCCGATCCCGAGTACAACAACGACGTACCGCTGAACATCCTCGCCAATCCCGGCGACGACCAGGGCGGCAAGCACACCGTCGAGGTCACGCTCACTCCTGGCCGGTACCGATTCCACTGCACCATCCCCGGCCACGGCGCGATGCAGGGGATCCTGACCGTCACCGAGGGCGGCGGCGAGGACACCACGGCTCCCGACACGACGGCGAAGGTCGACGGCGACAAGAACGCCGACGGCGCCTATGTCGGCCAGGCCACCGTGACCGTGTCGGCGACCGACGCCGGCTCGGGTGTGGACAAGATCGAGTACGCGGTCGGTGCGGCCGGCGCCTGGCAGGCATACACCACGCCGGTCGTGGTGAACGAGGTCGGCGGACACAAGATCCGCTACCGGGCCGCTGACAAGGCCGGGAACATCGCCGCGGAGAAGGCGGTCGATTTCTCCGTCGTCGCCCCGCCGACGGACGACAGGACCCCGCCGGAGACCTCGGCGACGGTGAGCGGCGAGAAGAACGACCAGGGCCAGTATCTGGGCATGGCCACGGTCACGGTGACCGCATCCGACACCGGATCGGGCGTCAACACCATCGAGTACGCAATCGGCACGAGCGGCGCCTGGCAGCCGTACACGGCCCCGGTGATGGTGCATGAGGCGGGCACGCACAAGGTCCGCTACAAGGCGACCGACAAGGCCGGGAACGCGGCCGTCGAGAAGTCCGTGGACTTCACGGTCGTCACGCCGCCGGCCGAGGACAAGACCCCGCCGGAGACCTCGGCCGGGGTGACCGGTCAGAAGAACTCCGACGGCGCCTACATCACCAGCGCCAAGGTGACGCTCACCGCGACCGACGCCGGCTCCGGGGTCGACAAGGTCGAGTACTCCCTCGACGGCGGCCCCTACCTCGCCTACACCACGCCGGTCATCATCGACCGGGTGGGCTTCCACACAGTTCTGCACCGGGCCACGGACAAGGCGGGCAACACCTCCCAGGCGCAGAAGGTGACGTTCACCGTCGCCGAGGGCGGCGGGGTCCCGGCGCCCAACTGCCCCGAGTGGGACGAACGGTTGACGGTGATCGTCGGCACGGTCGACACGGGTGTGCCCAACCGCATCACCCGCAGCCGCTGCACCATCAACGAGCTGATCGAGGACGAGAAGGACTGGTCCTCGCACGCGCTGTTCCTCAAGCACGTGGACAAGGTCCTCGACCAGCTGCTCGCGGACGGCGTCATCGACCAGCGCGAGCACAAGAAGATCTACAAGGCGGCCAAGCAGTCCGGCATCGGCAAGCCGGGCCGGCACACCGGCTACCGCGATCTGTTCGACGGCACGCAGGCGTCGTTCAGCAAGTGGCAGCATGTGGGCGGCGGTTCGTTCGGCCTGGGCGCCGACGGGTCGATGACGAGCGGCACCACCAAGGGCGGCCTCGGCATGCTGTGGTTCCCGCAGCGGCAGTACGGGGACTTCTCGCTGAAGCTGCAGTGGCGGGACGACGCTCCCGGCACGGGCAACGCCAACAGCGGTGTCTTCGTGCGCTTCCCGTACGTCCACGACAATCCGGAGGAGCCCCGCCCCGAGTGGGTCGCCATCAAGTACGGCCATGAGGTGCAGGTCCTGGACCGGCCGGACGGCGACATGTACAAGACCGGCTCGATCTACGGCTTCGACCGGGTCGGACTCGGCGGTGCGGGTGTGACGCCGAAGGGCACCTGGAACGACTACGAGATCCGAGTGGTCGGCCAGCACTACTCGGTGTACCGCAACGGCGTCCTGATCAATGAGTTCGACAATGTGGGCGGCCAGGAGTTCGTACCGCCGCGCGCCGACGACCCGGGAACGGACGGCCGACGGTACGCCTCCGGCTATATCGGGCTCCAGGTCCACAGCACGACGGACGTGATCTCGTACCGCAATATCCGCATCCAGGAGCTGTAGCCCCCGGCCCGGCCCGCCGTCGACTCCCTTCCCGCAGGCGGGAAGGGAGCCGACGGCTGCTCAATCGCTCTCCTTCTCTTTCCCCTTCTCCTTCTCCTTCTCCTTCTTGGCGCGGCTCGGCTGTACCCGCTTCGGCTCGCCCGGCATCTTCGGATAGTCCGGCGGGTACGGCAGATCGCCCAGGCCGTGGTCGCGCTCGTCCTTGCGGGCGAGCTCCAGCAGGCTCTCCAGGGAGAAGGCGTGGTCGTCCATGTCGGCATGCACATCGCCGAGTTCGGCGTAGCGGGCGGGCATGGTCACCAGGTCGAAGTCGTACGGCGACACATCGTCGAGTTCATCCCAGTGCAGCGGGGCCGAGACCGGGGCGTGCGGCTTGGGACGTACGGAATAGGCCGAGGCGATGGTGCGGTCGCGGGCGGTCTGGTTGTAGTCGACGAAGATCCGCTCGCCGCGCTCCTCCTTCCACCAGGCCGTGGTCACCTTGCCCTCCATCCGCCGCTCCAGCTCGCGGCCGACGGCGATGGCCGACCGCCGCACATGCGTGAAGTCCCAACGCGGCTCGATCGGTACGAAGACATGGAGGCCTCGGCCGCCGGAAGTCTTGGGCCAGCCGCGCAGGCCGTGCTCGCCGAGGATCGCGCGCAGTTCGTGTGCGGCCCTGACGGCGTCGTTGAAGTCGGTGCCCGGCTGCGGGTCCAGGTCTATGCGCAGCTCGTCCGGGTGGTCGACGGCGTCTCCGCGTACCGGCCAGGGGTGGAAGGTCAGCGTGCCGAGATTGGCCGCCCAGATCACGGCAGCGACCTCGGTCGGGCGCATCTCGTCGGCCGACCGTCCGCTGGGGAAGGAGATATGGGCCGTCGGGATCCAGTCGGGGAGGTATTTGGGCACGCGTTTCTGGAAGAAGGACTCGCCCTCGACGCCGTCGGGGTAGCGCTCCAAAGTGGTGGGGCGGTCGCGCAGGGCGCGGGTGATCCCCTCCCCCACGGCCAGGTAGTACTGGGCCACGTCCAGCTTGGTGAAGCCCCGCTCGGGAAAGTAGATCTTGTCCGGATTGGACAGCCGTACGGTGCGCCCGCCGGCCTCCAGTTCCACCGCTGCACCCATGTGCGCCACGGTAGGCCGAGCGCAGATATGCCGCATATCGGGCAGAATCAATGCATGGATCTTCCTGTGATGCCGCCTGTCAAGCCGATGCTGGCCAAGCCAGTGAAGAAGATCCCGCCGGGTATGCAGTACGAGGCCAAATGGGACGGCTTCCGGGCGATCGTCCACCGGGACGGCGATGAGCTGGTGATCGGCTCCAGGACCGGCAAGCCGCTCACCCGCTACTTCCCCGAGCTGGCCGACGATCTGCGGGCCAATCTCCCCGACCGCTGTGTCGTCGACGGCGAGATCGTCATCGCGCACGAGGGGCGGCTGGACTTCGACAAGCTCACCGAGCGTATTCACCCGGCCGAGTCCCGGGTGAGGCTGCTCGCCGAACAGACCCCTGCGAGCTTTGTCGCCTTCGATCTGCTCGCCATCGGTGACGAAGCTCTGCTGGACGCGCCGCTCTCGGTGCGGCGCACCACTCTGGCCGCCGCACTGGCCGACGCCGGGCCGCCGGTACATCTCGCGCCCGCCACCACCGATGCCGAGCTGGCGCAGGAGTGGTTCGAGCGGTACGAGGGCGCGGGACTCGACGGGATCATCGCCAAACCGCTGGACCTGCCGTACCGGCCGGACGCCCGGCTGATGTTCAAGATCAAGCACGAGCGCACGGCGGACACTGTGGTGGCCGGCTATCGCTTCCACAAGAGTGGCCCGATCGTCGGCTCACTGCTCCTGGGCCTGTACGACGACTCGGGCGCGCTGCAGCATGTCGGCGTCTGCGCCGCGTTCTCCATGAAGCGGCGCGAGGAGCTGGTCCAGGAGCTCGAGCCGCTGCGGATGGATCCCCCGGACGACCATCCATGGGCGGCGTGGACGGACGAGAGCGCCCATGAGAGCGCCCGGCTGCCCGGTGCGACCAGCCGCTGGACCGGCAAGAAGGACCTCTCCTGGGTGGCGCTGCGGCCCGAGCGGGTGATCGAGGTCGCCTACGACCACATGGAGGGCGACCGCTTCCGGCACACCGCTCAGTTCCGCCGGTGGCGGCCGGACCGTGATCCCCACGGTTGCACCTACTCGCAGCTGGAGGAACCGGTGCGATACGACCTGTCCGAGGTGCTGTCACCCCCTGGAGAATGAGCAGGACGGTGATCAACTCACCGACTGCGAGAGCTGTTTGGCGACCGAGGACGCATTGTGCGCCCGCCGTCCGCGCGAGCGCAGCGACGGCTCATCGCCCTGACACCCGTGGCCCCGCAGGTCATTCACGCATGGAGCGCCTCGATCTTGTTCGCCTACGCGGCCGGGCCGGCACAGCGATTGATCGTCAAGGAAGGGATCAGCAACCTGGTCAACCCCTTTGCCACAACGGCCACTTCGCACATGAAGGGCCACAGCAGTAACCGGCCGCCACTGTCCGTCACTTCTCTTTCGCCGCAGGACCACCGATGAGGGAGCCTCGACCGCGTTCGCGTAAGGTATGTCGGCGGTGCCGCCGGAGGCGTACGGCCGGGCGAGCCGGGCAGTGGGCACTTCTCGTACGACACCGTCGTTCCTGACCAGTTCGACGGGGAGACGTTCGGCAAGATCGCCGCGCTGTTTCGCCCTTCAGATCCTTGCGTACGCCCATGGCCGGCTCCTCAAAGGGTGATCCGAAACGGTTGCCGCACAGAGACAATCCCGCCGTCAAAGCCGGAAACCCGTCCGGTACGTATGGAGGGGTAGGACGCCGACCGCCGGTGCCCGACGGAAGAAGCAGAGAAGGACTACACGTGACCGCGTCACCCCTCATCCCCGTACCGATCCCCGATGGCGTCGCCGCGCTGATCGGGTCCTGCATGCCGATCCACATTCTGCAGGCGGAGATCGACGCCGAGTGCGCCGTGCGTGAGGTGTACCGGTTCCGTGGCCCGCTGTGTGCGGAGGACCGGGCGGACCGCGAGCACGCGCTGTCCACGCTGGCGATGTCCAACAAGATCCTGGCCGCATACAACCCGCGACTGATCATCAAGCCGGGCCGCACCTACTGACCCGCCGCGTCCGGGCGACGATCCCGGGACATCAGATCCGCTGCGCCCCGGGCGAGCCCTGGAAGGCGCGGCGGTAGGCGTGCGGGCTGGTGCCGACCTGCCGTTTGAAGCGGTCGCGGAACGCCGTCGGTGAGCCGAAGCCGACCTGGGTGGCGATCCGGTCCACCGAGTACGCCGTCGTCTCCAGCAGATACTGGGCCTGGCGCACACGGGCCCGGTGCAGCCACTGCACGGGTGTGGTCGCCGTCTGTTCGCGGAAGCGGCGGTTGAGGGTGCGGGTGCTCAGGCCCGCGTGCGCCGCGATGGCTCCGACAGTGAGCTCGCGCCCGGCGTTCTCCTCCATCCAGCGCAGCAGAGGTTCCAGGGTCGCGCCGTCCGGGTTCGGCGGCTGGTCGTGAACGATGAACTGCGCCTGCCCGCCCTCGCGTTCCAGCGGCATCACCGACAGCCGTGCCGCGTCCGCCGCCACCGCCGAGCCGTGGTCCCGGCGGATCATGTGCAGACACAGGTCGAGTCCTGCGGCGGCCCCGGCCGAGGTCAGGAACTGTCCGTTGTCGACGTACAGCACATCGGGGTCCACCTCGACCTCGGGGTGCAGTGCGGCGAGCCGGGCCGCGCCGAGCCAGTGGGTGGTGGCACGCAGGCCGTCCAGCAGGCCGGTGGCGGCGAGGACGAACGCGCCGGCGCAGATCGAGGCGATACGAGTACCGCGAGCGGCAGCTGCCCGCAGCGCGTCGAGCGCCTCGGGCGGGACCGGCACGGTCGGATCGGCGCAGCCCGGCAGGATGATCGTGTCCGCCTCGGCCAGTGCTTCCAGGCCGAAGGGCGCGCGCAGCGTGAACGCGCCCGCGTCGACCTCGTCCGCCGGAGCGCAGACCAGGACCCGGTACGGGGCCCTGCCGTCGGGCAGCCGGGTGCGGGCGAACACTTCGAGCGGCGTGGACAGGTCGAAGGCGATGACCCCGTCCAGGGCGAGTACGGCCACGGTGTGCATGGCCATAACGTAAGCGCCCGTGGCTTTCCGGCCAAGAGCCTGTGAGCTGCTCTTCTGTGTCAGCAGCCTCTGTGAGATGGCCTGGCGGGAATCCGTTGGAAGGTGGCATTCATGCCACTGTCCATCGTCGTCGGCGCTCATTAGCGTCGGTCCGGCCGCCCCTCCGGGGGCGGCTCTTCACGAGATTCCCGAGACATAAGGACTGGTGCCGGATGCTCGCCCAGATCGTTCTGTTCGACGGCTCCGCCCCGTTGGACGTCATCGCCCCGTACGAAGTGCTCGGCGCCGGCGGCATGGGCATGCGCCGGGGCACGGTCCGGAGCGCCCGCGGCGCGGCCCCCCTCCTCGAGGGCCGGCCGGCATGATCAAGATCCTGCTCATCGTCCATGTCCTGGCCGCGATCATCGCGATCGGCCCGGTGACCGTCGCGGCCAGCGCGTTCCCGGCCGCCGCCCGCCGTGCCGCGGCCGAACCCGACGGCGACCAGGCGCTCGGTGCCGTACGCAATCTCCACCGCATCTGCCGCGTCTACGCGACCATCGGTGTCGTCGTGCCCGTCTTCGGTCTCGCCACCGCCAACAGCCTGCATGTCCTCGGCGACGCCTGGTTGATCGTCTCCATCGTGCTCACGACGGTCGCCGCCGGAGTCCTCGCGCTGCTGGTACTGCCCGGGCAGAGCGCGGTCCTGGAGAACCTCGGCGCTGTCGCCTCCGCCAAGCTCGCCATGTCCACGGGGGTGTTCAATCTGCTGTGGGCGACCGTCACGGTCCTGATGATCGTGCGGCCCGGATCCACGACAGGCGCGTGACGGGCGGCATGACGAGGTCAGGAGTCGCCTGGACCGCCGTCACATGCACCCGACCCGGGGTTGTGCGCCCTCGGCGCTCACTCCAGGAAGACACCGTCGACGTACACCCAGGCGCCGCCGTGCCGTTCGAAGCTGCTGCGCTCGTGCAGTTCGCCTCGCTTGCCGTGATGCCGGTAGCGGGCGCGGAAGGTGACCGTTCCCGAGGAGTGGAAGGGGCTGCCGTCTGTGGTCTGAAGGATCTCCAGCCCCTGCCAGTGCATGCCGGGGTCGGGTTCGAGATGCGGCGGCCGGGTCGCGGGGTGCCAGGTGCGCAGCAGATACGCAGCGTCCTGGGCTACGAAGGCGCTGTAGCGGGAGCGCATCAGCAGCTCGGCGGTGGGGGCTGCGTGCTCGCCCGAGTGGAAGCGGCCGCAGCACTCGCCGTAGGCCGCGGGCAGCCCGCAGGGGCAGGGCGAGTCTGCGGTCAGGGCGGGTGGGACGGTGCGTTTGGGGCGTGAGCTGCGTCGGGACATGACTCCATTTTCCAGCCATTGCACGAATGGGCCCGCGCGTGGCTTCCGGGTCATGAGGGATCTCCGTATGCTCCTGCGCCGGACGCGACAGTTACCGTCGGTAAGGGGTTGGGGATGGATCGGGTGGGAAACACACGACGCACCTTCATGGCGGGCGCTGCGGCGGTCGGCGGCACAGCGGCGCTGACCTCGGCGGAAACGGCTGCCGCGGCCGTCGCGGCGGAACGCACCGCCGTCCACGGCACACCTGCCGCTCCGGCCGCCCAGTCGGTCGCCGTACTCGGCGGCGGGGTCGCCGGACTCACCGCCGCTCACGAACTGGCCGACCGCGGATTCCGGGTCACCGTCTACGAGCGCAGAGCACTGGGCGGCAAGGCCCGGAGCATGGACGTCCCCAACAGCGCGAAGGGCGGCCGCCGGCCGCTGCCCGCCGAGCACGGCTTCCGCTTCATCCCCGGCATCTACCACAACCTGCCGGACACGATGCGGCGCATCCCGTACCCGGGAAACGCCAACGGGGTCTGGGACAACCTGGTGGCGCCGGCCGAGATGTCCTTCGCCCGCACCGGGCGCGAGGACTTACGGATCCCGCTGCCCTGGCCGGGCCACAAGCCGGCCCAGCTCACACTCGACGAGATCCGCCGCGCCCTGACCGCCGCGCTGGACACGGCCCTGGGCATCCCGGCCCATGAGACGGCCTACTTCGTGAACCGCGGGCTCGTCTTTCTCACCAGCTGCGACGAGCGGCGCGACGAGACGTGGGAGCGCACGCCGTGGTGGGAGTTCATCCGGGCCGAGCGGATGAGCTACGACTACCAGCGCGTCCTGGCCGTCGGACTCACCCGGAACATCGTCGCGACCAAGGCCGAGGAGGCCAGCACCCGTACGGTCGCCACTCTCCTCGAGGCCTTCGTCTTCAATGCGCTGGGCCGGGGCGCCGACGGACCACTCGACCGGATACTCAACGCCCCCACCAATGAGGCATGGATCGACCCCTGGGTGACCCATCTGGAGAAGCTGGGCGTCCAGTTCAAGATCGGCTGGACGGTACGGGAGGTGACGTACGGCTCCGGGCGGGTCACGGCCTCGATGATCGAGGACCCGCAGGGAGTGCGCCGGCCGGTCACCGCCGACCACTACATCTCGGCGATGCCGGTGGAGCACGCGCGGCGGACCTGGGGAGCCGAGCTGCGCGCGGCGGACTCGCAGCTGGCGCGCTGCGACAAACTGGAGACGGACTGGATGACGGGCATTCAGTTCTATCTGACCGAGCGGGCTCCGCTGCTCAACGGGCACCTCAACTGCATCGACTCTCCTTGGTCCCTGACAGCCATCCAGCAGGCGCGACACTGGCCGTCCCGGAACTTCCCGGCCGACTACGGCGACGGCGTCGCGGTGGACTGCCTGTCCGTGGACATCTCCGAGTGGGACAAGGCCGGCATCCTGTACGGGAAGACCGCCAAGCAGTGCACCCGTGCGGAGGTCGCCCGGGAGGTGTGGGCCCAGCTCAAGGCGAGTGTCAACGACACCGGCCGCACGGTGCTCAAGGACAGCGCGCTGCACTCCTGGTTCCTCGACCCGGGTGTGGCCGGCCTCGGCACCCCGAACCCGACCAATGAGGACGAGCTCCTCATCCACCCGGTCGGCACCTTCCACAACCGCCCGAAGGCAGCCACCCGGATCCCCAACTTCTTCCTGGCCGGCGACTATGTTGCCGTCGACATCGACCTGGCCACGATGGAGGGAGCCAACGCCTCGGCCCGCGCGGCCGTCAACGCCCTGCTGGACAACGTCGGTTCTCCGGCGGCGCGCTGCACGGTGAAGCCGCTCTTCCGCGCCCCGGAGATCGAGCTGATGAAGCACCACGACCGCACCCGCTACCGGCTGGGGCTGCGCAACGCGTTCGACCTGGGCTGAGGGGTTCAACGCCGGGTATCCCACGGCCCGTTCACCCTGTTGCGATCACATGAATTCCGGACGGCCGGTGTGCCCGGGACCCACACCCGGGCACACCGGCACCGCCCCCTCAGTGGTGGCCGTGGCTGCGCGGGTAGGCGTACCCCACCTGGATCTCGTCGATCTGCAGCTGCTTGTAGAACCGGGGCACGGTCTCCTTCGACCAGGTGCTGTCGACGCCCAGCCTGATGTAGCGCGCGCGGACCCCGAGGTCGAGGAAGCGGGTCCCGCGGGCCCTCTCCAGGACGCCTGCCTTGACCTGACGCCAGATCGCGCCGTCGTTGCTCACCGAGACCGTGTAGTCCTTGATGCGGGCGGAGTCCTCGGCCCTGCCGAAGGTCTCCCTGTTGTAGGTGGGCGACCACTCGCGCTGGTTGATCGCCAGGTACTGGGCCCTCCTGACCTTGCCGAGGTCCAGGGTCAGCGCCACGGGAAGGACACCCTTGTTGTCGTAGTACGTGGTGAAGTCGCCGTCGGCGATCGCCGGCTCGCTCGCCTTGACCCGTCCCGTCGGGTAGATGCCTTCGCGCTGCCGGCCGGTGTCGACACTGAAGACCGTGTCGTACGGGTCCCAGGCAGTGATGCCCTGGATGGTGAGGCTGCCGCCCTGCTGGTCGAACTTCATGCGCTTGCCGGTCCGCAGATCGGTGACGCG
Source organism: Streptomyces sp. NPDC048479 (assembly GCF_040651435.1). Classification (NCBI taxonomy): domain Bacteria; kingdom Bacillati; phylum Actinomycetota; class Actinomycetes; order Kitasatosporales; family Streptomycetaceae; genus Streptomyces; species Streptomyces sp. NPDC048479. The sequence continues at coordinate 31,548 of NZ_JBEZKA010000041.1, forward strand.
CTTGATGCGGTAACCGTTGTCGCGGATTTTCACCTCGTCACCGCTCGTCGGCCGGGTGGTGACATGGACGTACTGCCGGGTGCGGTCGGTCTTGCTGATCGTGAGATAGCCGTAGGCGCCGTTGTTCCAGGCGCCCGGCTGCATCCCGCCGTACATGTAACCGCCGCCCTCGACTCCGGAGAGCGACTTCCAGATCGGCGGGAGATAGTTCTGCATAAAGTCGGTGAACTTCTGCTGCTGGGGCGGGAATGTGCCGTCGACCATGGCGGTGAGGTCCATCAAGGACTTGATGGACGTTCCGGCGTTGGCGACATAGCGGCCGACGTTGAGTCCCGTGGTGACAGGCCGGTCCTGGCCGTCGTACCACCAGGAGCCCGAGTCGGGGACCTTGTAGCAGGACTCGGTCAGCCGCGGCATCGGGGTCCAGATCGCCGACGGCTGGTCGTACGGCGGTGTCATCCCGGTCTTCTGCTCGTGGGACACCATGTCCATGATCGGGGTGTCCTCATTGTTGTTGCTGAGCGTCATGTCCGGGCGCTTCTCCCGGATCTGCTCATAGAGCTTGTTCTCTTCCCAGTAGGCGTTGTCGTTGTCGATCCAGAACCCGGACAGCTTCGGGTAGTTGGCCATGACCTCGAAGAAATTGTCGTACGAGAATTCACCGAAGCCCGGGCGCTGGGTGAGGTCGACATCGCGGCCCTTGTAGGCGGAGTAGGCCTGGGAGTCGAGAGTCTCGAAGCCCTGCTCCTTGTGCCATTGCGGGTCGTCGGTCATATAGAGGATGACCTTGAGCCCCTTGGCATTCGCGGCCTTGATGAGCTCGCCGAGGATGTCGCGCTCGGTGGAGCAGCTGCCGGGGATCCTGGACGGCCAGGGGCGGGCGTAGCCGAGGCGCGAGTGGAAGGTCGCGAGGACTATGTAGCTCGCCTTGAGCTTCTTCGCCTCGTCGACCCAGTAGTCGGCGTTCCAGCCGCCGTCGGTGACGGCCTGCTCCCACTCCTTGCAGTCCTTGTGGATGGGCCGGGTGAACATGCCCCAGTGCAGGAAGAGTCCGGCGGTGGCATTGCGCAGCATGGCCTCGCGCGGAGGGTTCTGCGCGGCGGCGGCAGCGGGGGCCGCCGCCTGTGCGAGCGGTTCGGGCTTGGGCTGGGCGGCGGACGGGGCCGACAGCAGCAGCCCGCACAGGAGCGAAAGTACTGCTGTCCAGGCGAAGGAGACGGTGCGGCGTCTCATGGGTACGTCACCTCGGTTCCATTGACGAAGACCTTGCGGATGGTCGAGTCCCGCGCAGGGCCGATGATGTTGTCGTTGGCCATATTGGTGAATTCGCAGCGCTCGATATGGACGCCTATGAAGGGATCGGACTCCAGGCCCTCGAGATTGATGGCGCGGCGGGCCCCGTCGTGGACCATGTCCTCGACCTTGATGTTGCGGATGATCGCCGGCCGGCTGCCTTCCTGATTGCCGTAGCGCGTGGTCAGGTAGATGCAGTCCCGGTCGATGGCGCGGCCGGTGAACCGCCGGACGTACACGCCGTCGATGGAGCCGCCGCGTTTTTTGTTGGTCTTGATGAAGACCGGGTGGCGGGGGTTGAAGCGGCCGGGGAAGTCGAGCGGATTGATGCGGCAGTCCTCGGCGAAGACGTTCCGTACGCCGCCGGACATCTCGCTGCCGACGGCGATACCGCCCCAACGGCCGGAGAAGACGCAGTCGCGTACGACGATGTTCTCGCTGAGCTCACCGACCCTGAGACCGTCCTCGTCCCGGCCGGACTTGACCGCGATCGAGTCGTCCTCGGTGTGGAAGCGGCAGCCGGTGATCAGGACGTCGGAGCAGCATTCGGGGTCCACGCCGTCGCTGTTGTTGATCCGGCCGATGACATCGACGTCCTTCAGCGTGACATTGCGGCAGAGCACCGGATGGACGGTCCACATGGGAGGTTCGAGGACGGTGACATCCTGCAGCAGGATGTTGCGGCAGTTGTAGAACTGGATCATGTTGGGCCGCAGATGGTGCCCGGCGCCGAAGACCCGTTCCTTGACCGGTACGCCTTCGGTGCCCATACGGCGCAGCTCGGCCTGGTCGATCAGAGCGTTGCCGCCGGGGTCGCGCCAGCTCTTCCAGGGGCCGTCCATGCCCTGGCCGTCGAGGGTGCCCTTGCCGGTGATGGCGAGGTACTTCTGCCCGTACGCGTAGATGAAGGACGAGTAGTTGTAGCACTCGGTGCCCTCCCAGCGGGTCAGCACCACCGGCAGATAGTCCGCCGGGTCCATCGAGAAGAGGACCGTGGCTCCTTCCTCCACGTGCAGGTCCACATTGCTGCGCAGATGGATCGCGCCGGTGAGAAATCGGCCTGGCGGCACCATCACATGGCCGCCACCGGCCCTGTGACAGGCCTTGATCGCGCGCCTGAAGGCTTCGGTGTTCTTGGTGACGCCGTCGCCGACCGCGCCGTGGTCGGTGATGTCGAAGCGCCGCCGGTGGAACGTGGGCGGGCGGATACGGGCGAGGATGTCCGGGACCCTGCCCCAGGGGTCGCGGGCGAGTCCCGTCACGGTGGCCTCGGCCGCCGCGACCGTCTCGGCCGAGATCACCGAGGGGAGGATCGCGGCCGCGGCCGCAATGCCCGCATGGGTGAGGAAGGAGCGTCGGTTCGTCGGGAACGGCTGCACGGAGGTCACCTCTCAGTCCTTCGGGTGGGCTACGGCGATCAGGTCTCGTCGAGTCCGCTCCGGATCAGCCGCTTCATCGCTTTATCGCGGCGCGTATGGCGGCCGTGTTCTTCGTCAGCCCGTCCCCCACCGCCCCGTAGTCGGTGATGTCGAAACACGGCCTGCGGAATGTGGGCGGACGGATCCGGGCGAGGATGCGGGGCACCTGTCTCCAGCCGTCGTGGAAGGCGGATTCGGCGTCGCCGGGAGCGGCATCGGCACGGCCGGCGGCGGCCGTGGGCAGCAGCGTGCCCGCTGCGAGCATTCCGCCGGCCTTCAGGGCCGAACGGCGCGAGTGGTGCGGACGCATGACACAACACCTCTCCATCGGGGGGAAAAGGTCAGGTGGGAAGCAGAATCCGAGGTCAGCGGGCGGTCGGGTCCTCCTTCACGCGGGTCACCAATTGCGTCGGGTTCACAAAGCGCAGCGCGATCACCAGCAGCACCAGCATCGACAGCGTGTACATCACGGCCATCGCGTCGATCGACTGCTGGGTACGGATACCTGCGGAGAACACCGCGTAGTAGAGCGCCACGATGAGGGTCTGACCGTCGGGGCCAGCGGTGAGGAAGCTCAGTTCGAACATGCCGACGGTCCTGACCAGGACGAGGACGGACGCGGCGAGAATGCCCGGCACGAGCAGGGGCGCCACGATCCGCAGCAGAACCGCGCGCGTCCCGGCCCCGCACATCCGGGCCGCCGCCTCGATACGCGGATCGATCTGCTCGATGAACGGCGTCATCGTCAGCACCACGAAGGGCACCGAAGGCACCAGATTGGCCAGCACCACTCCGGTGAGCGTGCCGGCCAGCTGGAACTTGTAGAGCACCGTCGCGAGCGGGATGCCGTAGGTGATCGGCGGGACCAGGATCGGCAGCAGGAACAGCAGCAGCACCAGCCGTTTGCCGGGGAAGTCACGGCGGGCGAGAGCGTACGCGGCCGGGACGCCGACGAGAACCGAGATGCCGACGACGAGTACGGAGGTCAGAGCGGTGGTCCAGAAGACCTGGCCGAGGGAGAACTCTCGCCAGGCCGAGCCGTACCACTTCGTCGTCCAGCCGTCCGGCAGCCAGGTGGTGAACCAGCGCGTGCCGAAGGAGTCGACCAGCGGTACGCCGATGACTCCGGCGAGGTTGATGAAGAAGAAGCCGAAGACGAGTCCGGTCAGCCAGGTGACGGGGCGTCCGAAGCGGTGCGTCTTGCGTACCGGCTTCTCGGGGGCGGGCGCGGTCACCGCATCGTGGGTGTCCAGGACGTCGGTCATCAGCCCTTGCCTCCCGTTGAGCCGCGGTACAGCATCGAGCGCCACGCGAGCACCAGGATCACGACCGTCAGCATCACCGCGGCCATCACCATCGCGATCGCCGAGCCGAGGGAGTAGTCGAACTTCTGGAAGGCCGCCCGGTACGCCTCGATCGAGATCACATGCGTACTCCCGCGCGGGTCGCCGACGAGCTGCGCCGACGGGAACACCGCGAAGGCCAGGACGAACGAGAGACAGAAGGTGATCGCAAGTCCCGGGGCGAGCAGCGGCAGCATCACATGACGGAACCGCTGCCGCCGGTTCGCCCCGAGCGTGGCCGCCGCCTGCTCGAGGCTTGGGTCGATACCGGTGAGATAGGACAGCGTGAGCAGATAGGAGAAAGGAAAGCCTGTGATCACCAAGGAGGCGAACACACCCCAGTAGTTGTGCACCAGCGTGAGTGGCTCGTCGATGACGCCGATGCCCAACAGGGCTTTGTTGAGCCAGCCGTTAGGGCCGAGATAGCCGAGCAGGCCCTCGGCGGTGAGAACAGTACCGAGCGTGATCGGCATGACCAGCAGGGTGGTGACGAGCCGACGGCCACGGAAGGTGCCACGGGTGCGGAAGGCGACGGGGACGGCGGCGAGACAGTTCACCAGGGCGACGGGCACGGCCAGTTCGAGGGTGATCCAGATCGTCTCGCGCAGATACGGGTCGGAGAAGAACTCCCGGTAGTTGGCGAGCGCGCCGCCGCCTTCCTGCGGCTGGAAGGAGAGCTGGAGGCCGTAGAGGAAGGGGTAGCAGAAGAGGAGCACGAGAAAGAGCGCGCCGGGCGCGAGGAGGATCAGCGTCCGGTCGACGCCACGCTCGGCGAGCCGATGCCGCAGCGCGAGCCGGGTCCGCGTGGCGGCGGGTGTGGAGGTCATGGCCTCCCCCCTGCAGTGCGGCCGGACCACAACGGGCTTGGCCCTGGGAGCCTGTGCGCCGGGACGACCGGCCCTCTCGCCGGGCCGGTCCTGCCCACAAGATGTGCGACACGACCGATCGGCCCTCGCGTCCAGCCGATCGGCCGCGGCCTCATGACGTCACCGCCTTCTGGCGCGGGACGTCCTCGACCGGCTCCGGCGGCCGCTCGCCCTCCGGGGCGAAGACCAGGACCCGCTCGGGCGCCGCCGCCAGATCCACCCGGTCTCCGGGCGCAAGCCTGCCGCCGGTGCGGAAATGGACCTGCTGGCCGTCCGACAACCGCGCCTGGACGGCGAGTTCACGGCCGTGGTACTCGACGACCTCGATGCACGCCGGGATGCGCCCGCCGGCGTTCTCCCCCGCGACATCCAGGTCCTCGGGTCGTATCGCCGCGACGCCGCGACCACCCGCCGCGAGCGCGTCGCGGTCCAGGCCCGTCAGCTGTGCGTCGGCGAACCGGAGCGAGAGCCGGTCGCCGGTCGCCGACGCGACCGTGACGTCCAGCATGTTGCGGTACCCCATGAAGCCGGCGACATAGCGGTTCGCGGGCCGGCCGTACACCTCCTCGGGCGTGCCGACCTGCTGCATGATCCCGTCGCGCAGTACGACGAGGCGGTCGGCGAGCGACAGCGCCTCCTCCTGGTCGTGGGTGACGTACACCGTCGTCAGCCCCAGGCTCTGGTGCAGACGCCGGATCTCGGTGCGCATCTCCAGACGGAGCGAGGCATCGAGGTTGGAGAGCGGCTCGTCCATCAGGACCAGCCGCGGCTCCAGCACGATCGCACGGGCGATCGCAACGCGCTGCTGCTGTCCGCCGGAGAGCTGGCCGGGCCGCTTGTGGGCGTGCTCGGTCAGCTGCACCATCTCCAGCGCCCGGTCCGCCCGGCGGGCGATGTCCGCCTTCGGCACCTTGGCCATCTTCAGACCGAAGGCGACATTGCCGCGGACGGTGAGGTGCGGAAAGAGCGCGTAGCTCTGGAAGACCATGCCGAAGCCGCGCCGCTCCGGCGCGATCCGGTCGATCCGCTCGTCATCGAGCCGGATCGCGCCGCCGGTGAGCGGGAGAAGCCCGGCCAGGCAGTTCAGGGCGGTGGACTTGCCGCAGCCGGACGGCCCGAGCAGTGCGACGAACTCGCCGCCCCGGATCTCGAGTTCCAGTTCCCGCAGCGCCGCGTGGCGGCCGAAGCTGCGGGACACCTTGTCCAGGCTGAGCGTGGAGAAACGGGACATCATTCCCCTGATCCCCTTTACCGGCCCGCGACTTCGCGGTTCCACATGCCGAATGCCTTGACCTGCTGCTCGGCCGGCAGCGACGGCTTCTTCGGGAACTGGTCGATCCACCGGTCGAACTCCGGGACGCCGAACTCCCTCAGTGTGTTCTGCGACTTCTGCGGCGCCATCGTGACCGGCACGTTCTTGATCGCGGGCCCGGGGTAGAAGTAGCCGTCGTCGTACGCCTTGGCCTGCTGCTCGGGCGTGAGCATCCACTTGACCAGCTGGAGCGCCGCGGACATGGTGTCGGCGTCGACACCCTTGGGGACCACGGCGTACTGCGCGTCGGTCACCCACGTCATCCTGTCGAAGTGCCCGGCCTGCATCTTCTTCGGCACGGTGCCGAGCGCACGCGGGTTGATGTACCAGCCGGTCGTCGACATCACCATGTCGTGCTGGCCGGAGGCGAGGTTCTTCATGGTCTCGGTGGTGCCCGAGCCGTAGACGCCGACGTACTTGTCGAGTTCCTTGAGGTACGCCCAGGTCTTGTCCCAGCCCTTCACCGGATCGCTGGGGTCCTTGTCGCCCAGCAGATACGGCAGTCCCATCAGGAAGGTGCGGCCGGGGCCCGAGTTGGCCGGGTCGGCGTACTGGAACTTCTTGGGGTGCGCCTTGGCCCAGGCGAGGAGTTCCGCCGGGCTTTTCGGCGGGTTCTTGACCTTGTCGGGGTTGAACTCGACGAGCGGGCCCGACGGGTAGTAGACGATCGCGGTGCCCTGGCCCTGCGCGAGCTTCTGCATCTCGGCGGCCGGCTCGAGATAGTCCGGGGTGCCGATGAGCGACTGGTGCTCCGTCATGGAGCTCCACAGCTTCTGCGAGAGACCGGCGGCGAGGCCGTCCGTTCCGGTGAGGACGAGATCGATCTGGACGCGACCTGCCTGCTGCTGCGCCTTGATCTTGCCCGCGAGGTCGGGGGCCGGGGCCTTGGAGTAGGTGACTTTGCCGATGATGTCAGGGTGCTGTTCGACGAACTCGTCGATCATGCCCTGGGTCAGCTGCAGGTTTCCCGCGACATCCAGGATGTCGAGCGTCACCGGCTTGCTCGGCTTCGCGGGGATCTTCCGCGGGGACTCGTCCATGGATCCGGAGTCCCCGTTGCCGGGCGCGCCGCAGCCGGCGGCTGCCACGGCGAGCAGCAGTCCCGCAAGCGCGATCCTTGCTGAACGGTGGCGCAGTTGACGGGACATGGCGACTCGCACCCCTCTGATGAGATAGCGCTTACTCGGCCTGGTGCCCGAACAAGGTCCACCCCGCCAGGAGCCGTGTCAAGAGAGTGCGCCTGTTGAACTGCGAACTCGCAGCTCAACAGGGACTGTTGCGGGCTCGACGTCCTCGTCGCCGCCCATGATGCGGCCGAGCGCCTCGCCCGCGATCCGGCCCAGTCGGTCCCGCGGAACCGCTACCGTGGTCAGCGGCGGCGCGGAGAAGCGAGCCATGTCGATCTCGTCGAAGCCGGTCAGTGACATGTCGTCGGGCACCTTGACACCCAGTTCGCAGAAGCGGGCGAGCACGCCCAGCGCGACGAAGTCGTTGTACGCGATCACGGCCGTGGCGCCGCTCTCCAGGGCCGCGGGAGCCGCCGCGTATCCCTCGTCGGTGGTGGATCCGCAGGGCACCGAGTGCACCTCGAGACCGAAGGCTTCGGCACCTGAAAGGGCGCGCAGCCGCTCGCCGTTGGCCCAGGCGTGCTCCGGACCCTCGAGATAGACGACCTTGCGGTGTCCGAGCTGTGCCAGATGCCCGCAGACGGCCATGATCCCGCGGAAGAAGTCCACTGTGATCGAGTGCAGTGCCAGGCCCGCGACCTGGCGGTTGGTGACCAGCATGGGGGTGCCGCGGCCGGCCAGCGCGGCGAGGTCGGCGCGCGGCATCCGGGGTGAGCAGAGCAGCAGCCCGTCCGCGTAACGGATCAGGTCCTCGGTCAGCTCCCGTTCCACATCCGGGTCTTCGTTGGAGTCCATCACCAGGACACGGCTGCCGGCGTCCCGGGCCACGACGGAGACGGATTTGATGATGCCGTGGAAGTAGGGGTTCGCGAGATCGGGGACGAGCACACCGATGGTGCCGGAGCGGCCGCGCGCGAGGCCCTGGGCGGCGGCGCTGGGCCGGTAGCCCAGATCGCCGATGGCGGTCCTGACGCGCTCGGCGAGGTCGGGAGCGACGGTGTCCACGCCGTTCAGTACGCGGGAGACGGTCGCGACAGAGGCCCCGGCCTCCCGTGCGACATCGGCGATTGTGACCCTTTTGGCACGCTTCGCGGCAACCATCAGGACGCTCTCCTTAGCCCGCACGGTTGAGAAACCGGTTTCTCGCCTCAGGAAAGTAGCAGAGCACTAGGCCACTCGGACCATGGCCGTGACTCACGACCGGGCGCACCAGGTCGCGACAGCCGTACGGCCGGGCATCCCGGCCTCACCCGTCCGACCGGCGCCCGACCGGCGCCCGACCGTGCCGTAGGGCTGAACTCCTTACGGACCTGTGACGGCACGGCGCGCAACGCCGGTGAGCAGGGCTTCGGCCCGTAGCGTCGCAGTCATGCGTGTACTCGTCACAGGAGGCGCGGGCTTCATCGGCTCGCAGATCGTCGCGGCTCTCGCCGCTCTCGGCCATGACCCGATCGTGCTCGACGCCCTGCTCCCGGCGGCCCATCCGGTACCCCCACCGATGCCCGACGCCGAATGGATCCACGGAGACGTCCGCGACCGGGCGGTGACGGCGCGCGCACTGCGCGGCGTGGACGCGGTCTGCCACCAGGCGGCCATGGTCGGCCTCGGCAATGACCTCGCGGACGCACCGGAGTACGTGGCCTGCAACGACCTCGGCACGGCCGTCCTGCTGGCCGTCATGGCCGAGGCCGGTGTCACGGAACTCGTGCTGGCGGGCTCCATGGTGGTCTACGGCGAGGGCCGCTACGACTGCCCGCGCCACGGACAGGTGCGGCCGGGACCGCGCGCGGGCGGCGATCTCGCGGCCGGGCGCTTCGAGCCCCGCTGCCCCGACTGTGGCGCCGAGCTGACGTCCGGTCTGGTCGGCGAGGACGCTCCGACGGACCCGCGCAATGTGTACGCGACGACAAAGCTGGCCCAGGAGCATCTGGCCGCGGCGTGGGCCCGCGCCACGGGCGGGCGGGCCGTGGCGCTGCGCTACCACAATGTGTACGGGCCGGGGATGCCGCGCGACACGCCGTACGCGGGCGTGGCCTCGTTCTTCCGGTCCGCGCTGGAGCGGGGTGAGGCGCCGCGGGTCTTCGAGGACGGCCACCAGCGGCGGGACTTCGTCCATGTACGGGACGTGGCGGACGCGAACGCGCTCGCACTGGAGGCGGTACACGGCCGCGAGGCGGGAGTGCTGACCGCGTACAACACGGGCAGCGGGACGCCGCACACGGTCGGTGAGATGGCGGGCGCGCTGGCCGTGGCGCACGGCGGTCCTGCGCCGGTGGTCACCGGGGAGTTCCGGCTGGGCGACGTACGGCACATCACCGCGGACTCGCGACGGATCAGGGCCGAGCTCGGCTGGAAGGCGCGGATCGGCTTCGCGGAAGGGATGGCGGAGTTCGCCACGAGCGGGCTGCGGGGTGGCGTGTCATGACGGGCGGCGGAGTGGATGTCGTGCTTCCGTGTCTGAACGAGGCCGAGGCGCTGCCGTGGGTGCTTGAGCGGATCCCGGACGGATGGCGGGCGATCGTGGTGGACAACGGCTCGACGGACGACTCGGACCGGATCGCCCGCGGGCTGGGCGCGAAGGTGGTGTACGAGGGGCGGCGCGGCTTCGGGGCCGCCTGCCATGCGGGGCTGCTGGCGGCGGAGGCGGAGTATGTCTGCTTCTGCGACTGCGACGCCTCACTGGATCCGGGGCTGCTGACCGGTTTTGTACGCCAAGTTGCCGACGGCGAGAGCGACTTGGTACTGGGCCGGCGACGGCCGCAGACCCGCGGGGCATGGCCGTCGCATGCGCGGGCCGGGAATCTGGCACTGTCGCGCATGCTGCGCCGGCGCACCGGGCTGCGACTGCGCGATCTGGGCCCACTGCGGGCCGCACGCCGCGAGGACCTGCTCGCCCTGGACCTGACCGACCGGCGCAGCGGCTACCCGCTCCAGATGGTGGTCCGTGCGGCGGACGCGGGCTGGCGGGTGACGGAGGTGGATGTCCCGTATCTGCCGAGATCGGGAAAGTCGAAGGTGACGGGGACGTGGCGGGGCACCTGGCAGGCGGTACGGGACATGCGTGCGGTGCTCGCGGAGCCGTCGGCGCGCGGGGTCGGGGGTGGCGTTCGATGAGCTCCTCATCCGCGGGCACGCTGCTCGTCATCGCCAAGGCCCCCGTCCCCGGTCGGGTGAAGACCCGGCTCACCCCCGCGTACTCCCCGGCCGAGGCCGCCTGTCTCGCCGAGGCCGCTCTCCTCGACACCCTCGACGTCGTGCTCGCCACTCCCGCACGCCGACGGGTCCTTGTACTCGACGGTGTACCCGGCGACTGGCTGCCGGCCGGCATCGAGGTCGTACCGCAGTGCGCGGGCGGGCTCGACTCCCGGCTCGCCCATGCCTTCGGGCTCTGCGACGGACCCAGCCTGCTGATCGGAATGGACACCCCACAAGTGACAGTTGAACTCCTCGCCCCCGGACTGGAATTGGGCGAGGGAGAGGCATCCTTCGGCCCGGCCGACGACGGCGGGTTCTGGGCGCTCGGGCTGGCCGAGCCGGATCCCGCGCTGCTGCTCGGGGTGCCGATGTCCGCGTCCAGGACCGGCGCCGTACAGCGAGAGCGGCTCACCGGCGCCTGGCTGACGGTGCGTGATCTGCCGCTGCTGCGGGACGTCGACACGGCGGAAGACGCCAGGCTGGTCGCGGCCGAGGCCCCGCACACCCGGTTCGCCGCGACCCTCGCCGCGCTCGCCGGGACCGGGGCGCGATGACCGCGCCCGCCTGGCAGGCCGATCCGTACACCGACGCTCTGCGCAACGGCCGCGGCCCGCTCTTTCTGCGCCGCCCCGACGGCTGGCTGCTGCCGCTGGAGGTGGAACGCTGGTGCGCCGCGCCGGACGCCGCCGATCTGACCGTGCTGGAGCGCTGCCGAGGGGCGGTGCTCGACATCGGCTGCGGCCCGGGCCGTCTCGTCGCGGCGCTCGCCGAGCTGGGACGGCCGACGCTGGGCATCGATGTGAGCCCCGAGGCGGTTGCCCGCACGGTACGGACGGGCGGCAGCGCGCTGCACCGTTCCGTCTTCGATCCGCTTCCCCGCGAGGGGAGTTGGGGTACGGCGCTGCTCATCGACGGCAATATCGGCATAGGCGGCGACCCCCGCGCCCTGCTGGCCCGCGTGTCCCGCCTCGTCGCCGAGGACGGTGTGCTGCTCGTGGAGACCAACCCGCTCGATGTGGACGAACGCGCCCAGGTCCGCGTCTTCGACGGCGGCAGCGCACAGGGCTCGGCGTTCCCGTGGGCCCGCCTCGGCACTCCCGCGCTGCTCCGGTATGCGCGGGAGTCCGGCTGGGCGGTGCCGAAGTCGGGGGTCGACCGCTGGACTGCCGCCGGGCGCACCTTCGTCGCGCTGCGCCCCGCATAGTCTGCGGCGGCCGGACCCGGATCGGCTGGACCGGCTGTCAGGCCCGGGCCGGGCCGACGTCGGCCGGACCCGGATCGGCTGGGCAGTCGGCCATACCCGGGCCGGCCGCTCGGCCGTGGCGTGGTGCAGCCGCGCTGCGGACCGATACCGGTCGGCTGCTGCCCGCTCGACGTGGCCTGCCACAGCAGGACTCCCCGCTGCCGCTGCCACCTGGCGGTCCGCCCTGCCCAGCCACACACCCATGTCCCGTGGGCCGGCAACCAGTTCGCCGAGGATTCAGCCACGTGGCGCGCGGCGGTAGGCCGTCCACCGGCGCAGCACCCGCATCCCCACCAGCGCTGCGCCCGTGAGCACCGCCACCGCCGCCAGGGCGATCAGCCAGTTGCGCAGATAGTCCAGCGGCAGCACGGAGGCGTTCTTCGGCGCCCCCGGCCTCAGCAGTACCGGCAGCGCGATCACCGTCAGGCAGCCGGCCACCACCATTGCGCCGCGGACCGTGCCGCGGGCAGGGACGGCCGCCAGCAGCAGGCCGGTGCCGAGCACCAGCGGGGCAACGACCCCGTCGTGCAGGACGATCGCGCCCGCCAGCCAGAGCGCCACGTCCTTCAGCTGCCCGCCCGTCACCAGAAGTGACGCGCCGACGGCCATCAGCGCGAGGCCCACCCCGCCCGTCACGAGCCGCATCACATGACCTCCATCCTGGTGACCCACTTCGTCTGCAGTACGCCCGGGCGGTTCGGGGCGATGATGCGCGCCGGGAAGCCGTGGTCGGGGGAGAGCACCTGGCCGTTGAGGCGCAGGGCGAGCAGGGTGAGCGGATCACGGGTGTAGCCGCTGCCCATCTCCATCACGCGGTAGGAGCCGCGCCGCTCCAGCGACACCACCCGTACCGCCGCGTCGGGCCGCGCTCCGGCCCGGTCCAGCAGGTCACGGACGCGTACGCCGGTCCACTCGGCGGACTTGCTCCAGCCCTCCACACAGGCGATGGGCAGGGTCACGGTGTGCTGGGGCAGCGCGGCGAGTTCGTCGAGACTGAGTGCGTACGAGTGTCTGCCGACCACCGTGAGCCGCCAGTCCTGGGTGGACAGCCGCGCCACCCCGGCGGCGGCCGCCGTCCGGTTGACCGGCACGCCCTGCGAGCCGTGGTCCGGGTGTCGTGGTGCGAGCAGGTCGAAGCCTTTCAGCGGGGTGAGGGACTGGCCGACGGTCGTCAGCGTGACCGCACCGACCGCTGCCGCGACGCCGGTCAGCAGAGAGCGGCGGTCCGGTCCGTCCACCGCCGGGAGTTCGAGTGTGCCGGGTGAGCGCTTGCTCCAATGCGCTCTGATCTGCGGGTATTTGACCGCGATATGCAGGACGACCGCACCGAGAAGCAGCCAGGCGACGGCGTAGTGCACGGGTACGAAGGAGAACGGCCACGGGTACCACTGCACGGTGTTGAGCAGCCCGGTGAAGAGCTCGAAGACGGCGGCCGCGACCAGCACCGCCACGGACAGCCGCTCCAGCGCATGGCGCCCCGACCGCAGCGGCGGCCATACGAACAGCCGCGGATAGACCGTCCACAGCTTGGCGAACAGCAGCGGGATCGCCGCGATCCCGCTCGCCACATGCAGGCCCTGGGTCACCCGGTAGCCCCATGACGGCCGGCTCGGCAGCTCGTCCGCGAGCCAGTCCGGCGGGTGCTGCAGATAGTGGCTGATCACCCCGGTCACAAAGCACACGGCTATGGCCCCGCCCAGCCAGCGGCCGATCGAGGTGGCCGTGCGGGCGTCGTGCAGCCTGCCCGAGAAGGCCGGGAGGGCCGGTGAGGAGATCCGGGGCAGTCGAGGCGGTCGGGGCAGTCTGGGTGGTCGGAGCTTCATGTCCCCATAAGACCTCCGCGACGGGCCGCGCGGACGGGTCCAACACCTTACGGAATGCGGACGTCAGAGGGCGGCGCGCGGTCCGGGCCGGTTCCGGCTGCGACGCTGAGCCTGTGATCAACCCGCGTACTCTCGCCACCGGCACCCTGCTCGCGGCCCTGACGGCCGTTCTCGCCCTGACCATCCGCAAGGACGGCTATACCGACGATCCTGCCGGTCTCTCCTGGTGGTACGCCGCCTGCTGGGTGCTGTTCGCCGCGGCGGTCTTCGCGCTGCGCAGGGCTCCGGTGCGCCATGCCGTGGTCCTCGTCGTCGCGGGCGGTATCGCGGTGACCGCGACCGGGCTTCTCGCTCCCCCGCGCACCAGCACCGACTCGTACCGCTACGCCTGGGACGGCAGGGTGCAGGCGGCCGGGATCTCGCCGTACGACCACGCACCCGCCGATCCCGCGCTCGCCGGGCTCCGCGACGACTGGCTCTTCCCGACCGGGACGGCGTGCGAGCTGCCCGAGCGGGTGCGGATCTCCGGTCCCGCGGGCGAGATCCACTGCACCCGGCTCAACCGGCCGCAGGTGCACACCATCTACCCGCCGGTGGCGGAGGGGTACTTCCTGCTCGTCCACGCGCTGTCGCCGGACGGTGTACGGCACAAGGCGCTGCAGACGGGCGGCGCTCTGCTGGCGCTGGGCACCACCGCGGCGCTGCTGCTGGTCCTGCGGCGGCGCGGCGATCCACGGCATGCGGCGTACTGGGCCTGGTGCCCGATCGTGCCGATCGAGGCGGTGAACAATGCGCATGCCGATGTGCTCGGCGTGCTCCTGACGGTGGTGGCATTGGGTGTCGTGGTCCGGCGGCGCGTCCTCGGCGGGGCGCTGCTCGGCGCGGCGATCGTGACCAAGCTGCTGCCTGCCGTGGTGCTGCCGGGCGCGCTGTCCGGTGTTCGGCGGGTGCGGGACGCGGCGGCTGTGCTGTTGCCGGCCGCCGCGGTGGTGGCGCTGAGCTATCTGCCGTACGTCCTCGTCTCCGACGGCTCGGTCTTCGGTTTCCTCGGCGGCTATGTGGAGGAGGAGGGGTACGACGACCCCTCCGCCCGCAACCGCTATGCCCTGCTGCGTCTTGTGCTGCCGGACGACTGGGCGCCTGCCGCGGTGATCGTCGTGATGCTGGTGGTCGTCGTGCAGGTGCTGCGGCGTGGCGATCCCGAACGCCCCTGGAGCGGCGCCCTGTTGGTCACCGGCACCGCCTTTCTGCTGCTGACTCCGGGCTACTCCTGGTACGCGCTGCTGCTGGTGGCGCTGGTCGCCCTCGACGGCCGGTGGGAGTGGTTGGGTGTCGCCGTGGCGGGCGCGGCGAAGTACGTCACCGTGCACATGGACGCCGAGCCGGAGGTGGTGGGCACCACGGCGTACGCGGTCGCAGCCGGCGCGGTGCTCGCCGGCTGCGTACTGCGTCGTCGTTACGGCCGGCAGGTCGGAACGCGTGCCGCCCAGGCGGTCCGGTCGTAGCGGATCACGGCCGGGCCGAGCGGCGCGACCAGGAGCCTCGGGACTGCTCGCATACGGTGCACCCCTACGTGGTCCGTCGGTACTGGGCCCGGATCTCGCCCGGCGTGAGGGCCCGGTCGAGGAACATCAGGTCGTCCATCCGGCAGTTGCAGGGGTTGCCCTCCTTGTTGTTCTGCGGATAGCTGCCGCCGATCTTGATACCGCGCGGGTCGGTCGGCGAGGCGACGTCGGGTTCCGGCGGTCCTTCGACGGCCCACGGATCGCCGGTGAGGGTGTAGAAGCCGGGCACCGGGCGGCCGTTGCGGTAGAGGGCCATCGTGCCGTTGTCGTAGTCGAAGGTCGCCGCGAGGAACACCCATGTGTCCTGCGGCAGCAGCGTCCTCCAGTCGGCGTCGGCGGCGAAGGTCTGCGAACTGGCGCCGTCGACGCGCCTGCCGAGGGACACGACCTTCATCTCGCCGTTGACCGTGATGAGTTCGAGAAGGGCCCGTACGTCATGGCCCTGCGAGGTGCCGTTGAGGATACCTGCCAGTCCGATCGCGCCGTATCGGTCGTCCGGGTTGTCGGAGCCGGAGTTGGGGCTGGGGTTCTCACCGGTCATCTTGAACCAGCCCATGACGGTCGTCTCGCGGACGCCGTTGAAGGCGTGCAGCGTGGGCACACCGGTCGGGCCGTAGACGCCGGCCTTCCAGTCGTCGTTGCCCTTGGTGGTGGGTGAGACCTGTTGTGTCTGCAGAACACGGCCGCGGTCACGATCCCGTACCCGCATCTGTGAACCGCCGTTGACCAACTGGATATCGGTGCCGGACCGGCCCCGGTCACGCTCCCAGGCACGGTTGCCGTGCACCGGGTGCCCGAAGTCGTAGTACGCGATCAGGTTCCGCTTGAGGCTGGGCAGTACATGACCGGATGTGCCGGTCGCGCCTGCGCTTCCCGCGGGTGCGAGCGTCAAGGGCAGCACGGCCACTGCGAGCGCTGCCAGGAGGAGCCCTCTTCTACGGTGACCGGGCACCTTCAGCGGCTTACGCGGCCTTGGGCCGCGCTTGTCCTCGATCGCCGGACGGGCTGGATTTCGCATCGGCCACCTTCCGGGTCTTGTCGCTGACCGGCCTCTTCCTGGCTTGGGCATCCCGCTCACCTCGTCGGCTCGGACTGCACAGAAAGCGCTTCCACTCAGCGCCTGCGCCAAGTTAACAGGACAGCGTTCCGGACAACAGCGGCTCCGAGTTGCCGCGGATCGCACTGCGCCGTCACTGCGGCCGCATGGCCAACTCTGCTGTCTTTACGGCCCGTTGGGCAGAGTCGTACGCTCCGGCCCCATGACCTCACCCGGTATACGCCCCCGAAGAGCGGCCACCCTGCTCGCCACCGTGGGGACCCTTGTCGCCGCCTGCCTCCTGGGCACGGCAACCCCGTCCGGCGCGGCCGAGGATCCGGTGACCGCCCAGGCCACCGTCGTCCCCGTGCAGACCACAGGACCCGCCGACAAGCGCTTCAACATCATCGTTCTCGGCGACGGCTACACCGCCGACGAGATGCCGGCGTTCCGCGCCGATGTCGAGAAGCACCTCAATGTGCTCTGGTCCACCGAGCCGTTCGCCTCGTACCGCTCCTACGTCAATGTGTGGGCGGTGGAGGTTCCCTCCGCCGAGTCGGGTGTGGACTGCGACCCGGGTCTGGACTCACCGCGCCGCGACACGGCCCTGAACATGGGCTTCTGGGGCGGCTGCGACGCCGACAGCGTGCAGCGGCTGCTCACCGTCGACAGCGGTTCGGCGACGGCGCTCGCCGACCTCGTCCCCGGCTCCGCGAACGCGAACCGGCAGATCGTGGCCCTCGCCAACAGCGACACCTACGGCGGCGCCGGCGGCACCTACGCCACGGCCTCCGGCGGCAACGCGCTCTCCTCGCTGATCACCCCGCACGAGATCGGCCACTCGCTGGGCAAGCTCCAGGACGAGTACGACTACTACGCGCGCGGTGTCCCCGGCGGTGCGTACAGCGGCGGCGAGCCCTCTTCCGTCCACCAAACCCTGCTCACGGAGGAGCAGATGAAGCAGCAGCGCGCCAAGTGGTGGCGCTGGCTGGGCGAGAGGAGCGAGTCCGGCGGAGTCATCGGACGGTTCGAGGGCGGGATGTACAGCACCAAGGGCGTCTGGCGGCCCAGCAAGCACTCGATCATGAAGACCCTCGGCTACCCCTTCGACCAGGTCGAGCGCGAGGTGATGGCGCAGAAGATCTCCGCCAAGGTGGACCTTGTCCAGGGGCACACACCGAACACCGCCGCGATCGGCGACGACGGGACGGTGTGGGTGGACACGCTGCATCCGGTCGGCGGTGAGCTCGATGTCGTGTGGCGGCTCGACGGCCGTCCGCTGCGCTTCACCGGCGACGTCCGCACGCTCGATCTACGGCGGATCCACCCGGCCCGCGGCACGCACAGGCTGACGGCCACGGTCACCGACCCCACGCCGTTCGTGCGCGACCCGGCGATCCGCGCGTCCGCGGCGCTGACCCGCACCGTCGCCTGGACCGTTGACGCGGCCGTCACCACCCCGCGCGAGCCTGTCGGGGCCGCCTTCAACGGTCACACCGACACCACGGCCCCGGTGGGCTCGGCATCGGTCGTGTACGCCGACACCACACATCCCGTCGACCGGACTCCGACGGTCCGCTGGGCGCTCGACGGCCGCCCGCTGGCCAACCCGGGCAACGACCGCGATCTCGACCTGGGCGCGCTACGGCTGCGACCCGGCACGCACCGGCTCACAGCCCGTATCGCCGGTACGCCGTCCACACTGACCTGGACGGTGGACGCGGTCCCGGCGACGGCGGCGTACGCGCTCTCGAAGCCCCTGCGTACGGTGCACCGGCCCGGCAGGCCGGTGGAGTACGTCTACGACGGACCCTTCACGATGAAGCTGACGGCCCGCGACGACCGGGCCGGCTCTGTGGTGACGCAGTTCAGGGTCGACGGTGACGGCTGGCAGACGTACTACGGCTGGCCGACCGACGCCGACGCGCCCTTCCTCTTCACCCCGAGCGGCACTGCCATCGACGATCTGGTCTACGGCAAGCTCGGAAGGACGCGCGCGGTGCCGTGGGACGAGGCCACTCCCGACTACGGAACGCACACGATCGAGTACCGGACGCTCGACTCGGCCGGGAATGTCTCGGCGCCGAAGTCGTTCCTCACGACGCTGCTCCCGCCGGGAGCGGCGAAGGGGGCCGCGGCGGGCTGACCAGGCCTTGCGGGCGACGCCGCATGTCGCTCCACGTGTCTCGGCCGGGGAGCGGCGGCCGGGGAATCAGGTGAGGAGGAAGTCCGCCTTCCCCGACTTGGCCCCCTGAATGAACGCGGCGATCTCGCCGGAGGTGTAGATCAGCGCGGGGCCGTCGGGGTCGGAGGACTGACGCACCGCGACCCTGCCGTCGGCGAGCTTCATGGTCTCGAAGCAGTTGCCGCCGTTGCCGCCGCTCCACGGCTTGTGCCAGCCCTCGGCACCCAGCTCGGCCGCGGGCATGCCGTTGTATATGCGATCCATTCACAGCTCCTCGCGGAGATCCCTGAGGATCTCCTTCGTACGTTGTGCAGTCGCGGCCTGCGCAGCCATGCGGTCCAGGACCTCAAGATGCGATGCGACCTCGGGGCGCGCGTCCAGATAGACGGCGCCGGTCAGATATTCGCTGTAGACCATGTCCGGGAGCTCGGGGACGGCGAACCGGAAGAGGACGAACGGCCCATAGGTGCCGGGGTGGTGTCCGGTCGCGAACTCCGCTATCTGCAGAGTGACATGGGGCAGTTCGGCACCTTCGAGCAACCGGTCGATCTGCGCCCGCATGACGCCGGGACCGCCGACGGGCCTGCGGAACACCGTCTCGTCCATGATCACCCAGAGTCTGGGTGCGCCTGGCCTGGTGAGCAGGGACTGGCGTTCCATCCGCAGCGCCACATGGCGCTCGATGTCCGCCGGATCGGTCCGCCCGACGGCTCCGCCGAGCATGATCGCCCGGGCGTAGTCCTCCGTCTGCAGCAGGCCGGGCACAAAGTGCGGTTCGTACGCGCGGATGAGGCCGGCCGCGCCCTCCAGGCTGACGTACATGCTGAACCAGCCCGGCAGTACGTCATGGAAGCGCTGCCACCAGCCCGGCTTATTGGCCTCTTCGGCCAGCTCGATAAAGCCGCGCGCCTCGTCGTCCGCGATCCCGTATGCGCTCAACAGAAGCTGGACATAAGGGATTTTCAGCGCGACCTCGGCCGTCTCCATCCTGCGGATCGTGCCCGCGGCGACACGCAGCACCTTGGCGGCCTCTTCACGCCTGAGACCGGCCCGCTCCCGCAAATCCTGCAAGCGCTTACCGAGAACGACCTGGCCCACGGTTGGGGCGGACCGCGGTTCGCTCACTCCCAGACCTCCCCCTGTGCTGTTGCGAGCAGTGTGCCACGCCCCCGCAGTGATGAATATGCCCACTCTGCAATTTTCAGAGTGGGCCTTGCCAATGTGCGTCCTGCAGGGAGAGAGTGGCCGTGTGAACCGTGACGCGCTCACTCCATGGCACCTGAACCCGTGCCTGGGGGCTCCTCATCACCGGTATGGCTTCGAGCTACCGGCGCGCGTCGAATTTGTCGCCAGTGCCCGAAAGCTCGCCCGCCAGCGGCTGCACCACTGGGGCATAGGCGGCGACATTCACGAAACGGCGATGCTGGTCATCTCCGAACTGGTCACCAACGCGGTCGTGCACACCGCCGGCCATCTGGTCGCCTGCGAACTGCTCAACGGCATCGAGCGCTTGCGCATCACCGTGCACGACCAGGGTTCCGCACCCACCGGCCCACATGTGTGCCGCGCCATCGATGAGGAACGCGGACGCGGGCTGCTGCTGGTCGAGTCCCTGAGCAGCGCCTGGGGTTCGCACGAGTCCCATCTCGGCCCGGGCCGCATGGTGTGGGCCGAACTGCCGCACGAGGACGAACTGCCGTACGGAACAGAAGTGGCGTACTGGTCGGAGAGTCCACGATGAAGAACCTGGCCACCCTCCTCTCGCAGGGCGGCCGCCGTGCCGGCGAGCGCCGGATGACCAGACTGATTCTGCCGCCCGCGCTGCCGGCCACGCTGGGCTGCGACGCCGTGGGCTTGCCCGCCCGGTACGGATTCCGGCTCCTTGGGCGTCTGCCGCGGAACGGCTGTGTATTCGCGGACAATGACTGGTGGTGGTGGATCGTGCCCGCCGGCTCGGACCTCGAGCTGACCTGGCCGCTGCCCTCGCACTACGCCCGCGGTGCATATGTACCGGCGACGAAAGCGCGACTTATCCGCCGGCCCGACGGCACCAGCCCCTACACCCCGCCGATCCCTCTCTATCTGCTGGCCTGCCAGCTCACCGGCATCGCGCCGCTGTGGACGGCCGAGGTCGGCAGTGCACGCGGTGCGTGACCTGAGCGGATCACAAGTCGGCCCGGCGCGGCCCCCGCGGAGATGCGACGGCTAGTCTTCGGGCATGTCAGAAGCCAATTCGAGCCCGGAGCGGCAGGGGCTCACACCACGTCAGGCACGCCGCATACGGATAGCTCTCTCCGCGGTCATCATGATCGCCGTGGGCGCCACCCTGGTGTTGCGGCTCGGCAGCACGCACTCGGTGCTGACCATGGGCTTCTACGGCATCGCGCTGATCCTCTCGGGCAGCGCGCTCGTGCTCAGCCGACAGGGACGTACGCGCGTGGCCACGGCAGTGCTGGGGGTCGGCGTCGCAGTGGCAGTGGCCTCGGAGTGGGCCGTCGCGTCGATGCGCTGACGGCCAGTGCTGACGGCCAGTCAGAGTATGGGCGGGGCACGGGAGAAGCGGGAAAAGGTCAGGCCCCCACCCGGGGGATAGGTGGGGGCCCGGTCTTCGGGTGGATCAGCCTCCGTAGCCGATCAGTAGCGGTAGTGGTCGGGCTTGTACGGGCCCTCGACCTCGACGCCGATGTAGGCGGCCTGCTCGGGGCGGAGCGTGGTCAGCTT
>NZ_JBEZKA010000042.1:0-48072 GCF_040651435.1 Streptomyces sp. NPDC048479
AGACCGAAGGCAAGCGTCTTGCCCGAACCGGTACGCCCGCGGCCCAGCACATCCCGGCCGGCCAGGGAGTTCGGCAGCGTCGCCGCCTGGATCGGAAACGGCTCGTTCATGCCGAGGCCGGTGAGCGTCTTCAGCAGCTCGACCGGCATGTCGAGTTCGCCGAAGGTCGCGGCCGCGGGGAGGGCCGGGGTGATGGTGACCGGCAGCGCGAACTCGCCCTGCCGCGCGGCGGGACGGCGCCCGTAGCCGCCGGAACGGTTGCCGGGGCGACCCTGGCCCTGCGGGCGGAAGCGGGCGCCCCGGTCGGAACCGGCGGAGCCACCCTTGCGGGGGTTGGAGAAACGGTCGTTCGTGCGAGCTGAGCGGTTCATGGAGAACCTTCCTCGATATGGCACGTATCGAGGAATTCTCGGCAGGAATGAGCCGAATGAATTGCAAGAACGAGCCGAATAAAAGACTGAAACGAAACCGGCCGCAGCGGCGCAGAATAGCGACGCCTGGCATCAGGCCGCCAGGGATCCACAGGATGAGGCAGCCGGGGCCGGATCATGGGGGCGCGGGCAGACCATTACGGCGCGTCGCGCAAACCCTGCAAACAGCAACGAGCTGGGGCCCGCACCCCAAGGTGCGCGCCCCAGCTGCGTCGTGCGTGTCAGCGTCAGGCGGGAACGATGTTCTCCGCCTGCGGGCCCTTCTGGCCCTGCGTGACGTCGAAGTTCACCTTCTGGCCTTCCTGAAGCTCACGGAAGCCCTGGGTGGCGATGTTCGAGTAGTGGGCGAAGACGTCGGGGCCGCCGCCGTCCTGCTCGATGAAGCCAAAACCCTTTTCCGCGTTGAACCACTTGACGGTGCCAGTAGCCATGTCATATCTCCTTCGGGGCAGTGCCCGGGGTTCGCACGGTGCGAACCCTGGCGTCGCCGCGATGATTACCCCGTCCGGAAAACATCACCGAAAATACAAAAGTGCCCGATGGCATGAAGCCATCAAAGGCACTTGAAGTCTATGGGAACCACAACTGCAACTGGGATCAACGGTAGCACGGCGCGAGCATCCGGGCAGGGCAGGTACTACTTTTTCGCCCGTCACCCCCATGAACGCTCGGCACACACCGCGCAAATTTCTAACCCTGGTGCGACAGATATTCGCTGCAGCAGAGGCAAGCGGGGGGCCGGGATGTCGGCCTACGAGGCTACAGCGCGGCAGTGACCAGCAGCGCGAACGACGCGAGCGTGAACAGAGTCCGGATCAGATGGAAGAGGTTCCAGCGGGACTCGAAGGCAGCGCGCGCCTGACCGGTGGGGACAGTCGGGGAGGCCGACTCGGCCGAGGCGAGGGCGTTGTTCAGTGGGATGTTGCCGCCGATGGTGATGAGGTTGTTGAGGACCGCGCAGACCAGGCCCGCGATGATCAGCCACCGCTGGGTGTCCGTGCGGCCGTCGACCGGGACGGCGAGGGCCGCGGCCGGGAACACCATGATCGCGAGGAAGACCAGAACGAACACGACGCGCGGCACGGTCTCGTTGATGCGGTTCATGGCCGGCACGAACTGGTCGTCCGAAAGCCGGGCGAGCGCGGGCATGATCCCGGTCCGGAAGATCAGCATCATGCCCGCGTACAGGCCTGTGGAGATGATGGCTAGTGCGAGCAGAAGGGTGGCCATGGCGCACATCATGGCGCGGCGGGGCGGGCGATGCAGCAACCTTGTGGTGCGGACACTGCCTGATCCGTGAGGGAAAGCCTCGGCCCCCGCCGCAGGCGGGACGCCACAGCCACAGCCCCGTCCCCGGAGTCCGGAGTGCGGAGTGCGGAGTGCGCCCGTGGCCCCCACGCTCAGTCCCTCAGCCGCTGCGCCTGCCCGATCGCGTCCGCGAGCTGGCGCACCGAGCTGTCTTCCGTCGAGCCCGCCAGCTTCCTGGCCCGTTCGGCGAGTTCACCGAGCCCCGGCGCGCCCGGCATCGAACCGCCCCGTAGCGACTCGGCGAAGTACGCCGCGACCGCGGTGACCTGGAACCTCTTGGAGGCGCCGTCCCACAGGGCGCCGTCGACCGCGCCCGTCTCGACCGAGCCCGTCTGCTCGTGCGGTGCCCGCGTATTGGGGTCGAGCCAGCGCACCGTAGCCGTCGCGAGATGGCCGCTCGCTCCTTCCCGGAGCCGTACGGCATAGAGCGCCGTCACCGTGTGACCGGGGCCGATCTCGCCGCCGTCCACACGGTCGTTACGGAAGTCCTCGTCCGCGACCGCGCGGTTCTCGTACCCGATGAGCCGGAACTGCTTGACGGTCTTCGGGTCGAAGGCCACCTGCGCCTTGGCGTCCCGGGCACGCAGTTCGACATGGGTGGGCAGCTGGTCGACGAACACCTTCCTGGCCTGCTCGCTGGTGGAGACATACGTGGTGTGCCCGTCACCCTTGTCGGCGAGCCGCTCCATCAGCGCATCGCCGTACTCGCTGCCGACACCGACGCCGAAGAGCGTGATGCCGTACTCGCGGCGGGCATCGTCGATCCGGCCGAGGATCGCGTCGGCGTCGGTCTCGCCGGTGTTGGCGAGGGCGTCGGAGAGCAGGACGACGCGGTTGGTGGCTCCGCGCCTGCGACCCTCGACGGCCTCGTCGTAACCGGCCCGTACGCCCGCCTCCACATTGGTGGAGTCGGTCGGCTCCAGGCCGTCGATCACCGTGTGGATACGGTCGCGGTTGTCGTCGATCCGGGTCATCGACAGCCGTGTCTCGGCCTCGTCGCTGAAGGTGACGATGGCGATCGAGTCGTCGTCGCGCAGCGCGTCGGTGAGAATGCCCAGCGACTCCTTTACCAGGTCGAGCCGGCCGGGCTCGGCCATGGAGCCGGAGATATCGATCACGAAGGTGAGGGCGGCGGGCGGCCGTTCGCCCTTGCGGTCGGAGGGCCGGGTGGAGAGTCCGACGCGTACGAGCGACCAGTCCTCGCCGCCGGCCTCGCCCTCGGCGCTCCGGGGACGCGCACCGTCGACCGTCACCGAGAAACCGTTGCTCTTCGGCCTCGGATAGTCCTGGCGGAAGCTGTTGATGAACTCCTCGGGCCGGATGTCGCCCCGCTTCGGCCGTTGCCCGTCGGCAAGCGTGCGGCGGGCATAGCCGTACGAGGCGGTGTCCACGTCGAGCGCGAAGGTCGACAGATAGTCGGCCGCCGGTTTGGACTCCTGGAACTCATCGCCGCGCCGCTCCGCCTCCTTCGCTCCGTCCGTCCCGGCTGCGGGGGCGCCTCCGCCGCCGTCCGGCGCTCTCGGCGCGGGTGCCGGCTTCGCGCCGTCGTGCGCCCGCTGTTCGGCTCCGCTTCGGGAGGCCCGGTTGTCCTGGCCGCTTCCACTGCAGCCGGTGGTGAGCAGCATGCCGCCGGCCAGAACCGCGGCCAGCGCTCCCCTGTACGTCCTTGCGCAGAGCTTCATCTGGGCTCCCCTGGATCGTCAGCACTTGTGAATGTGACGTTCGAGGAGGCCCGAAGGAGCAGACGAACGAGTTGCGGATGAATCTCAATGCGGCAACGGCGGGCGGAAGTTGCCCCCGGCCGGGAGGGCAACCCCCTCAGGGGCTCAAGGGCTCGCTCAGCTCTCTTCCCTACTCACTCTGCGACTCTCGTGCCTCAAGCGTGCCCCGCCCCGGCGTCGGAACCGAAGGGACTGGCAAGGACTCGCCAGTCCCTGAGCAGCCGCTTGTCACCATGCGCAGCCATGTGCGTTCATGGAGTGGCGCACGGCTCCGAGGGGACGGACCGCGCGGATCGTCAGGCGGTTTGACACGCGGTCTGGCAGGCGGATTGACGGGGGTGATCGGCCATGGTCGTGGGGATGGTTCCGGGCTCCGTGCTCGGCCGGGAGGTTTCGCGGCAAGTCCCACGGGAGGTTTCGCGGGACGTTTCAACGGAGGTTTCGCGGGCCGTCCTGCGGGAGGTGCCGGGGCAGCCGGTTCACGGAGTGGCACAGGTGAAAGCGGCCCTGACCAGCCTGGTCCGCTCCGCCCGCCACGAGCTCCTCAGCTTCGACAATCCGGCCGGCGCACTGGGCCACGGCATCCCGGAGCCCTTCCTGGAGTTCGCCGGCGCATGCGTGCGCACGGCCGCCGCACAGACCCCGACGGTACGGCGGATCGCACCCCGGCACGGGCTGACGCATCTCACGGCACCCTGGCTCAGTCCCGGCGCGGCCCGGGTGACTGACTCGATCCCGTTCAAGATGCTCGTCGCGGATCGTAGGGTCGCGGCCGTCCCCCTCGACCTCGAACTGCACTACAACGGCCTGCTGCTGATCCGCGATCCCGTTGTCGTCCAGGCCCTGGTTCGTGCGCACCGGTCCTGGTGGGACACCGGCGACGATCTGACCGGGCAGGCCATACCCGGCGCCTTACCCGTCCATCTGCAGCCGGTCCTGCAGGCCCTGCTGGCTGGGCTCACGGACGAGACGGCCGCGACCCGGCTCGGCATGTCAGGGCGTACGTACAGCCGCCGCGTCGGTCAACTGCTCACTGCCCTCGGCACGACGAGCCGCTTCCGGGCGGGAGCGGAAGCGGCTCGTCGGGGCTGGGTCTAGCAAGAGCCCGGCCTCCTCGAGACCTCCTGCGGCACGTGGTGCGAGACCTCCTGCGACGCCTGGCACGGCATGTCCTATGGCATCCCCTACGACACGATGTCCTTGCGGGAGAAGTTCCGGAAGGCAAGCGCGAACAGCACCAGGGCGTAGGTCACCGAGACCGCCGCGCCCTTCACCATGCCGTTCCACTCCAGCTGTGGCTGCAGCGCGTCGATCCAGGCGAACTGCCAGTGCGCGGGCAGCACGTCACGCCACGAGCCGAGGGCGGTGACCGCGTCCAGCACATTGCCGATGATCGTCAGACCGACCGCTCCGCCGACCGCTCCGAGCGGGGCGTCGGTCTTGGTGGAGAGCCAGAACGCAAGCCCCGCCGTGACCAGTTGGGAGACAAAGATGAACGCCACGACCAGCGCAAGACGCGCCACGGTGTCGCCGGCGGCCAGGGAGCCGCCACCCGTAGGCAGTTTCAGCGGGCCCCAGCCGTATGCCATGGTCCCCGCCGCCAGACCGACCAGCGGCAGCAGCACCATGGCCGCCGCGCTGAAGCCGAGCGCCACCGCCAGCTTGGACCACAGCAGTCGGGAGCGCGGGACGGGTGCGGCCAGCAGATAGCGCAGAGAGGACCAGCTCGCCTCCGAGGCCACGGTGTCCCCGTGGAACAGCGCCACCGGCACCACCAACAGGAAGCCCGCCGAGACGAACAGACAGGTGGCGGCGAAGTTCGCGCCGGACGCGGTGGCCGTGTCCATCAGGGTCACCCGGCTGCTGTCCCCACCGTCCGGCGTGCCGCCGATCGCGAAGGCGGCGATCAGGATGAGGGGCAGCGCGGCAAGGATCCCCGCCATCACCAGCGTCCGCCTGCGCTTCAGCTGCCGTACGGCCTCGACACGCAGCGGCAGCGTGTGCCGTGCCCGGTAGCCCGGGGCCGACTCGACCAGCGTGCTCATGCGGAACCTCCGATCAGGGTGAGGAAGGCGTCCTCCAGGCAGCGATGCGGACCGACACCCGTCAACGGCACGTCCAGCCGGACGAGTTCGGCGATCATGCCGGTGGCGGTGGCTCCGTCGAGGCGTACGAGCAGTCCTTCGTCCGTACGGGACGCGGAACCGATACCCGGCAGCGCGGCGATCTTCTCGATCAACGGCTCCGGCACGCCTTCCGCCGTGGTGACCAGCAGGGTGTCGCTCTCGCCGGTGATCTCCGCGACCGGTCCTGCCTGCACCAGCCGCCCGCGGTCCATGACCACCAGATGTGTGCAGGACTGCTCGACCTCCGAGAGAAGGTGGCTGGACACGATGACGGTCCGGCCTGCGGCCGCGTACCGGATCATCACGTCCCGCATCTCGCGGATCTGCGGCGGGTCGAGGCCGTTCGTCGGCTCGTCGAGGATGAGCAGATCCGGCATGCCGAGCATGGCCTGAGCGATGGCGAGGCGCTGGCGCATGCCCTGCGAGTAGGTGCGTACGGCGCGGGCGAGGGCATCGCCGAGGCCGGCGATCTCCAGGGCCTCCTCGATATGCGCGTCACTCGCGGGGCGGCCGGTGGCCCGCCAGTACAGCTCCAGGTTGTCGCGTCCCGAAAGATGCGGCAGGAAGCCCGCACCCTCGACGAACGCGCCGACCCGGGAGAGGACCGGTGCGCCGGGCCTGATGGCGTGGCCGA
This sequence comes from Streptomyces sp. NPDC048479, assembly GCF_040651435.1. Taxonomy (NCBI): domain Bacteria; kingdom Bacillati; phylum Actinomycetota; class Actinomycetes; order Kitasatosporales; family Streptomycetaceae; genus Streptomyces; species Streptomyces sp. NPDC048479. Next base: position 6,221 of record NZ_JBEZKA010000042.1, read on the forward strand.
AGACACGGATCTCGCCGTCGTCCGGCCGGATGAGGCCCATCAGCATGCGCAGGGTGGTGGTCTTGCCCGCGCCGTTGGGGCCGAGGAGGCCGAGTACCTGGCCCTTCTCGACACGGAAGGAGAGCTCCCGCACGGCGTACCGGTCGGCGGACCTGGAGTACCGCTTGGTCAACCCGGTGATCTGCAGGGGTACTTCGGCGAGCTCGGCGTCGGGTGCCGGAGCGACCGCACGGCGGCGGGCGGTGATCAGCAAGGCCGCCGCCAGCAGGGCGCCCGTGACGGGGAGGACCCAGGTCCACCAGGGCAGTCCCGCAGCCTGCGTCTTCACTGCGGGCGCCGTGGGCACGGCCAGTGCGCCGCTGCCGAGGAGTTCGACGGTGTACGCGGCGGGGGCGGCCGGAGACGCATAGCCGAGGTCGGTCGCGGACAGGACCAGGCGCAGCCGGTGCCCGGCGTCCACCTCGTGGTCGACGGCCGGCAGGGTCAGCTCGACGTCCTTGCCGTGCTCGGCACCCTCGACCCGGACCGGCGCGACGAGCTGGGACGGCAGCACCTGCTCACGGCCGTTGGGCCCGACGTCGTACACCTTCCCGAACAGGACCGCGTCGCCACTGTTCGAGGTCACCTTGACCTTGACGGTCGGCGAGCCGGTGATCCGCAGCGACTCGGCCAGCGGCGCGGAGTCGAAGCGCGCGAACTGTCCGGGGAAGTCGAGGGAGAGTCCGAGGCCGAGAGAGGAGAGCTGGGTGAGGCCGCCGCTGAGGCCAGGGACGGCCGAGATGGCGGGCGGGTTGGCGCCGGCCGGATTGGCGAAGGTCTGCGCGCGGCCGTTGAGCGTGACCGGTCGCGCGCCGCTGCCGAGCCCCGGATAGACGTTGCCGGTCGCGCCGCGCAGCAGGGCCTGACCATCGGTGGAGTCGACGCCTCCGGTCCGGCTGACGCGGAAGGCGGGCCCGGTGTCCACGCCCTTGTCCTGCTTGAGGTACCGGTCGAACCAGTGGCTGATACGGCCCTCGACGCGGCCGGTCTCCCGGTCGCCGCCGTCGTGGCCGCCCGCGATCCAGTCGACGGAGACGGGCGCGCCGTTGGCGCTGATCTTCTTCGCCATGGCGTCGGCGTGCGTGAGCGGGAAGAGCGAGTCGGCCTGGCCCTGCACGATGAGCGCGGGCACCTTGATGCGGTCGCCGACGGCGGAGGGGCTGCGGGCTTCGAGGAGCGTACGGGCGGCGGCGTCGGGCTTTCCGGCGACGGCGACGCGCTCGTACATGGCGCAGAGCGCAGGCGCGAAGCGCCCGCAGCCGCTCGGGTCGGCGGGGACCGCGGCACCGGCCGCCTTGACCTTGGCCGCATCGGCCTCGGCCTCGGCCTCGGCTGCATCGCCGGGCGCCGCCGCCCGACCCGCCGGGGCGTCCGATGCGGGCTCATCGGCCGGGGGTTCCGAGCCCGTACCCGCCACCGAATCCGCCGAGCCCGTCGAGCCGGTCGAGCCGGTCGAGCCGGTCGAGAAGAAGATCCCGGCCCAGAGCTTCTTGAAGACGCCGTTCGGGAAGAGTGCGTCGGCCAGGTTCCAGTAGGTGATCTGGGGTGCGATCGCGTCGACCCGCTTGTCGTAGCCGGCCGCGAGCAGCGAGATCGCCCCGCCGTACGAGGCGCCGGTGACACCCACGCGCGGATCGCCGTCCGCGTCCAGCTGTACCTCGGGACGCTCCGCCAGCCAGTCGATCAGCCGCGAGACGTCCTTGACCTCGAAGTCCGGGTCGTTGAGCCCGATCTTCCCGGTGGAATCGCCGAAGCCGCGGGCGGACCAGGTCAGCACTGCGTATCCGTCGCGGGCCAACTGCTCGGCCTGGGCGCGTACATCGTCCTTGCTGCCGCCGAAGCCGTGCCCGAGGAGGACGGCGGGCCTGCGGTCCTTGCCGCCCGTCGTGAAGTAGGAGGTGTCGATCCTCGCCCCGGGCATCTCCTGCACCCGGTCCTCACGGTGCACAGGCGGTGCGCTGTCATCAGCGACCGCGGTCCAGGTGCCCGCGCCGGCGAGGACGGCGAAGGCGGCGACGCCTGCGAGCCATCGGCCGCGCGGCCGGGGAAGTCGGATCTGCATGCTTGAAACCCTAAGCGGATCCCCTGTGCCGACTCGGCTGCCGCCAGGGGGAACTCACGAGCCTCCGCAAGTAGTACGGAGTACGGTCGCCGTACACCAGACGCGGTATGCGCCCCTGGGGGAAGGGACTCGCATGGACCTCCATATGGACATCCGGCGCGCGACGACCGTGTCCGAGCTCACCGCGGCCGAGCATCTCTACGACGGACCCGCGCGGGCGGAGTGGGCCGAGCGTTTCCTTGCCGCCGCCGGGCATCTGATGCTGATCGCGTACGTCGACGGGGCGCCGGCCGGGATGGTCTCCGGCATCGAGATGCTCCACCCCGACAAGGGCACGGAGATGTGCCTGTACGAGCTGTCGGTGGACTCGGCGTACCGCAGACGCGGCATCGGGCGGGCGCTGACCGAGGCGCTGATCGAGGTGGCGCGGGAGCGGGGCTGCTACGACATGTGGGTCGGCGTGGACAGGGACAACGACCCGGCGCTGGCGACGTACCGGTCGGCGGGGGCTGCGGACGACGGGGAGTTCGCGATGCTCACCTGGGAGTTCCAGGCCAGGTAGCCGTGGCCTCGGGCGGCCTGACGGGGGTTCACAATCTGCATGTCCGTCATGCCGCACATGTGACAACACCTTGTGTCGCACATCACGTCACGAGACCCTGGTCAGCGCATATGCACTCTCTGGCAGCATGCACGCCCGTACTTGTCCATTGAACGGTCAATGAAAGGTAGGTGCACGAGATGAAAGCCACTGCCCGACGCTTCGGGGCGCTGATACCCGCAGTCGCCCTAGCGGCCGGTCTCCAGTTCGCCGCCTCCCCCACCGCGCACAGCGCGTCCATCGGCGATCTTCGTCTCGCTCCCACTGCAACTGCCGTACAGAACAGCTGGATTGTCGTCCTGAAGGACGGCACCACGCACGCCGCCGATCTGGGCGTCACACCGAACCACACCTACCGCAACGCTCTCCAGGGCTTCTCCGCGTCGATGTCCGACGCAAAGGCCGCAAAACTCTCCGCCGATCCACGCGTGGCGTACGTCCAGCAGAACGCCACGGTCCGCATCAACGAGACCCAGACCAATGCCACGTGGGGCATCGACCGCATCGACCAGCGGAATCTGCCGCTGTCGAAGACATACACCTACAACACCAATGCGTCGAATGTGACCGCATACATCATCGACACCGGGATCCGCACCTCCCACAGCGAGTTCGGCGGCCGCGCGAGCGTCGGCACGGACACGGTGGGCGGCGGCCAGAACGGCCAGGACTGCAACGGCCACGGCACGCATGTCGCCGGCACGGTCGGCGGCAAGACGTACGGCGTCGCCAAGAGCGTCAAGCTCGTGGCCGTCCGCGTCCTGGACTGCCAGGGCTCCGGTACGACGGCCGGGGTCATCGCGGGCATCGACTGGGTGACCGCGAACGCGAAGAAGCCGGCCGTGGCGAACATGAGCCTGGGCGGTGGCGCGGACGCGGCGCTGGACAACGCGGTGAAGAAGTCCATCGCATCGGGCGTGAGCTACTCGATTGCCGCGGGCAATGGCAACTTCCTCGGCCTGCCGATGAACGCGTGCAACTACTCGCCGGCCCGCGTCCCCGAGGCGATCACGGTCGGCGCGACGGACAACACTGACCGGCGGGCGTCGTTCTCCAACTACGGCACCTGCCTGGATCTGTTCGCGCCGGGCGTGAACATCACCTCATCGTGGAAGGACAGCGACACGGCGACGAACACGATCTCCGGCACCTCGATGGCCACCCCGCACACAGCGGGCGTCGCGGCGCTGTATCTGGCGACCCACGCCACGGCGACCCCGGTTCAGGTCCGGGACGCGCTGGTGAACGGCGCGACGAGCGGCAAGGTCCAGGACCCGCGGACGGGTTCGCCGAACAAGCTGCTGCATTCGCTGTTCTAGCCGATCCGTTCTAGCCGATCTGTTCCAGCCGATTCGGTGTTCCAGCTGAGCTGCTGCTGCCCGAGGAGCTCCTGCCCATCCGGGCACGGCGCTCCTCGGGCAGTAGCCTGCTCGCGACGTTTTCTGCCGGCTTGTCCAGCGCCTACAGCGACTCCGGATGGTCAGGACTTGAGCAGGGGCGTGCGGATTTGCACCAGAAGCCCACCTCGCGGCGGGCCGGCCGGGTGAGCGTGATGTGGCGTACGAGCTGGTGGAAGCAGGCCATGGTCGCGATGGCGGGGAGAGCGGCGACGCCCGCTCCGCTGAGGGTCCTGGGCGCCGCGGCGATGCACGTAAGCGCGGCGAGCACACAGAAGAACAGGGCGATGGCCCAGGCGTGGGGAGCGCGGCGGCGGTGCAGCGTGGCTCGCAGGATCGAGAGCGATGCGACCGTCCAGGGTCCGTACACCAGCGCCGGCCACCAGGGCGAAAGGCTGTACGCGGCACCAGGGGCAGCGGCATGCCGCAGGATTTCGTGAGTGAGCAGGCACCCGAGGACGCTCACGACGGCAATGATGACCACACTCACCGTTGCGATGGCGTAGTTCAGGGACTGGTTGCGGACGAGCTTCCACGCTCTCGGCTTCACCTTGTGCATCGGGCGCCGACGGTGGCAGGACGGGCCGATCGTTGGGGGCCGCTGCAGATCCATTGCGGGCTGCGGCAGTTCCACGGGGTCGGGCGTTTCCTGCAGCAGCTGGGTCAGTTCGACGTCCGGTTCCCAGCGCCCCTGCAGAACGTCGAGGTCCGGAGCAGAGAATGGTTCCTGCCCGAACGCGGAACCGTAGCCGTTCCACTGGTCGGCGGAACTGTAACCGTCCCACTGGCCGGAGAGGGCTGCGTACGCGTCGTCGTACTGCTCAGCAGGAGTGCCGTACGCCCCGAAGTGGTCATGCCTGTCATACATGTGATTCCTACCGTGGACGATGTCCAGTGGTGGTGGCAATTGCGGCTCCGGCAGGGGGCCGCGGCGGAAGTGTGCGACCCCATGCGGGGCGGTCACGCGGGGGAACGTCGGGTGTAATCGGCCTGGATGAGGTCCATGGCCGCCATGAAGTCCGCCAGTTCCGTGGTGCACTCCCGCGGGCGGACCAGAGCGACGGCACCTTCCCTACTGGTGCACATGGGCCACAGAGACAATCCCTCGGCACGTGGGTTGAGCGACTTGGGCTGTGAAGTTGGCGTGGTCACAGCCCTCTCAACGACGAACGCGCCCCCATCGCTATCGGCCACACGAATGAACCCATAAATAGGAAATGGGTGAAATATACAGTCCACGGCACGTCGGCGACCCCGAAGTGCCGTCGCACATGAAGTGCGGGCGCGCCGCTGTGGGCGAGTTGGCCGCGCCGTACGGAGAAGGCGCGGCCCGTACGGATGCAGAGTTCCGTACGGGCCCGGTGCCTGTCGACTGTTGCTGTCAGTGGTTGCGCGGGAAGCCCAGGTCCACGCCGGTCGGCGCATCCGACGGGTCCGGCCAGCGGGTGGTGACGACCTTACCGCGAGTGTAGAAGTGCACGCCGTCGTTGCCGTAGATGTGGTGGTCGCCGAAGAGCGAGTCCTTCCAGCCGCCGAAGGAGTGGTAGCCCACCGGCACCGGGATCGGGACGTTCACGCCGACCATGCCCGCCTCGATCTCCAGTTGGAAGCGGCGGGCCGCGCCACCGTCACGGGTGAAGATCGCGGTGCCGTTGCCGAAGGGGGAGGCGTTGATCAGCGCCACGCCCTCCTCGTACGTCTCCGCACGCAGCACGCACAGCACCGGGCCGAAGATCTCGTCGCGGTAGGCGTCGGAGTCGGTGGATACGTGGTCGAGGAGCGACAGGCCCATCCAGTGGCCGTCCTCGAAGCCGTCGACCGTGTGGCCCGTGCCGTTCAGAACAACCTTCGCACCCTGCGCCGCCGCGCCCGTGACGTACGAGGCGACCTTGTCGCGGTGGGCCTTGGTGATCAGCGGGCCCATCTCCGACGTCGGGTCGTCGCCGGGGCCGATCTTGATCTTCTCGGCGCGTTCGCGGATCTTCTCCACCAGCTCATCGGCAATGGAACTGACCGCGACGACGGCGGAGATGGCCATGCAGCGCTCGCCGGCCGAGCCGTACGCCGCCGAGACCGCGGCGTCCGCGGCCGCATCCAGGTCCGCGTCCGGGAGCACCAGCATGTGGTTCTTCGCGCCGCCGAGCGCCTGGACGCGCTTGTGGTTGGCGGAGGCGGTGGTGTGGATGTAGCGGGCGATCGGGGTGGAGCCGACGAAGGAGACCGCGCTGACGTCCGGATGCGCCAGCAGCGCGTCGACCGCGACCTTGTCGCCGTGAACGACATTGAGCACGCCGTCGGGCAGCCCGGCCTCCGAAGCCAGCTCGGCAAGGAGGTTGGCGGCCGACGGGTCCTTCTCGCTCGGCTTCAGTACGAAGGTGTTTCCGCAGGCGATGGCCAGCGGGAACATCCACATCGGCACCATCGCCGGGAAGTTGAACGGCGTGATGCCGGCGACGACACCGAGCGGCTGACGGATCGAGGAGACGTCGACCCGGCTTGCGACCTGGGTGGACAGCTCGCCCTTGAGCTGGGTGGTAATACCGCAGGCGAGCTCCACGATCTCCAGGCCGCGGGCGACCTCGCCGAGCGCGTCGGAGTGGACCTTGCCGTGCTCGGCGGTGATCAGCGCGGCGATGTCGTCGCGGTGTGCGTCGAGGAGCGCGCGGTAGCGGAAGAGGATCCCGGTCCGCTGGGCGAGCGAGGACGTGCCCCAGGTCGCGTACGCCGACCGCGCCGCCGTGACGGCCGCGTCGACCTCCTCCACCGAGGCCAGGGCGACCTGGGTGGTGACGGCGCCGGTCGCAGGGTCGGTGACCGGGCCCCAGTTGCCTGACGCACCTTCGACGGTCTTGCCACCGATCCAGTGGTTGACGGTCTTCATTTCGTGCTCCTTCAGAGATGGCGGCGTCGGGCTGCGACTTGCCGGTCGTACTCCTTCCGGGCCTTGACCGCCGACGGGCGGGTCGCGGTCTCAGCCACCGGAACATCCCACCACGCCTGCGCCGGAGGCGCGCCCGACACAGTGTCTGCCGTTTCGGTCTCGACGTAGACACATGTGGGAACGTCCGCCTCACGCGCCACAGAGAGCGCTTCGTGCAGGTCACGCACCGTCTTGGCCCGGATCACACGCATTCCGAGCGAGGCTGCGTTGGCGGCCAGGTCGACGGGGAGCGGAGCCCCGGTGTACGTACCGTCCAAGGCCCGGTAGCGGTAGGCGGTGCCGAAGCGCTCCGCGCCGACCGACTCGGACAGGCCGCCGATCGAGGCGTATCCGTGGTTCTGCAGGATGACGACCTTGATGGGGATGTTCTCCTGCACGGCTGTCACGATTTCGGTGGGATTCATCAGATACGTACCGTCGCCGACGAGAGCCCAGACGGGTCGGCCCGGCGCGGCCATCGCGACGCCGATGGCCGCGGGGATCTCGTAGCCCATGCAGGAGTAGCCGTACTCGACGTGGTACTGGTCGGCCGAACGGGCGCGCCACAGCTTGTGGAGGTCGCCGGGGAGCGAGCCCGCAGCGTTGATCACGATGTCGTCCCCGGTGACCAGAGTGTCGAGTGCGCCGAGCACCTGCGGCTGAGTGGGGTGGACATCCGGGTCGTCGGCCTCGTACGCGGCGTCGACGCGGTACTCCCAGCGCTCCTTGTCGTCGGCGTACTCCGTCTCGTACGCGGGCTCGACGTGCATACGCGTGCCCAGCGCGGCGGCGAGCTCGTCCAGCGCGGTCCGGGCGTCCGCGACCAGGGAGAGACCGGCCATCTTGTGGGCGTCGAAGGAGGTGATGTTGAGGTTCAGGAAGCGGACGGCCGGGTGCTGGAAGAGGGTCGCGGAAGCGGTCGAGAAGTCGGACCAGCGGGTGCCGACACCGATCACCAGATCCGCGGTACGGGCCAGCTCGTCGGCGGTCGCGGTGCCGGTGTGGCCGATGCCGCCGACGTCGCAGGGGTGGTCGTACGGAAGCGAGCCCTTGCCGGCCTGGGTGGAGGCGACCGGGATGCCGGTCGCCTCGGCGAAGGCCCGCAGCGCCTCCTCGGCCTCACCGTGGTGGACACCGCCGCCCGCGACGATCAAGGGGCGGCGGGCGGCAATCACCGCGCGGCGGGCCGCATCCAGCGCGTCCAGGTCGGGCCGCGGGCGGCACACCTGCCAGACGCGCTCGGCGAAGAAGTCCTCCGGCCAGTCGTACGCCTCGGCCTGCACATCCTGCGGAAGCGCGAGCGTGACCGCACCGGTCTCGGCCGGGTCGGCGAGCACGCGCATCGCCTGCAACGCCGCCGGAATCAGCGCTTCGGGACGGGTGACACGGTCGAAGTAGCGGGAGACGGGGCGCAGGGCGTCGTTGACCGACACATCGCCCGCGTAGGGGACTTCGAGCTGCTGGAGAACCGGGTCGGCGGGCCGGGTCGCGAACACGTCGCCGGGCAGCAGGAGGACGGGCAGCCGGTTGACGGTGGCGAGCGCGGCGCCGGTGACGAGGTTGGTCGCGCCCGGGCCGATGGAGGTGGTGACGGCGTGGGCGGAGAGGCGCCGGGACTGGCGGGCGTAGCCGACGGCGGCGTGCACCATGGCCTGTTCGCTGCGGCCCTGGAAGTACGGCATGGTGGGGCCGGGGGGCGTCTCCCCGGACAGCGCAGTGGCACCGGACTCCAGCAGCGCCTGGCCGAGGCCGGCCACATTGCCGTGGCCGAAGATGCCCCAGGTGGCGTTGATCAGGCGGTGGCGGCGGCCGTCGCGCTCGGTGTACTGGCGGGCGAGGAAGGCGACGAGCGCCTGGGCGACGGTGAGTCGGCGCGTATTCGTTCCCGAACTCATTGCTGGCCCTCCTCGGCCTCGTACAGCGGCAGCCGGGGGTCGACGGGCTGCTCCGGCCAGGTGTCGCGGATCCAGCCGTGGTCGGGGTGGTCGCAGATCAGCCACTCCCTGGTGTCGCCCGGGCCCGCCATCACATTGAGGTAGTACATGTCCCGGCCGGGCGCGGCGATGGACGGGCCGTGCCAGCCGTCGGGGATGAGGACGGCGTCACCCGTGCGGACCTCGGCGAGGATGTCCGTACCGCCGGGCCTCGACGGAGAGACCCGGTGGTAGCCCATGCCGCCGCGGTCGATCTCGAAGTAGTAGATCTCCTCGAGCTCGGATTCGACGCCGGGGCGGTGCTCGTCGTGCTTGTGCGGCGGGTACGAGGACCAGTTGCCGCCGGGCGTGAGCACCTCGACCGCGATGAGCTTGTCGCAGACGAAGGTGTCTGCCGCGGCGAAGTTGTTCACCTGCCGCGAGCAGCTGCCCGAGCCGCGCAGCTCGACCGGTACCTCCGGCGCGGGGCCGTAGCGAGCGGGGAGTCTGCGCTCGCACTTCGCTCCTGCCAGGGCGAAGCGGCCTCCCGCACCGGAGGCGATCTGTGCATGGGCATCGCGCGGCACATAGGCGAAGTCCGTCACTCCACCGAACACGCTTTCCCTGCCCAGCAGTTCAAAGGTCTCGCCTTGTGTGCGCACCGTGCAACCGCCGGTGAGCGGCAGCACGATCCACTCACTGTCCCCGGCGGCGAGGGAGTGTGAGGCGCCGGGTTCCAGCTCCAGTACACGCAGGCTGGAGTACCCCCAGCCGGCCTGTTCGGGGTCGATGCGCAGGGCGTAGGGACCACGCGCGGCGGCACCCGCCGGTACGTACAGCTCCTGCAGCTTTTCGTCGCTCATGCCTTCTCCGTACCCCCTACAGCAGTCCGACGGCCGTATCGACCGCCCCGGCGACGTCCCCGTCGACCGGATAGAGCAGCGAGCGTCCCACCACCAGTCCCTGGACGGTGGGCAGTTGCAGCGCTCCACGCCATTTCTCGTACGCACCGTGCTGGTCGTCCCCGATCTCGCCGCCGAGGAGGACCGCCGGGAGGGTCGAGGTCTCCATCACGGCCGCCATGTCTTCGGGGTCGTCGGTCACGGGGACCTTCAGCCAGGTGTACGCGGAGGTGCCGGCCAGACCGGAGGCGATGGCGATGGACCGGGTGACGGCTTCGGCGCTGAGATCGTTGCGGAGGCGGCCGTCGACGCGGTGACAGATGAACGGCTCGATGAAGACGGGAAGCTGACGCTCGGCCATCTCGTCGACGGCGCGTGCGGTGGCGTGCAGTGTGTCGAGCGAGGCCGGGTCCTCGTAGTCGATACGGAGCAGCAGTTTGCCCGCGTCGAAACCGAGCCGGTCCAGGTCCTTGGCGCGGTGGCCGGTGAACCGGTCGTCGAGCTCGAACGCCGCGCCCGCGAGGCCTCCGCGGTTCATCGAGCCCATCACGACCTTGTCCTCGAGGGCACCGAGGAGGAGCAGGTCGTCGAGGATGTCGGCGGTGGCGAGGACACCGTCGACGCCGGGGCGGGAGAGGGCGAGGCAGAGCCGCTCCAGCAGGTCGAGGCGGTTGGCCATGGCGAGGTGACGGTCGCCGACGGCGAGGGCGCCACGGGCGGGGTGGTCGGCGGCGATGATCATCAGTCGGCCGCTCTCGCCTATGAGCCGGGGCCGCCTGCGCCGCCGGGTGGCGGCTTCGGCGACGGCCTCGGGGTGGCGGGTGCGGATCCCGACGAGTTCGCTGATGTCGACGCGACTCACGAGGCGGCTCCGGGCGGGATTGAGGGTCCGGGAGGGACGGGGGCGCCCTCGAGGACCTGGTCGACCTCGGCGGCGTACGGCATCGCGGTGGAGCAGGCGAGACGGGCGGCGACGATGGCTCCGGCCGCGTTGGCGTACCGCATGATGCGCTCCAACTCCCAGCCCGACAGCAGCCCGTGGCAGAGCGCCCCGCCGAACGCGTCGCCCGCGCCCAGACCGTTGACCACCTCGACGGGGACCGGCGGGACCTCGGCCTGTGTGCCGTCGCGGTGAGCGGCGAGGACTCCCTTGGGGCCCTGCTTGACGACGGCGAGCTCGACCCCGGCGGCAAGGAGCGCACGCGCGGCGGCGTACGGCTCGCGCTCACCGGTGGCGATCTCGCACTCCTCGAGATTGCCGACGGCGACGGTGGCCTGCGCGAGGGCCTGCGTGTAGTACGGCCGCGCCTCGTCCGGATCTCCCCAGAACATGGGCCGCCAGTCCAGGTCGAAGACGGTGGTGCCGGACTTGGCGCGATGGGCGAGCGCGGCCAGCGTCGCGGTGCGGCTCGGTTCCGCGCACAGGCCCGTGCCGGTCATCCAGAAGACCCTCGCCTCGCGGATCGCCGCCATATCCAGCTCATGCTGGTCGATCTCGAGATCGGGTGCTTTCGGCTGCCGGTAGAAGTAGAGCGGGAAGTTGTCCGGAGGGAAGATCTCGCAGAAGGTGACCGGGGTCGGGTACGCGGCCACCGGAGTCACCCAGCGGTCGTCGACCCCGAACTCCCCCAGCGCCTGGTGGAGATAGTCGCCGAAGGCGTCCTGCCCGGTGCGGGTGATCACCGCCGTCCGCCGGCCCAGCCGGGCGGCACCCACCGCGACATTCGCGGCCGAGCCGCCGAGGAACTTCCCGAACGTGTCGACCTGCGCCAACGGAACCCCGGTCCGCAGCGGATAGAGGTCCACGCCGATCCGGCCCATCGTGATCACGTCGTACGGCTGAGGCATACGCGTCCCTTCGGTCGAGCCGGCTGTCCCCAGGTCTAGTGCTCCTCACTGAGCCCTGTCAATATTTTGTCCTTACATTCGGACGAAGCCTTGACACCTTTCTTCGGCGGCCGGAAAGCTGACCCGCATGACCTCCTCCGCCCCCGTCCTGAACCGCATCCGGGTCGGCTCGGCCCCCGACTCCTGGGGGGTGTGGTTCCCGGACGATCCTCAGCAGGTCCCCTGGCAGCGCTTCCTCGATGAAGTTGCTGACGCCGGATACGAGTGGATCGAGCTCGGCCCGTACGGCTATCTCCCGACCGATCCCGCCCGCCTCACCGCGGAGACCGCCCGTCGCGGGCTGAAGGTCTCGGCCGGCACGGTCTTCACCGGGCTGCACCACGGGCCGGCGGTCTGGGAGAAGACCTGGGCACATGTCTCGGACATCGCTGCACTCACCCGGGCCATGGGCGCGGAACATCTGGTCGTCATCCCCTCCTTCTGGCGCGACGACAAGACGGGCCAGGTACTGGAGGACCGCACCCTCACCCCGGCACAGTGGCGCGATCTCGCCACCCAGACCGAACGGTTGGGTCGCGAGGTGCGCGAGCGCTACGGACTGAAGATCGTCGTCCACCCGCACGCGGACACTCATATCGACAGCGAGGAGAACGTCAGCCGCTTCCTCGACGCCACCGACCCCGGCCTGGTCTCGCTCTGCCTGGACACCGGGCACTACGCCTACTGCGGCGGCGACAGCGTCAAGCTGATCGAGACCTACGGGGAGCGGATCGGCTACCTCCACCTCAAGCAGGTGGACCCGGAGATCCTGGCCGAAGTGGTCGCGGACGAGGTGCCGTTCGGACCGGCCGTGGGCCGGGGCGTGATGTGCGAGCCGCCGGCCGGTGTGCCCGCGCTGGAGCCCGTACTGGCCGCGGCCCAGGCACTCGACGTCGAGCTCTTCGCCATCGTCGAGCAGGACATGTATCCGTGCCCGCCGGACAAACCCTTTCCGATCGCCGAGCGGACGCGCGGTTTCCTGCGCTCTTGCGGCGCCTGAGGCTCGCACACCACTTCTGTCACGGTTATCGCCTCCTCGTCACGCATGTCTCGATTACGCGAGGCTTCCGTCACAGGCAATCAACAGACCCATTCCTCCTCTCGCTCGGCATCGTTGCAACGGGCACAGGCTCAGTGATCACCAGCGTCCGCGCGCAGCTCACCCGACGGCCCCCGCGCCGACGCTGCCGCGACGCAGAGAGGTGGCACAACCATGGCGGACAGAAGACTCTGGTCCTACAAGGAGATCGCCGCGCACATCCAGGTGCAGCCGGACACGGTCCGTTCGTACCGCAAGCACGGTCTTCTCCCGCCACCCGACCATGTGGAGGCCGGCAAGCCCTACTGGCACGCGGACACGATCCGCGTCTGGGTGGCCAATCGCCCCGGGAACAGGGGCCGCAGGGACTGAGAGCCAAAGGGACTGAGAACCGCAGATCTGGAGCCGTCGGGCCCGCGCCGCCTGCGTGCGTGCATGGATGCGGGGACGGCTTCCTTCCTCCCGGTCAACCTTAATCAGTTGCTCACTTCAGGGGCCTGGCCCGACAATCCCCCGCTGCTCCACGAGGGCCAGTGGATCGACGCCACCTCTATGTCGATCCTTGCCCGGGAGTGGGCGGTCCACCGCGGCGTCAGGCCTTGACCCTGTCCCGGGCCGCGTCGGGATCCGAACCCGATTCCGGTTCCGATGCCGGATCCGGCTCCGAATCCGGCCGCGGTACGGGCTGCGGCACGGGCTGCGATATCTCTCCCTCGGTCAGCCCGAACCGTTCATGGAAGCGGCGCAGCGGCCCGGGGGCCCACCAGGTCGAGGCGCCCATCAGTTTCATGACCGAGGGAACCAGCAGACTGCGCACCACCATGGCGTCCATCAGCACAGCCAGCGCGATTCCGAGGCCGAGCATCTTGGTGTTGGTCACCCGTGAGGTGCCGATGCCCACCATCACCACCGCGAGGATCACGGCCGCCGCGGTGATCAGCCCGCCGGTGCGCTGAAGTCCGAATCTCACCGCGTGCTCATGGTCACCCGTGTGGTCGTACTCCTCCTTGATCCGGGAGAGTAGAAAGACGCCGTAGTCCATGGACAGCCCGAAGGCGATGCAGAACATCAGCACGGGGAGCGTCGTCTCGATGTCTCCGGTGGAGGTGAAGGAGAGCAGCCCGGAGAGGTGCCCGTCCTGGAAGACCCAGACCACTGCGCCGAACATCGCCGTCAGGCTGAGGGCGTTGAGCACGACCGCCTGGATGGGGATGAGCACACTGCCGGTGAGCAGGAAGACCAGCAGCAGCGTCACTATGGCGATGATCGCCAGCGCCAGCGGCAGCCGGTCGGCGATAGCAGCCTTGGAGTCCTCCAGCACTGCGGCCCGGCCGGTCACCGAGGTCGCGAACGGGGCCGATACATCTCGCAGTTCATGCACGAGCCGCTGGGCCTCCTCGCCCACCGCCTCGCCCTTGGGCTGCACTGTGAGGTAGGCGGATCCGCCCGAGGTGACGGGCCCGTCCACCCGCAGCACACCCGGGAGGGCTGCGATCCTGTCGCGGTACTCGGCGTACCCGGCGGAGGTCGTCGCGGACCCGGAACCCCTGTCCTCGGCGAAGACTTCGAGACCGCCGGCGGGGCTGCCGGGGAAGCCGTCCCGTATCTGCTGCTGAACGACATGGACCTCGGCGGTCGACGGCAGCTGGCGGTCGTCGGGGGTACCGAACTTCACACCCAAGAAGGGCAGTCCGAGCAGCACAAGACCGGCCACGGTGGCGAACGCGAACAGGGGGGCCCGGCGCATCACCAGCCCGGCGACCCATGCCCACCCGGCTCCGGCCGCCTCCTGGTCCGCAGCCACTTTCTGGTCCGCGGGCGCCTTCTGGTCCGCGGTCGACGCCTTGTCAGCCCCAGCCTCATCGGACGATGCGCCGTCACGTCGGCCACGCTTGAGAAGGCGGCGCAGATCCAGCGCATTGACCCGGTGCCCAAGCAGCATCAGGGCGGCTGGGAGCAGCACCAGCGCGGCCCCTGCCGCCAGAAGGACCACGGCGATCCCGGCATAGGCGAAGGACCGCAGGAAGTACTGCGGGAAGACCAGCATCGCGGCCAGCGACACGGCCACGGTCAGGGCGGAGAACAGAACGGTGCGGCCCGCGGTGCGCAGAGTGATGCCGATCGCCTCCCGCACCTCGGCCCCATCGGCCAACTCCTCCCGGAATCGGCGCACGATGAACAGGGCGTAGTCGATGGCGAGTCCGAGCCCCAGGGCCGTGGTGAGGTTCTGCGCGAAGACCGAGACATCGGCGAACTCGGTGATGCCGCGCAGGACGGCGTTCGTCCCCAGGATGGCGACGATGCCGACGCCCAGCGGGAGCAGTGCTGCGATCGCGCTGCCGAAGACCATGACCAGCAGCACCAGCGTCACTGGTAGAGCGATCAGCTCGGCCCGCAGCAGGTCCTCCTGGATGGTCGTGGTCATCTCGTGCTGCAGGGCGACGGGGCCGCCGATCGAGACCTGCACCGGGCCGTGCGCCCCCCGGAAGTCCGGCGCTATCCGCTCCAGCACCTCGGAGGTGGCTTTCTCGTCGCCCTCGATCCGGGCCGCGATCAGCGCCTGATGCCCGTCGCCGGCTCGCAGCGCGGGTGAGCGGGTCCCCCAGTACGAGCCGACGCCCGTGACGTCCTTCTCGGCGGCGAGCCGCTCCCCGAGCCGCCGTCCCTCGGCGGCGACCGCCGGGTCGTCCACACTCGCCCGTCCGCTGTCCACGAGCAGCAGCAGATTCGGCTGGGAGGCCGGGAACTCCCGCTCCAGCGCCTCTGTCGCATACGTCGACTCGGCAGCCGGGTCCTGCCAGCCGCCGCTCCCCATGCGCTCGGCGACCCCGCTTCCGGCGAACACCGCGAGTGCGGTGAGCACCAGCGCGGCCAGCAGCGAAAGCCGCGGCCGCGCGGTCACGAACCGGGTCCATCCCCCGACCGGCGGTGGGCTGTTGACTTCGGACATGGTGCGGTGTCCCCTTCACCGTGGCCCATGCGCAGGCTCCCCGGGCAGGCAGCATGGGTCGACCATTGCCATAGACTGGCAAACACGAGCTATCGCTCGCATTAACCAAGAATGCGAGCGCCCACTCGCGTTTGTCAACCACCGTCAGGAAGCTGGGGATTTCACGTGCCGGAGCCCACGACCCCGGAGCCCGCTGCGACCACAGGGGGTGCCAGGCCGCGCCGCCGCCAGGCCCGCGGGGAGCGCCGTATCGCCCAGCTCCTCGACGCCGCAGCGAACGTCTTCTGCACCACCGGCTACACCGCGGCCAGCACCAACGCCATCGCCCGCGAGGCCGGCGTCTCCCCCGGCACGCTCTACCAGTTCTTCCCGAACAAGGAGGCCATCGCCGTCGAACTCGGCGGCCGACTCCTCCAGCAGTGGCGCGAGTCCCACGGCGCGGCCCTGACCGCCGCCAACCTCGATCTCCCGCTCGACCAGCTGCTGGACGAGGTCCTCGATCCGCTCTTCGCCTTCAATCACGAGAACCCGGCCTTCGCCGCCCTGGTGCACGGTCCCGATGTCCCGGGCCAGATCACGCAGGAGTTCGACGCCCTGCACGCAGTGCTGCTCACCCGGATCGAGCAGATCGTCGCAAGCTTCCTCCCCCAAGCACCACCCGCCGAGCTCTCCCGCGTCGCGAGCATGATTTTCGCCATCTTCAAGGCGGGGCTCGACCTGGTCCTCGCCCACGAGGGCGAGGAGCGGCGGGCGTACATCGAAGAGATCAAGAAAGTCATGTTCCGCTACCTGGCCCCCATCGTCGGTGTCTGTCCGGCCGAGAAGCAGGCCGGGCAGCGGGCCGAGGAGCAGGCCGACGAGTGGGCCGAGGAGCAGCAGCGGAACACGCGGCCTGGCCCGCATGCACGTTAATACCCCCTAGGGGTATAGTCTGAAGTGCATCTGGAAGGCTCGGCACTCCCGCGGCCCCCCGGCACACCATGACCTCGTACGTGTTGCACCCTCGAAGAGGAGAAACGCCATGACCGCCGAGACGAAGACCGAGACCGCCCAGGCGACCGGCTCCGGCTGCTGCTGCGGCGGCGCCTGTGGCGCCGGTGCGGCCGACGTGCAGATCGGCGGCGTCACCACCGTCTACCAGGTCACGGGCATGACCTGCGGTCACTGCGAAGGCGCCGTCTCCAGCGAGATCTCCCAGCTGCCGGGCGTCACCTCGGTGGAGGCGGTCGCCTCCACCGGTCAGGTGACCGTGATCTCCGAGGCCCCGCTCGACGACGCCGCGGTTCGCGAAGCCGTCGACGAGGCCGGGTACGAGCTCGTCGGGCAGGCCTGAGCACTCACCTCCTCACCCGCAAGGCCCTCCGCCGGGTCGTACCCGACCAGTCCGATACTGGGTCCCGTACGGCCCGGCCCCGTTTTCTGGAGTCCCGAAGTGGATACATCCCAGGTCGAGCTCACCATCGGCGGGATGACCTGCGCCTCCTGCGCGGCTCGCGTCGAGAAGAAGCTGAACCGCATGGACGGCGTCAGCGCCACCGTCAACTACGCGACCGAGAAGGCGAAGGTCTCCTATCCGCACGGGATGGGAGTCGCCGATCTCATCGCCACCGTGGTGAAAACCGGCTACTCGGCCGCGCAGCCCCCAGCGCCCGAGCCCGAACCGGACCTCGCCGTGGACTCCGGGTCGGACCCCGCCGTGGACTCCGAAGCGCGGCCCGACCCGGAGTCGGCCGCCCTCCGGCAGCGTCTGATCGTCTCCGCCGTGCTCGCGGCGCCGGTCGTCCTCATGGCGATGATCCCCGCCCTCCAGTTCGACAACTGGCAGTGGCTCTCGCTCACCCTCGCCGCCCCCGTCGTCATCTGGGGCGCACTGCCCTTCCACCGGGCCACCTGGACCAACCTCCGGCACGGCGCGGCCACCATGGACACCCTCGTCTCGGTCGGCACGCTCGCCGCCTTCGGCTGGTCGCTGTGGGCGCTCTTCCTCGGGGACGCGGGCATGCCCGCCATGCGCCACGGTTTCGACACCACCGTCACGCGTGCCGACGCCGCCTCGACGATCTATCTCGAGGTCGCCGCGGGCGTGGTGACCTTCATCCTGCTCGGCCGCTATCTGGAGGCGCGCTCCAAGCGGAAGGCGGGCGCTGCCCTGCGTGCCCTGCTGGAGCTGGGCGCCAAGGATGTCGCCGTACTGCGCGGCGGCACGGAGGTGCGCATTCCGATCGGCCGGCTCGCCGTCGGCGACCGCTTCGTCGTACGCCCCGGAGAGAAGATCGCCACCGACGGCAGCGTCGTCGAGGGCACCTCCGCCGTCGACGCCTCCATGCTCACGGGCGAGTCCGTGCCGGTGGATGTGACCGCGGGGGACCCGGTCACCGGCGGCTGCGTCAACACCGCCGGCCGGCTCGTCGTCGAGGCCACCCGGATCGGCGCCGACACCCAGCTCGCCCGGATGGCCCGGATGGTGGAGGACGCCCAGAACGGCAAGGCCGACGTGCAGCGCATCGCCGACCGGATCTCGGCCGTCTTCGTACCTGTCGTACTGCTGATCGCACTCGGGACGCCGGCGGCCTGGCTGCTCGCCACGGACGATGTGACCGCAGCCTTCACGGCCGCCGTCGCCGTACTGATCATCGCCTGCCCGTGCGCCCTGGGGCTGGCCACGCCGACCGCCCTCATGGTCGGTATGGGGCGCGGCGCCCAGCTCGGCATCCTGATCAAGGGACCGGAGGTCCTGGAGTCCACCCGCAAGATCGACACGGTCGTCCTGGACAAGACAGGGACGGTCACCACCGGCCGGATGCGCCTTCAGCGGGTGTACGTCGCCGAAACCGCCGAGGAGCATGAACTGCTGCGCTTCGCGGGCGCACTGGAGCACGCCTCGGAGCACCCCATCGCCCGCGCCGTCGCGGCGGGCGCCGAGGAGCGGGTCGGCACACTTCCCGCCGCCGAAAGCTTCGAGAACGTCCCTGGCCTCGGCGTACGCGGCGTCGTCGAAGGACACGAGGTGCTGGTCGGGCGAGCGCGGCTGCTCACGGACGCCGGCGTTGAGTTGCCCGAAGAGCTCGCCTCCGCCGCGACCGAGGGGCGTACGGCGGTCTTCGCGGCCGTGGACGGCAAGGCGCTCGGCGTGCTCACCGTCGCCGACGCGGTCAAGGACACCAGTGCCGAGGCGGTCGCACGGCTGCGTGCCCTAGGCCTCACTCCGGTGCTGCTGACCGGCGACAACAAGGCGGTCGCCGAATCGGTCGCGGCCGAGGTCGGCATCGACGAGGTGTACGCCGAGGTCATGCCCGAAGACAAGGTGGCCGTGGTCAAGCGTCTCCAGGCCGAGGGCCGCAGCGTCGCGATGGTCGGCGACGGCGTGAACGACGCTGCCGCGCTGGCCACCGCGGACCTGGGCCTGGCGATGGGCACGGGCACGGATGCGGCGATCGAGGCCGGCGATCTGACCCTCGTACGCGGAGACCTGAGGGTTGCAGCCGACGCGATCCGTCTCGCACGCCGGACACTGACCACCATCAAGGGCAATCTTTTCTGGGCCTTCGGTTACAACGTGGCCGCGCTGCCGCTGGCGGCATCAGGCCTGCTCAACCCCATGATCGCGGGATTTGCCATGGCCTTTTCGTCCGTATTTGTGGTGACCAACAGCCTGCGACTACGCTCCTTCATGTGACTACAAGTAGGTCACAAGACCTTCACAAGGAGACCTAGATCACAGATATTTAGAGGTAACCATTGCGACTCCTCGCGAGTCTAAGTGGGCGATGCCGAGAACGTCTTGGGGGACGTTCATGGGATGTCTTGGGGGACGTCCCAGGCAAGCGTTGGCCGGGGCACGTGCCCGGGGAGCTTTGAGCGGCCCTCCCGTGCGTACGTACCCCGGCAGACTGCGTGAGGAGCTTCTGCAACCAGCAGACGCCCGGCCGGATCCCGTGGGGGGAATCCGCTCCGGGGAAATGGGAAGCGCCCCGCCCGCCGACCCGTGGGGGGATCGGCAGCGGGGCGCTTTCCGCTTTCTGCGCCGGATACGAGGCGCGGACGCGCACACGTACGGGTGTCAGCGAATACCGGTGTCAGCGAGCCTCGACCGGAATGAAGTCGCGCAGGACCTCGCCGGTGTAGATCTGGCGCGGGCGGCCGATACGGGACCCCGGCTCCTTGATCATCTCGTGCCACTGGGCGATCCAGCCGGGCAGCCGGCCGAGCGCGAAGAGCACGGTGAACATCTCGGTCGGGAAGCCCATGGCCCGGTAGATCAGGCCGGTGTAGAAGTCCACGTTCGGGTAGAGGTTGCGCGAGACGAAGTAGTCGTCGGAGAGCGCGTGCTCCTCCAGCTTGAGCGCGATGTCGAGCAGCTCGTCGGACTTGCCGAGCGCCGAGAGGACATCGTGTGCCGCCGCCTTGATGATCTTCGCCCGCGGGTCGAAG
Source organism: Streptomyces sp. NPDC048479 (assembly GCF_040651435.1). NCBI lineage: Bacteria > Bacillati > Actinomycetota > Actinomycetes > Kitasatosporales > Streptomycetaceae > Streptomyces > Streptomyces sp. NPDC048479. The sequence goes on from NZ_JBEZKA010000042.1 coordinate 26,362, forward strand.
CTCTTGTAGACGCGGTGGCCAAAGCCCATCAGGCGGACGCCGTCCTCCTTGTTCTTCACCTTGCGGATGAAGGAGTCGACGTCGCCGCCGTTGGTCTGGATGCCCTCGAGCATCTCCAGCACCGACTGGTTGGCGCCACCGTGCAGCGGGCCCCACAGGGCGCTGATGCCGGCGGAGATCGAGGCGAACATGTTCGCCTGCGAGGAGCCGACCAGACGCACGGTGGAGGTCGAACAGTTCTGCTCGTGGTCCGCGTGCAGGATCAGCAGCTTGTCGAGCGCCGAGACCACGACCGGGTCCAGGTCGTACTCCTGCGCGGGGACCGAGAAGGTCATCCGCAGGAAGTTCTCCACGTACCCGAGGTCGTTGCGCGGGTAGACGAAGGGGTGGCCGATCGACTTCTTGTACGCGTACGCCGCGATCGTCGGCAGCTTGGCGAGCAGCCGGACCGTGGAGAGATGACGCTGCTTCTCGTCGAACGGGTTGTGGCTGTCCTGGTAGAACGTCGACAGCGCGCTGACCACGGAGGACAGCATCGCCATCGGGTGGGCGTCGCGCGGGAAGCCGCCGTAGAACCGCTTGACGTCCTCGTGCAGCAGCGTGTGCTGGGTGATCTCGCTCTTGAATGTCGACAGCTCGTCGACCGTCGGAAGCTCGCCATTGATCAGCAGGTACGCCACCTCGAGGAAGGTGGAACGCTCGGCCAGCTGCTCGATCGGGTAGCCGCGGTAGCGCAGGATGCCCTGCTCGCCGTCGAGGTAGGTGATCGCGGATTTATAGGCGGCTGTATTCCCGTATCCGCTGTCCAGGGTCACCAGACCGGTCTGGGCTCGGAGCTTCCCGATGTCGAAGCCCTTGTCGCCGACGGTGCTCTCGACCACCGGGTAGGTGTGTTCACCGTCCGCGTACCGCAGTACTACAGAGTTGTCGCTCACGTCATCCCTCACCGACGTAGTGCCTCTTCTTCGAGGTGCCCTGACTGTCTCTACCATCCCCCATTTGGCTCAGGAGAGTGCACTCGGGGTCGACCATTGGGCCTATTGGCGGCACTCAGTGCCGCCAACCTGCTCATCTTGCCCCCTTCGCCCTGCTTCTGGAAGCCAGGGGTGGCGTTTGACACCCCACGGGCCCCAGGTGTCACACCCGGCCGGCGCAGCGCATCCCGCTCAGCCGCCGGTCAGCCGGTGGTCGAGCGCGGTGAAGCGTCTGCCTGCGGAAACAGTGCGTACTGCCTGCCCTATCGCCTTACGGGAGCCGACCAGCACGACGAGCTTCTTGGCCCTGGTGACCGCCGTGTAGAGGAGGTTCCGCTGGAGCATCATCCAGGCTCCGGTCGTGACCGGGATCACCACTGCCGGGTATTCGCTGCCCTGTGAGCGGTGGATGGTCACGGCGTAGGCATGTGCCAGTTCGTCCAGCTCGTCGAAGTCGTACGGAACCTCCTCGTCCTCGTCCGTCAGCACCGTCAGCCGCTGGTCGTCCAGCTGGAGCGAGGTGACCACGCCGACCGTGCCGTTGAAGACGCCGTTCTTTCCCTTCTCGTAATTGTTGCGAATCTGGGTGACCTTGTCGCCGACGCGGAAGACACGGCCGCCGAGACGCTTCTCGGGAAGGTCGGGCCTGGCGGGCGTGATCGCCTGCTGGAGCAGGCCGTTGAGCGTGCCGGCGCCGGCCGGGCCGCGGTGCATGGGTGCGAGCACCTGCACATCGCGCCGCGGATCCAGGCCGAATCTGGCCGGGATGCGGCGGGCCGCCACGTCCACCGTGAGCTTTCCCGCGTCCTCCGTCTCCTCCTCCACGAAGAGGAAGAAGTCGGAGAGACCCGAAGTAATGGGATGAACACCGGAGTTGATGCGGTGGGCGTTGGTGACGACGCCGGACTGCTGGGCCTGCCGGAAGATCCGGGTCAGCCGGACGTTCGGCACGGGTCCGCCGTCGGCGAGCAGGTCGCGCAGCACCTCGCCGGCACCGACGCTCGGCAGCTGGTCCACATCCCCCACCAGCAGCAGATGCGCGCCGGGGGCAACGGCCTTGACCAGCTTGTTGGCGAGGAGCAGATCGAGCATGGACGCCTCGTCGACCACCACCAGATCCGCGTCGAGCGGCCGGTCCCTGTCGTACGCCGCGTCGCCGCCGGGCCTGAGCTCGAGCAGCCGGTGCACGGTGGACGCCTCGGCGCCGGTGAGTTCGGCGAGCCGTTTGGCCGCGCGCCCGGTCGGTGCGGCCAGCACCACCTTCGCCTTCCTGGCGCGGGCCAGCTCCACGATGGACCGGACCGTGAACGACTTGCCGCAGCCGGGACCGCCGGTCAGAACGGCGACCTTCTGGGTGAGCGCGAGCCTGACCGCCGCCTCCTGCTCGGGCGCGAGCTCCGCGCCCGTACGCTCCGCGAGCCAGGCCAGCGCCTTGTCCCAGACGACGTCCTGGAAGCCCGGCATCCGGTCCTCCCCGGCTCCCAGCAGCCGACGCAGCTGGGCGGCGAGCGAGATCTCGGCCCGGTGGAAGGGCACCAGGTACACCGCAGTGACCGGCTCACCGCCGTCCGGGGCCGGCACCTTCTCCCGTACCACCCCTTCCTCCTCGCCCGCGAGCTCGGCGAGGCACTCGATGACAAGGCCGGTGTCCACCTGGAGCAGTTTCACCGCGTCGCTGATCAGCTGCTCCTCGGGCAGGAAGCAGTGCCCTTGGTCGGTGGACTGCGACAGGGCGTACTGCAGCCCCGCCTTGACCCGCTCCGGGCTGTCGTGCGGTATGCCGACCGCCTGCGCGATCTTGTCGGCGGTGAGGAACCCGATGCCCCAGACGTCGGCGGCGAGGCGGTACGGCTGGTTCTTCACGACCGAGATCGAGGCGTCCTCGTACTTCTTGTAGATGCGCACCGCAATGGACGTGGAGACGCCGACCCCTTGGAGGAAGACCATGACCTCCTTGATGGCCTTCTGCTCCTCCCAGGCGACACCGATCAACTTCGTCCGCTTCGGGCCGAGTCCGGGGACCTCGATGAGCTTCTTCGGCTGCTGCTCGATGATGTCGAGCGTGTCGATGCCGAAGTGCTCGACGATGCGCTCGGCGATCCGGGGGCCGATTCCCTTGATCAGGCCCGAGCCGAGGTAACGGCGTATGCCCTGGATCGTGGCCGGCAGGACGGTCGTGTAGTTGTCCACGGTGAACTGCTTGCCGTACTGGGGGTGGGAGCCCCAACGGCCCTCCATACGCAACGACTCGCCCGGCTGCGCACCGAGCAGCGAGCCGACCACCGTGAGGAGATCACTGCCGCGTCCCGTGTCGACCCGGGCGACCGTGTAGCCGTTCTCCTCGTTGGCATACGTGATCCGCTCGAGGACCCCTTCGACCACTGCTGGATTGGACATGATCCGACGCTACCGCCGAGGTCCGACAATGCGGAGGGCCTGTGGACAACTCGGGCCCGTCGCCGGTCCGGCCAGTCAAGGGGGCCCGGTCTGACGACCGGGCCCCTCGCACTCCCCCTCCGTCAAGAGCTCCCTGATCCCCCCAGATCCCTCCCCGGGAGCCTTGATGACAGGTAGACCCGCGTCACGCGGAAAGGGTTGTACGACTTCGGGCAGTTAATTTTCCGGAATCCCGGAATGCCGACAAAGTGGGTTAGTCATGGGCGTTCTGGTCGACCGTGAGGGGCTCGGCCCGCCGGTCAGATGTTCGGGGACGGCGTGGGTGCGGGTGCACGGGGTGCGGGGCGTGGAGTTCCCCCCACCCCGCCCCTTGGCGAAACTGGGGGCGGTGCCCCCAGCCCCCGGGGGGAAGGCGGGGAGGGGTACGTGGGGGCTGACGCCCCCACACCCCCGGAGCGGCAGCTTCGCGCCGCGGTGCACCCACACCCCGCAAGGGACCCGATCCCCCGCACGGACCCGCACCCCGCAAGGGACCCGTGCCCCTACCAGGGACCCGCACCCCGCAAAGGACCCGATCCCCCGCCAGGGACCCGTTCCCCCTACAGCACGTGCTCCCCGTACCGGCGCACCGTTTCTCCCAGGACCTCCACCCCGTCCCGCGACCACAGCCCCCCGTTGAACAGCTCCACCTCGATCGCACCCCTGTACCCCGCCCCCTCCACCCGTTTCCGCCACTCCCGCATGTCGATCGACCCGTCCCCGATCTGTCCCCGCCCGTTCAGCACCCCCGCCGGCAACGGCGTCGTCCAGTCCGCCAGTTGGAATGCGTGGATCCGGGCCGACGAACCCGCTCGCGCCACCGCCGCCGGGGCCGTGTCGTCCCACCAGATGTGGTACGTGTCCACCACCACGCCCACCTGCGACGCCGGGAAACGCTCCGCGAGGTCCAGCGCCTGCGTCAGCGTGGACACCACGCACCGGTCCGCCGCGTACATCGGGTGCAGCGGCTCGATCGCCAGCCGTACGCCCCGCTCCCCCGCGTACGGAGCGAGCACGGCGAGCGCGTCCGCGATGCGTGACCGCGCCGCCACCAAGTCCCGGCTGCCCGGCGGAAGTCCGCCCGAGACCAGGACCAGCGTGTCCGTGCCGAGCGTCGCCGCCTCGTCGATGGCCGCGCGGTTGTCGTCCAGCGCACGCGCCCGCTCAGCCGCCTCGATCGCGGTGAGGAAGCCGCCCCGGCACAGACTCGTGACCGCCAGCCCCGCGTCCCGTACAAGCTTCGCCGCCGCCTCGACCCCGTACGCCTGCACCGGTTCGCGCCACAGCCCCACCCCCGGAATACCGAACCCCGCACAGGCATCGACCAGTTCGGGAAGGCTGAGCTGTTTCACCGTCATCTGGTTGATGCTGAAGCGGGTCAGGTAGATGGCATCCGGACCGGTCACTGGGCGACTCCGTACATGCTCAGCAGGGATTTCATACGGGACTCCGCCAGCACCGGGTCCGGGAACAGGCCGAGCCCGTCCGCCAGTTCGTACGCCCGGCAGAAATGCGGCAGCGAGCGCGCCGACTGCAGGCCGCCCACCATCGTGAAGTGCGACTGGTGTCCGGCCAGCCACGCCAGCAGCACCACACCCGTCTTGTAGAAGCGCGTCGGCGGCTGGAAGAGATGGCGGGACAACGCGACCGTCGGATCGAGGCGTTTACGGAACCCGGAGACATCACCCGTGTCCAGCACCCGTACCGCCTCGGCCGCCGGCGGGCCCAGCGGGTCGAAGATCCCGAGCAGCGCATGGCTGAAGCCGTGCTCGTCGCCCGCGATCAGTTCGGGGTAGTTGAAGTCGTCGCCGGTGTAGCACCGCACGCCCTCCGGGAGGCGACGGCGCAGGTCGATCTCGCGCTGGGCGTCCAGCAGCGAGATCTTGATCCCGTCGACCTTGTCCGGGTGGGCGGAGATGACGTCCAGGAGGACCGAGGTGGCCGCGTCCAGGTCGGCGGAGCCCCAGTAACCCTCCAGTGCCGGGTCGAACATCGGCCCCAGCCAATGCAGGATCACCGGTTCCGAAGCCTGCCGCAGCAGGTGGGAGTAGACGGCGAGATAGTCGTCGGACGTCCGCGCCGCAGACGCCAACGCCCGCGACGCCATCACGATTGCCTGCGCCCCGCTCTCCTCCACCAGCGCCAGCTGCTCCTCGTACGCGTCGCGCACCTCCGCCAACGAGGCAGCACCCGACGCCGACGAACCGGCGCCCGCCGACGAACCGGCGCCCGCCAATGAACCGGCGCCCGCCGACGAACCGGTGCCCGCCGCGAGTTGGTCGGTACCGACACCGCACGCGATCCGGCCCCCCACCGCCTTCGCCTCCGCCGCCGAGCGCCGGATCAGCTCCGCCGCGCCCGCCCAGTCCAGGCCCATCCCGCGCTGCGCCGTGTCCATCGCCTCCGCCACGCCGAGCCCGTGCGACCACAGATGGCGGCGGAAGGCGAGCGTCGCGTCCCAGTCCACGGCGGCGGGCGAGCCCCACGACGTATCGGCGTACGGATCGGCGACGACATGCGCTGCCGAGAAGACCGTACGGGAGGTGAGCGGCGCGCCTCCCGCGGCGAACACGGCCGGTTCGGTGCGGGGTTCGTACACCCCGTGCAGGAGCCGGATCGTCACAGCGACAGCTCCGGTACGTCGAACCGGCGGCCCTCGGCCGAGGACTTCAGGCCCAGCTCGGCGAGCTGCACACCGCGCGCGCCCGCCGGCAGGTCCCAGTGATACGGCTCGCCGAGCGCGACATGGCGCAGGAACAGTTCCCACTGCGCCTTGAAGCCGTTCTCGAACTTCGTGTTGTCCGGCACCTCCTGCCACTGGTCACGGAAGGACTCCGTCGCGGGCAGGTCCGGGTTCCATACCGGCTTCGGGGTGGCGGAGCGGTGCTGGGCGCGGCAGCGGCGCAGGCCCGCGACCGCCGAGCCGTGGGTGCCGTCGACCTGGAACTCCACCAGTTCGTCGCGGTTCACGCGTACCGCCCAGGAGGAGTTGATCTGGGCGACGACCCCGCCCTCCAGCTGGAAGATGCCGTACGCGGAGTCGTCCGCGGTCGCCGCGTACGGCTTGCCGCGCTCGTCCCAGCGCTGCGGAACGTGCGTGGCGACCTGCGCCGTCACGCTCGTCACCCGGCCGAACAGCTCGTGCAGTACGTACTCCCAGTGCGGGAACATGTCGACGACGATGCCGCCGCCGTCCTCACCGCGGTAGTTCCAGCTCGGACGCTGCGCCTCCTGCCAGTCGCCCTCGAAGACCCAGTAGCCGAACTCTCCGCGCACGGACAGGATGTCGCCGAAGAAGCCGCCGTCGACGAGCCGCTTCAGCTTCAGGAGCCCCGGCAGGAAGATCTTGTCCTGGACGACGCCGTGCCTGATCCCGGCGGCCTCGGCCAGGCGCGCCAGCTCCAGTGCGCCGACCAGGTCGGTCGCGGTCGGCTTCTCGGTGTAGATGTGCTTGCCCGCCGCGATCGCCTGCTTGATCGCGGTGACGCGGGCGGAGGTGACCTGCGCGTCGAAGTAGATGTCGACGCTGTCGTCGGCGAGTACGGCGTCGAGGTCGGTCGACCAGTGCGTGAGGCCGTGCCGTTCGGCAATCTCGCGCAGCGCGTGCTCGCGACGGCCGACGAGGACCGGCTCGGGCCAGATCACCTCGCCGCCCCCGAGGTCCAGGCCGCCCTGTTCGCGGATCGCAAGGAGGGAGCGCACCAGATGCTGGCGGTATCCCATCCGGCCCGTGACGCCGTTCATGGCGATGCGCACAGTCCTGCGTGTCACGAAGTTGCCTCCATGTCCCCTCGATGGTTCCGAGTTCCCTCGATATGGCCGTAGCAAGCGCTTTCTACACGGTATGAAGCTAGCCTGCCGACAGCAGCCCGGACAAGGGCTCGGTTCCATCTCCCGCGGAGGAAAGCGATGACAGTCACCCTGGCGGATGTGGCGGCGCGCGCCCGGGTGTCCCCGGCCACCGTCTCCCGTGTGCTCAACGGCAACTACCCGGTCGCCGCGTCGACGCGGGAACGGGTGCTGCGCGCGGTCGACGAGCTCGACTACGTACTGAACGGCCCCGCGAGTTCGCTCGCCGCGGCCACCTCCGACCTGGTCGGCATCCTCGTCAACGACATCGCCGACCCGTTCTTCGGGATCATGGCCGGGGCCGCGCAGACCGAGATCAGCGGGCAGGAGGGGGCCGGACGGGCGGGCGGCGAGAAGCTGGCCGTCGTCTGCAACACCGGGGGTTCACCGGAGCGCGAGCTGACCTATCTCACCCTGCTCCAGCGGCAGCGGGCCGCGGCCGTCGTGCTGACCGGTGGCGCGCTGGAGGACCCGGACCACATCGCGGCGATGACCTCGAAGCTGGCGAAGCTCGCGGACGCGGGCACCCGTGTGGTGCTCTGCGGCCGGCCGCCGCTCCCGGGCAGCGACGCCATCGTCGCCGCGCTCGCCTTCGACAACCGGGGCGGCGGACGGCGGCTCACCGAGCATCTGCTCGCGCTCGGCCACCGCACGATCGGATACGTCGCGGGGCCCGCGGAGCGCACCACGACGCGCCACCGCCTGGAGGGCCACCGGGCCGCGCTGGCCGCCGCGGGGCTCGACGAGAACCAGGACCGGCTCACCGTGCACGGTCCGTACGCCCGCCGCTCCGGCTATGACGCGACGCTCGAACTGCTGCGCCGCGAGCCGGAGTTGACCGCGATCGTGGCCGCCAACGACACGGTCACACTGGGCGCCTGCGCGGCCCTGCGCGACCAGGGCCTGCGCATCCCGGAGGACATCTCGGTGGCCGGCTTCGACGACCTCCCGTTCTCGGTGGACGCGGTGCCGGCGCTGACGACCGTACGGCTGCCGCTGTACGAGGCGGGGGCGCGGGCGGGCCGGCTGGCGATGGGCAAGGAGGCGCCGCCGCCGGGGGGCATCGCGACGATCGGCGCGGAGCTGATGGCACGGGCGTCGACGGCTCCGCCCGGGAAGGAGTGAGCCTGTCGGCGCGCACCCTGTTCAGCCGGCCTGCCGCCTTTCCCGTCGCCCGGATCGACCAGATCATGACCCGCTCCGCGACCGTCACCAAGGTCTGGTCGCTGCCCGCGACCGGGAGCGACCGCCTGCCCGTCGCCGCTCGCATCAGGCTCTGACCTCGCATCAGGCTCTGACAGGGAGCACCGTCCCGCCGGCACAGGGCTTGCCGGTGCCCGGATTGCGCCATACCGTTGACTCAGTCAAGGGAAAAGCTCGGAGCAGCTCATGCCGATCCATGAAATCCGCGCCTTCAACCGCTTCTACACCAACCTCATCGGCGCGCTCGACTACAGCAAGCACCTCTACACCCCGTACACGCTGACCGAATCGCGCGTGCTGTACGAACTCGCCCACAGCCCCCGTACCGACGCCGCCGACCTGCGCGCCGAGCTCTCGCTCGACGCCGGGTACTTGAGCAGGCTGCTCGCCAAGTTCGAGCAGGACGGGCTGGTCGGGCGGGCGCCCTCCGATCTCGATCCGCGGCGGCAGCGGATAACCCTCACCGCCCGCGGGCGCGAGGCCGCGGCCCTCCTCGACGAGCGCTCGCGGGAGGCCGTGGGGGCGATGCTCGCCAAGGTGCCGTCGGAGGAGCGGCCGCGGCTGGCCGCGGCGATGCGGAGCGTACGCGAGATCCTCGGCCGCGGCCGGCCCGCGCACCGCGAGGGCCCGGTGCTGCGCGATCCGGGTCCCGGCGACCTCGGCTGGATCGTGCAGCGGCACGGTGCGCTGTACGCCGCCGAGTACGGCTGGAACGCCGACTTCGAGGGCCTCGTCGCCCGGATCGTCGCGGACTTCGCGCAGGACCACGAGCCTCATCTGGAGCGGGTGTGGATCGCCGAGCTGGACGGGCGTCCGGTGGGCTCGGTCATGTGCGTACGGGACGACGCCCCGGCGACCGCACGCCTGCGGCTGCTGCTCGTCGAACCGGACGCGCGCGGGCACGGGCTCGGCGACCTGCTGGTGCGCACCGTCGTGGATTTCGCGCGCGAGGTGGGGTATCGAGAACTGGTGCTGTGGACCAATGAGGTACTGGCCGGGGCCCGCCGGATCTATCAGCGGGCCGGGTTCACCCTCGTCGCCGAGAAGCCGCACCGCTCATACGGAGCCGACCTGGTCGGCCAGGACTGGCGGCTGCCCCTGCTGGAAGGAACGGTCAAGTGAAGTTCGCCTTCTCCACCCTCGGTGTGCCGGGCATGCCGGTCGCCGATGTGGTCGCGCTCGCTGTGGACACCGGCTACCAGGGAGTCGAGCTGCGCGCCCACCCCGAGGAGCCGGTGCATCCGGGGATCGGCGCGCAGGAACGGGCCTCCGTGGTGGCGGAGTTCGAACGCGCGGGCGTGGAGATTCTCACCGTGTGCGGATACACCGGCGTCGCGGCCGCCGGTGACGACGCTCCGGTGTACGAGGAGCTCGACGAACTGATGTGGCTGGCCCACGACTTGGGCGCGCCGTATGTACGCGTCTTTCCCGGCGGCGGCGACCAGGACCCGGCCGTCGCCGAGGCCACCGCGGCCCGCCGGCTCGGGGCCGCCGCCGAAACCGCGGCCGGGCTCGGCGTGCGGATCCTGCTCGAGACCCACGACTCGCACCGCACCGGCGCCGATGTCTCGCGCATCCTTGGCCCGGTCGGCCACAAGAGCGCGGGCGCGATCTGGGACGTGGTGCACCCCTGGCTCGACGGCGAGACCCCGGCGGCGGCGCATGCCGCGCTCGCTCCTTTCCTCGGCTATGTCCAGGTCAAGGACGTCGCATCGGCCGACGACCTCGCGCCCCTGCCGCTGGGAGCGGGCGTACTGCCGCTCGCCGAGTGCCTGGCGACGCTCACCGAGGAGACGTGGCTGTGCTGGGAGTACGAGAAACGCTGGCATCCGGAGGCAGCTGACCTGCCGAGGCTGCTGGTGCCGGGACGGGAGCACCTGGAGCGCCTGCTCTCGACAGTGAGGTGAGCGCCACCCCGCCGACCAGCAGGACCGCCGCGCCCCAGCGCAGCGGGCTCACCGACTCGTCCAGCAGCAGCGCCGCGGAGGACATGCCGAAGACCGGCACCAGCAGCGAGAAGGGCGCGACGGACGAGGCGGGGTAGCGGCGCAACAGGAAGCCCCAGGCGCCGAAGCCGAAGACTGTGGCGCCCCAGGCGACGTAGACGATGGTCCCTGCCCCGCTCCAGTCCAGCGAACGCAGCGCGTCCAGATCGGCCGCCGGGCCTTCGAAGAGCAGGGAGAGCGCGAGGAGCGGCAGTACGGGCACGGTGGACACCCAGATCATGAAGTTCAGCGCGTCCGGCGGGGACGCCTTGCGGGTCAGCACATTGGACACACCCCAGCAGGCGGCAGCCGCGATGACGAGCAGGAAGGCGAGGACGGGGCCCGAGGCGCCTTCGTCGACGGCCGCGACGGCGATACCGGCCAGGGCGACGCTCATGCCCAGCACCCTCACCCTGCCCGGGCGTTCGCCGAGGACGACGGCGGCGAAGACCGCCGTGAAGACGGCCTGGATCTGCACGACGAGCGAGGACAGACCGGCCGGCATACCCCGGTCCATTCCGATGAAGAGCAGCCCGAACTTGGCGACGCCCAGGGCCAGTCCGACGCCGATCACCCATTTCCAGGCGACCTTCGGGCGGCCCATGAAGAAAACGGCGGGCAGCGCGGCCACCAGGAAGCGCAGGGCGGAGAAGAGCAGGGGCGGGAAGTGGCCGAGTCCGAGCTCGATGACGACGAAGTTCACTCCCCAGACGGCGGTGACGAGGACGGCGAGTGCCACATGTACGGGACGCATGGATCGAGGATCACCGGACTCGACCATGTAGCACCAGCGCGGGTTTCTTCATGGTGGAATTGAGCGTTGCTTACGAATGCCTGCTGAGGCTCTGGCGAAAGGGAGGGCGGTCATGCTCGATCTGGGACGACTGCGCGCGTTGCACGCCGTTTCCGTCCATGGTTCCGTAGCCGCCGCGGCGATCGCCCTCGGGTACACCCCGTCCGCCGTGTCGCAGCAGATCACCAAGCTGGAGCGGGAGACCCGTACGACGCTGCTGGAACGGCAGGGGCGGGGCGTGGCGCTCACCGACGAGGCGCGTCATCTGGCCGCCACCGCACAGGAGTTGCTCGCGATCGTCGAGCGCGCGGAGACCACGCTGGAGGAGCGCAGGGGGCGGCCGACGGGGCGGCTCACCATAGGCGCCTTCGCCTCCGCCGCACGCGGTCTGCTGCCGGGAGTGCTCGCCGAGCTGGGCCGCGAGCACCCCGGGCTCGACGCCCGGATGACCGAGGTCGACCCGCATCTGTCCATCGATCTGGTGGCCCGGGGCATGATCGACGTCGCTGTCGCGCACGACTGGGACATCGCGCCGCTGCCCGCGCCGGAAGGGGTGGAGCAGGCGGTGATCGGCGACGACCTGTGCGATCTGCTGGTGCCGGGGGAGCATGCGCTGGCGGGGCGCGCTTCCGTACGCCGCGAGGAGCTGGCGGGCGAGCGCTGGATCTGCCAGCCGCCGGGCACGGTCTGCCACGACTGGCTGGTCCGTACACTGCGGGCGGCGGGCTGCGAGCCGGATCTGGCCCACCGGGCCGAGGAGTACCACACCCAGATCGCGCTGGTCGCTGAGGGCCTGGGCATCGCGATGATCCCGCGCCTCGGCCGCGGGGCGCTGCCGGCGGGGGTGCGGGCGGTCAGCCTGGATCCGGTGCCGATGCGTCGCCTGTACGCCCTGTGGCGCACGGGCGCGGCGCGTCGCCCGGCGATCACGGCGACGGTGGAGGCGCTCCGGCGCCACTGGATGGACACGGCGCGGGCGAGCGCGTGACGGGGCCTGTTTGTTCCCCCACCCGCCCCTTCCCGGTCGTGTTCTGGACGGAAAGCGTCGCAACTCGTGCGAAGCGCGGTGACCACGCGGCGGAGCCGCATATCGGATGCAGCGCAGTACCGGACACGAGCCCCGGAGCGGACCCCGGACGGCCACCGCGCAGGACCGGGCACGCCCAAACACCCAAAACCCGCACCCCCGGGCAACCCAAGACTCGCGCACCGCACCCGCACCCCGGGGCAACCCAACGCGCACCCCGCAAAGGGCCCGGACCCGCGGAGACCGGGCACCCCCGAGCACCAACGCGTACCCCGCAAGGGACCCGCACCCCCACCGCCACGCGCACAGCGCGAAACGCCCCCCGTGGTACCTCCCGCACCATTTCCGCGGAATCGCCGATTTACAGGAACCCGCACCCACGCCCCTCCGTCTAACGGGCCGTACTGCTGGTGAGTCTCCGCAGAGCGGTGTCGGCCCTCGCTGCTGGCTGCGATCGCCGACCACCCCTCTCCAGCCGCCTGCGGCCGGCAGCACACCGCCACCGGTGCGCCCCCCTCCGACAGCGCCGGTGGCGGACCCCCGTCCCGGTGACCTTTCGCGCGCCGCGCGTCCTTTCTGTTGCCACACCCTTGACCTGGCAGTAACTTTCCGGCTGTCCGTGAACCCTTGGAAGTTTCCTTCAACTCCCTTGTCGAGCAAGGCCGGAAGGAGCACCCATGCACGACCGGAGCCTCTCCAGACGCACCCTCCTCACCGCGACCGCCGCGAGCGCCACGACCGCCCTCGCGGCGAGTGCCGTCGTCACCGCCTCCCCCGCCGTCGCCCGTCCCTCCCACCACCTCAGGCGGCTCATCGCCCGGATGAGCCTCGAGGAGAAGGTCGGCCAGCTCTTCGTGATGCGGGTGTACGGGCACTCCGCCACCGCCCCCGATCAGGCCGACATCGAGCTGAACATCAAGGAGATGGGCGTCCGCACCGCCGCCGAGCTGGTCGCCAAGTACCACGTCGGCGGCATCATCTACTTCGCCTGGGCGCACAACACCCGCGACCCGCACCAGATCGCCGACCTGTCCAACGGCATCCAGCGGGCCGGGCTCGCGCAGCCCACGCCCGTACCGCTGCTGATCTCCACCGACCAGGAGCACGGCATTGTGGCCCGTGTCGGCAGGCCCGCCACCCTGATGCCGGGTGCGATGGCGCTGGGCGCGGGCGGACCACGGTCCGGCGCCCGTACCGCCGCGCAGATCGCCGGGGCCGAGCTGGCCGCGGTGGGCATCGTCCAGAACTACGCTCCGGTCGCCGACGTCAATATCAACCCCGCCAACCCGGTCATCGGCGTACGGTCCTTCGGCGCCGACCCCCGCGCCGTCGCCGGTCTGGTCGCCGCCCAGGTCCGCGGCTACCAGAGCGCGGGCATCGCCGCGACCTCCAAGCACTTCCCGGGACACGGCGACACCACCGTCGACAGCCATACGGGCATCCCTGTCATCACGCACACCCGCGCGCAGTGGGAGGAGACCGACGCTCCGCCGTTCCGGGCGGCGATCGCCGCCGGCATCGACTCGATCATGACGGCGCACATCCAGTTCCCGGCGCTGGACCCGAGCAACGACCCGGCCACGCTCTCCCGCCCCATCCTCACCGGCATCCTGCGCGAAGAGCTCGGCTACGACGGTGTGGTCGTCACCGACGCGCTCAATATGCAGGGCGTACGGGACAAGTACGGCGACCACCGGGTGCCGGTGCTCGCGCTCGCGGCCGGCGTGGACCAGCTGCTCAACCCGCCTGATCTGGCCGTCGCCCGGAACGGTGTCCTCAGCGCCGTCAAGAGCGGCGAGATCAGCGTGGCCCGCATCGAGGAGTCAATCCTCCGCATCCTCCTGCTCAAGGAGAGACTGGGGCTGTTCCGCCATCCGTTCGTCTCCCACCGGGGCGTGGACCGTACCGTCGGCACCCGCGCGCACCTCGCCGCCGCCGACCGGATCGCCGAGCGGACGACCACGCTCCTCGTCAACGAGGACCGGCTGCTGCCACTGAGCCGGCGCGAGCACGGCAACCTCCTGGTCGTCGGCGCCGACCCCGCCTCGCCCACCGGCACGACCGGACCACCGACCACCGTCCTGGCGACGGCCTTCACCGAACTGGGCTTCACCGCCACCGTACTGTCCACCGGTATCACCCCGACCACCGCGAAGATCGACGAGGCAGTGGCCGCGGCCGGCGGCAAGGACGCCGTGATCGTCGGTACGTACAACGTCTCGGCGAGCAGCAGCCAGCGCACCCTGGTGTCCAGGCTCATTGCGACCGGCGTCCCGGTCGTCGTCCTCGCCATCCGCAATCCGTACGACATCGCCCAGCTCGGCGGCGCCCGGGCGGCGCTCGCCGCGTACTCCTGGACCGATGTCGAACTACGGGCCGCGGCACGGGTGATCACGGGCCGCGCCGATCCCGAGGGGCGGCTCCCCGTACCCGTACAGCGGGCGGACGATCCGTCCCGCGTGCTCTACCCCATCGGCTACGGACTGTCGTACGACTGACATTCGGCCGACGTACAGCTGACGTACGCGGACCGGCCGCGCACCACCCTCGCACTCCCCCCAATTGTCCCGAAGCACCCCGTGCGTCTGGCGTGCGCCCGCCTCGGCGGGTCACGCTGGGCGGGGACCGGCCCGGAGCACGGAGGGCCGGTGGGGGTGGGGGTACAGATGCGTATGAAGCGGCGGTCCGCACGGGCGGTGAGCACCCTGGCACCGGTAGTGATACTGGTACTGGCGGTGGCGCTCACTGCCGCCTGCAGGCAGGCGACGGAAGGCACGGGTCCGGTCGCCGGCACCGGTATCGGCAGCCCCACCGCCACACCGTACGGATACGGCCTGGTCTTTCTGGGCCCCGGCGACTGCGGCTCGCGCGGCCGCGACTTCCGTGAAGTGCCCTGCACCAGCGAGAAGGCGGTGGCCCGGGTGATCGCCCGGTATGGCGGGAGGCCATCGGACGGCCCCACGTGCCCGGCCGCCACCGACTTCGTGCTGCACATCTCCGAGAGCCGCCCGGCGACCGACGAGGACGGCGACGGGGAGGTGGGACGGGGCTACGCCTGTATGCGCAATCTGGAGCCGCCGCATCCCGGTGACCCGGGCGGTGGCGGCGGTCCGCACACCGTCGTCGGCGACTGCGTCCACAACGCGAGCAAGGGCCAGGTGAAGGAGACCGCCTGCGACGGATCCGGGCCGCGGGCACCGGAGTTCAAGGTGGCGTCCGCGGTGACCGACAGGTCGCAGTGCCCGCCGTCCACCGCGCTCTATGTGCAGCTGGGCGGAGAAAGGCCGGTGGGCTGCGCCCGCCGCGTGTGAGGATCCACGCGCGGCGGGCACAGCCCACGCTGTCGCAGACGCGGTTACGGCCTCAGCGCCGGCTCCCGCTGGATGTCCCGCTTGTCGAGCTTCGCGTCGTACTTCGTCAGCGGCTTCGCCTTCGCCGCGTCCTCCTGGACCGCGGCCGGAGCGACGCCCGCCCACTTCAGGATCGCTGCGGTGGCGGCCGCCTTCTGGTCCGGCACGAGGCCTGCGACGTTGGCACCGTGGTTGGCGCCGGGCGCGGTGTACACATAGCTGTCGCGGGCGCCCTTGCCGAGCCGGAAGCGCTCGCCGCCCCACGGGTCGTTCTCGCCGTAGATGAACATCATGTGGCGGGCGTTGTGCCGGACCCATGTGTCGACGTCGTTCATCACCCACGGCTTGAAGCGCATCGGGATGTCACGCGGCACAAAATTCCGCGGCGGCTGGTACCCGTACCGGCTCAGCCCCTTGAGGTGCGGCTGCTTGATGTCGGGCGAGCCCAGCTCGGTGCCTGCCTGGTAGTAGTACGGCGTGTACGTCTCCAGGCCCTGGTCCGTGTAGAAGGAGAAGCCGGAGATCGCGTCGACGGAGTCGTAGATCTCCTGGTCGGTGGCGGTGGCAGCGACCGGGATCGACTCGCAGTCGGCAAGCAGGCTGTACTGCCAGAAGCCCCAGACGTAGTCGAGGACGACAGCCTCGTACGCCCTGTCGAGGCTGCCGATGGTCTTGAACGTGTAGCCCTCGGTGGCCGCGGCCTGCTCGTACTTGGCCTCCAGCGGCGCACGGCGCACGAGCGCCTCGCGCTGCACCGCGTTCAGCTTGTCGCGGCACTCCTTGGTGCCGACCTGCTCGAAGAACCGGTCGTAGGCCGAGTCCTCCTTGTTTCGCACGTCGTTGGGCGCGACATAGGCGACGACGCCGTCCATGTCGGCAGGGTAGAAGCGCTCGAAGTAGGTGGCGGTCATACCGCCCTTGGAGCCGCCGGTGGTGAGCCAGTTCTTGGCGTAGATCTTCTTCAGCGCCTTGAAGACGCGGTGCTGGTCGCTGGCGGCCTGCCAGATGTCCAGCTTGGACCAGTTGGCCGGGTCGGGCCTGGACGGGGTGAAGAACCGGTACTCCAGGGAGACCTGGTTGCCGTCGATGATCGCCGTCGGCTCACTGCGGCGCGGCGTGGTGCTCACGTTGTAGCCGGAGGTGAAGAAGACGGTGGGACGGTTGGTGTCCTTGTGCAGCAGGGTGATCCGCTGCTTGAAGGTGCCCTTGTCCGGGTGCCGGTGGTCGACCGGCTGTGTGTAGTTGAGGACGAAGTACCGGTAACCCGGGTACGGCTTCTCCTCGATGAGACTCATGCCCGGTATCGCCAGGATCCGGTCCTTGATGTCCGTGCCGGCCGCCGGCTCTGCGGCGGTAGCCGCCCCGGCCGTCGCACCGGCCGCACTCATGGTGCCTATGAGCACCACGAGCGACAGCAGCCATCTGAGCGCCTTGCGCATTCACCCTCCCCTTGATTCACCTGTGGTCGCGGTGAACCTAGCGGGGGCAATGCCCGGACCGCCAGCCCCAGTTGGGTGCGCGGTCGGTCAGCGGTTGATGTGAGGGTCCGTCAGCGCTTGGCGCAAGGGTCCGTCAGACCTTGGCGCGGGAGACCCTGCGCGGTTGACGCGAGGGCCGTCAGCAGAGGATCCAGCCGGTCGATCCGGAGCTGCCGGCGACGGCTCCGGTGGCCCGTACACAGCGGTTGAGTGCGTGGACGGTGACGGGCCCCGCCTGGCGCTTGAAGACGCCCTTGTCCACGGCGGCGCGGCCGCCGCGCGCCTGGAGGGAGACCGACATGGCCCGCCTCGTGCCGGGCCTGGTGCTGATGGTGATGGCGCAGGCGTAGTGCCGGTTCTTGTAGATGCGCAGCTCGCCGGTGGCGAACTTGACGGTCTTCTGCGGCCGTCCGGCACACGCGGAGACGGCGGCGTCGGCGCGCTGCGCGCCTGGGCCGGCCAGGGTGAGAGCCGCAGCCGTCATGAGCACAGCGAGGCACTGCGCGAGCAGCCGCCCGAGCCTACTGTTCCCCGCCCCAGTCACCACTATGTTCCCCCTCGCCACGGTCCCGTACATGCGTACGACGCACATGGGATCGGAATGGTTGCGATGCCCGGGAGTCCGTTACACCGCCGCGGGCTCGCCCTCCCCTATGAAGCTCCGCCACAGCGTGGCGTAGGTGCCGCCCAGCGCCAGGAGTTCGTCATGGGTGCCGTCCTCGACCGCCCGGCCGCCGTCCATCACTATCACCCGGTCCGCGCGGGCGGCGGTGGTCAGCCGGTGGGCGACGACCAGGGTGGTGCGGCGTCCGGTGAGACGGTCCGTGGCCTGGTTGACCTGAGCCTCGGTGGCCAGATCCAGGGCCGCGGTCGCCTCGTCGAGCAGCAGGATGTCCGGGTCGACGAGCTCGGCGCGGGCCAGGGCGATCAGCTGGCGCTGGCCCGCCGAGAGGTTGCGGCCACGCTCGGAGACCTCGTGCAGGTAGCCGCCGTCGAGGGTGGCGATCATGTCGTGGGCGCCGACGGCCCGGGCCGCGGCCTCCACCTCGGCATCGCTCGCGCCGGGGCGGCCGTACGCGATGGCGTCCCGGACCGTGCCCGCGAAGAGGTACGCCTCCTGCGGGACGACGCCGAGCCGGTGCCGGTACGCGGTGAGGTCCAGGTCGCGCAGGTCAGTACCGTCCGCCGTGACCTTGCCGCTCGTCGGGTCGTAGAACCGCGCGACCAGCTTGACCAGCGTCGACTTGCCCGCGCCGGTCTCGCCGACGAAGGCGACGGTCTGGCCGGCCGGGATACGCAGGTCGATGGAGTTCAGGGCAGCTTCGGGTTCGTCGGCGGACCCGTACGCGAAGTCGACGTTCTCGAAGGCGATCTCGCCGCGCAGCGACAGCACCTCGACGGGGGCCTTCGCCGCAGCGGTCGAGGTCGGCTCCTGGAGCAGTTCCTGGATGCGGCCGAGCGAGACCGTTGCCTGCTGGTAACCGTCGAAGACCTGGGACAGCTGCTGCACCGGCGCGAAGAACAGATCGATGTAGAGGAGGTACGCCACCAGCGCGCCGGTGGTGAGGGTGCCCGCCTCGACCCGGCCCGCGCCCACGATCAGCACGGCGGCCGCGGCCACCGACGACAGCAGCTGCACAAAGGGGAAGTAGACGGAGATCAGCCACTGGCCGCGCACCCGGGCCTGGCGGTAACTGTCGCTGCGGGCGGCGAACCGGGCCCCGCCGTCGCGCTCGCGCCGGAACGCCTGGACGATCCGCAGCCCGGACACGGACTCCTGCAGGTCGCCGTTGACGACACTGATGCGCTCACGGGCCAGCTCGTACGCCTGCACGCTCTTGCGGCGGAAGAAGAACGTGCCGACGATCAGGAACGGCAGGGTCGCGAAGACCACCAGCGCCAGCTGCAGGTCGATGAAGAGAAGCGCGGCCATGATGCCGAAGAAGGTGACGACCGAGACGAACGCGGTGACCAGGCCGGTCTGCAGAAACGTGGACAGGGCGTCCACGTCCGTCGTCATCCGGGTCATGATCCGACCGGTCAACTCGCGCTCGTAGTAGTCGAGTCCGAGCCGCTGGAGCTGCGCGAAGATCTTCAGGCGCAGGGAGTAGAGGACGCGCTCACCGGTGCGGCCCGTCATCCGGGTCTCGCCGATCTGCGCGGCCCACTGCACGACGACCGTCACCAGCGCGAGCGCGGAGGCCGCCCACACCGCACCGAGCGCCATCTGTTCGACACCCTTGTCGATGCCGTGCCGGATCAGGATGGGAAGCGCCAGGCTCATGCCCGCGTCGACCGCGACCAGCGCCAGGCTGACCAGCAGCGGCAGGCCGAAGCCGCTCAGCAGCCTGCGCAGCCCGTACGCCTGCTCGGGGCGGACGGCGTGTGCCTCGTCGATGTCGGGGGTGTCGGTGGCCGGCGGCAGCGCCTCGACCTGGGCGAGGAGTTCGGGCGTGGCGCCGGGGGCCGCGGACTCCTCGGTGTTCTCCTCCCGTACCCAGAGCCGGGGCGTGAGGCCGCGCTCGACGTCGAACTCGGCGTCGAGCTCGTCCCGTACGGTGTGGTCCTCCGCCGGTTCCGCGGCCGGCAGCGGCCGGTGTCCCGGCGATACGCCGCCGAGCTCGTCCGGGTCGGTCAGCAGCCGCCGGTACAGGGCCGAGCGCCGCGTCAGCTCCTCGTGCGTGCCGATGTCGGCGAGCCGGCCGCCGTCCAGCACTGCGATACGGTCCGCGAGTCCGAGGGTCGAGCGGCGGTGGGCGATCAGCAAGGTCGTACGGCCCGCCATGACCTGCTTGAGCGCCTCGTGGATCTCGTGCTCGACGCGGGCGTCGACGGCGGATGTGGCGTCGTCGAGGAGGAGCAGCCGCGGGTCGGTGAGGATCGCGCGGGCGAGCGCGATGCGCTGGCGCTGGCCACCGGAGAGAGTGAGCCCGTGCTCGCCGACCTTGGTGTCGTAGCCGTTCGGGAGCTCGGCGATGAAACGGTCGGCCTGTGCGGCGCGCGCCGCGGTCTCTATCTCCTCGTCGGTAGCGCCGGGCTTTCCGTACGCGATGTTCGTGCGCACGGTCTCGGAGAAGAGGAAGCTGTCCTCCGGTACGAGCCCGATGGCGGCCCGCAGCGAGTCGTGGGTCAGTTCGCGCACATCGTGGCCGCCGACGAGGACCGCGCCGTGCGTCACGTCGTAGAAACGGGGCAGCAGCAGCGAGACGGTGGACTTGCCGCTGCCGGAGGAGCCGACGACGGCGACGGTCTCGCCCGGCTGGATCTCCAGCGAGAAGCCGTCGAGGACCGGACGCTCCTTGTCGTAGCCGAAGGTGACGTCGTCGAACTCGACGGTCGCGGGCGCGTCCGCCGGAAGCTCCTTCGTACCGTCCTGCATCGTGGGCTCGGTGTCGATCAGCTCCAGTACGCGCTCCACACCCGCCCGCGCCTGCTGTCCGACGGTCAGCACCACGGCGAGCATCCTGACCGGGCCGACGAGCTGTGCGAGATAGGCGGAGAAGGCGACGAAGGTACCGAGGGTGATCTGGCCACGGGTGGCCAGCCAGCCGCCGAGCGCCAGCATCGCGACCTGCCCGAGCGCGGGGACCGCCTGGAGAGCCGGGGTGTACTTCGAGTTCAGCCGGATGGTGCGCAGCCGGCCCGCGAAGAGCTTGCGGCCGACCTCGCGCAGTTTGCCGGTCTCCTGGTCCTCCTGGCCGAAGCCCTTGACCACGCGTACGCCGGAGACGGCGCCGTCGACGACGCCCGCGACGGCGGCCGCCTGGCTCTGCGCGTACCAGGTGGCGGGGTGCAGCCGGGTGCGGCTGCGCTTGGCTATGAACCAGAGGGCGGGGGCGACGGCGATCGCGATCAGGGTGAGCGGCAGCGACAGCCACGCCATGATCACCAGTGAGATGAGGAAGAGCAGGATGTTCCCGATGGTCATCGGGAGCATGAAGAGCAGGCCCTGGATGAGCTGAAGGTCGCTGGTGGCACGGCCGACGACCTGTCCGGTGGACAGTTCGTCCTGGCGCCGGCCGTCGAGGCGGGTGATCGTCCCGTACATTTCGGTCCGCAGATCGTGCTGGACGTCGAGGGCGAGGCGGCCGCCGTAGTAGCGGCGTATATAGGTGAGGGCGTAGACGACGAGCGCGGCGGCTATCAGCAGCCCGGTCCAGACGCCGATGGATTTCGAACGGTCACCGATGACATCGTCGATGACGACCTTGGTGATCAGCGGGACGAGGGCCATGACGGCCATACCGGCCAGCGAGGACCCGAGCGCGAGCACCACATTGCGCCGGTACCGCCATGCGTAACCGGACAGCCGCCGCGCCCACCCCTGCTCCGCCGCCACGTGGTGCCTCCCGTGAGATCCAGTTCTGGTCTACCGGAAGGCACCAACGCGGCGAGCAGCGGATTTCATCCCGCTGCAACAAAGTACGGTCTTTCGGCCTAGGCCTGTCCTAGGTCCTGCCCAGGCCTGTCCGAGCCTGCCTGGGCCTGTCCCGGGCAGATCGTGGACCGTTTCCGGCCAGGCACTAGGTGTATTGACCTGGAGCGTTGTTCACGCGGCTGATGGGTGGCTGGCCTTCGAGTGCGGTGTGGCAGCGGTGGTGGTTGTAGGTGTGCAG